>CAKZWV010000060.1 GCA_937922005.1 uncultured Clostridia bacterium | reverse complement strand
GAAATCCTGTAAGAGATACGGGCATTGAATAGGGTTTCTGTCGCACCCCTTGCGGGTGCGTGGATTGAAATTTTCTCAAAAATCGTCGCCCGGAGCAGTGGAGAAAGTCGCACCCCTTGCGGGTGCGTGGATTGAAATTGCCAGCCGACCTCCCCAACATCCCCGGAGTTGTTGTCGCACCCCTTGCGGGTGCGTGGATTGAAATCTCCGTTGCCCCAATCCCCTGGAGCATATCGGAGGTCGCACCCCTTGCGGGTGCGTGGATTGAAATGAGCCGTGGCACTTGCTGGGCGTGATGGTGTCGCGTCGCACCCCTTGCGGGTGCGTGGATTGAAATCCGGAGGTGCTCATCGATTAAAGAGGTTAGGGTCGTCGCACCCCTTGCGGGTGCGTGGATTGAAATCCTCTCTCTAGTTTATCTATATCTTACCAATTCCCAAGTCGCACCCACACTTTATTGGACATCATCCCTAGTCCGTGCACCGCTTGTAAAGTATCTACCTTTGACCTTACGTTGATCTCTTCTTGACCAATTGCACTTTTACATCGTTACGTGGTAGACTGGAAAACAGGATAAAATTCCTTCGAATTCTAGGTGAATACGTGGATTGAAATTAACATTGGTATAGTATGATTTTCAGAACCATACTTCGCACCCCTTGCGGGTGCGTGGATTGAAAATTTAAGGTCTCGCTGTAAGGCGGGACCTTTTTGAGTCGTACCTCAGTCCTACTCTCGACGCACCCCTGGCAGGTGCGTCATTCTAGATGCTTATATACTCATGGCTAAGCTGTTGGTCGTGGAAGAAAAAACGCCTTGCAAGGCTGGTCGCTTCAGCTCCTCCCCTCGCAGTCAGGTCTGTGGCAAAGAAAGAAAACCCGGTAGTTGCTTCTATATGGTAACTAGCCTCGGCACACTCAGTCAAATCTGTGAAAGAAAAAGAAAAACCCCGTAAGCATTCGCTTACGGGGTTTTCATGTGGCGCGCCCAGAAGAACTCGAATCCTCAACCTTCTGATCCGTAGTCAGACGCTCTATCCAATTGGGCTATGGGCGCTTATCGCACTCAACCGAGCATAATCAGCCTTTGATCCGGGGCAAAGGGAAAGCTCAGAATCGAGTACAAGGGACATTATAACGGATGCGGGAATATTTGTCAAGGAAAAAAGAAAAAATATTAGAATCAAGACATTCGGTCGATATAAGGTAAATTGAGGCGGTTTACGCAGCTTCCTTAGGGGTAACACCTCTGTTGGGGAGCTCATAGAGCTCATATGGTTTACTCAAGGACAGCACATGATTGGGGAATAATGAGGCTACAGGAGGCATTTCTGTAGCCAAAACATATGGCTTACTCAAGGACAGCACCACGGTTGAGGAGATAGTATTTGCCTTGGAGGGCCATGAGGGTGTCGTGGTTGCCCCGTTCACAGACTTGGCCTTCGTCGAGGTAGATGATTTCGTGGCTGTCCATGACGGTACTGAGCCGGTGGGCAATGGCGATGACGGTCCTTTGCTTCATCATCTCGTCCATGGCCTTGCCGATCTTTTGCTCGGTGAGGGTGTCAACCGAGGAGGTTGCTTCGTCAAGGACGAGGATGCTGGGATTTTTAATGTCGGCCCGGGCAATAGAGATGAGCTGCATTTGTCCGCGGGAAAGGGCCATGCTTTCATCAGAGCTGATATGGGTCTGGTAGCCATCATCGAGGCGGCGAATGAAATAGTCCGCTCCGACCAGGCTGGCGGCTGCTTCGATATCTTCCTGGGAAGCGTTGAGACGGCCATAGGCGATGTTGTCGGCGATGGTACCCGAGAACATATGTTGCTCTTGGCTAACCATCCCAATTTGACCCCGAAGGCTGGGCTTGGCAATCAGCTTGGTATTGATCCCATCAAGGAAAATCTCCCCCTCAGATATCTCGTAGTAGCGGGCTAAGAGCTTAACGACAGTTGTTTTGCCGGACCCAGTTTTGCCAACAAAGGCAACCCGGCGACCAGGTTCGGCAACAAAGCTGAGATTGCGGAGTACATAGTCATCATCCTGATAGGCAAAACTGACATTCTGAAACTCCACCTTGCCTTCGAGAGGGGCAAAAAGATAGGACTGGGGATCATCAACGGTCTCCTGATTGCCAATCTTGCTCTCTAGGCTAAGATGATTAAAGATCGTTGGTGGGGCGAGCAAATCATCCCCATAGGCAGGATCATCGGCTTCCTTGAAGAGCTGGCGGAGCTGGTTGAGCTCCTGGCGCTGCTTCTCCCACTGAGTCACGACAAAACCGGACTTGGATTCTTTTTCTTTAAGATCTCGATCCAAAGCTTCCAAATCCGTCTTTTTGATCATCCAGTAGCGGCGGCCCTTGTTCAGGCGAGATGCGGGGGCGGAGGGGGTTGCAGTGAAGTCGGTCGATGCTGGGGAAGCAGAAAAATCAGGAGAAGCGGGGGTGAGGGCGGGAGTATTTGCTTGGACGGCAAGAATACGGCCTAAATCTTGTTCAGGGGACTGGATGAGGTAGTTGTAAATTCGTTGGATGGAGGTCAGAGCCATGATGATAGTCTGGATCTGGCCGGCCATGTTCATGACGGGCCCCGTGAATGAGTTGGTGTATTGGAGGGTAGTAACCAGGGTACCGATATCCATGCCAAATTTCTGCTTGATGATAAAAATCGACCCGATCACAGCCATCGCCGCAAAGATAAGAATGGTCATGATCCGGGAAATGGGGAAAATAATCGTGGCGGCAGCCGTAGCCTGGTGGCGCTCTTTGGCATAACGTTTGATGTAGCCGTCCATCCCTTCCTGGATCTTAGCCTCTTGATTAAAGTTTTTGATGACCTTTTGCCCTTGGAGGTACTCCGTGATATAGGCTGTCAGGTCGGCCAAGCCAGCCTGAGAAGCGCTGAAGTTTTTAGCACTGGCCTTCCCAAGTCGCACCACCAATAGAACAAATAATCCCATCATCGAAAGCATGATAAGGGTCATGATCGGGCTCAAGATGAGCATAAAGATGATCGTAATGATGATGAAAAATAGTGATGAAATGGTATTGGGCAGGGGCTCTTGGAGGGCATCGGCGATGTTAAAAATATCATTGGTAAAAGAGCTCATCACTTCACCCGGCTTATACTCGTCGTAAAAAGATAAGGGCATCTGCTGGATTTGTTTGAAGAGACCCTCGCGCATCCGGTAGCTAACCCGGGTGGAAAATTTGCTCATGGTGCGGGCAGTGTAAAAGTCAAGAAAAGCAGAGGTCAGCATGAAGAGGGCCATCTTCCCGATAAGGAAGCCTAGGGCCTCTCCTGTAGCCTGGTCGCCAGCCTCCTTACCCATGAGTGCGATGGTGCTATTGATGATCGGCTTGAGCAGGGAGGTCCCATAAGTCATAGCATATTGGGAAATGCCAATGAAAACTACTGCGAGCAGAACCGTCCAAAGGTCTTGGCGCATGTAGGTTCGGTAGATGCTGACAATGGCCTCTCGTGTGAAGGCCTTGCCACTACGCCCGTGACGGACTAATTTGCTGGTTATATTTTGGTCGTCTCTTTGGTTGTTTTTCTTTGCTTGCCCTTTGCTATTCGTCGTCTGGGGTGATGCCTTGTCGAGGGTCTGATTTTGATTTTCTCTTTGGTTCGTTTGTTTTTTATTTTTCTTTGCCATACTTACACCGCCAATCCCATCTGCTGTGAGGTACATATGGAGCGATAGATGTCGTTGGTCTCGTAGAGTTCCTGATGGGTCCCCAGACCAGAGATCTGCCCTCGGTTGAGGACTAGAATCTGGTCGGCATCTTTAATGTTTTCGATCCGCTGTGAGATGATAATTCGGGTGACTGGGGCCTTGTCCGGACCATGAGCTGACTTGTGCATGGTTGCCATATTCCGTAAAATTTCTCGGCCTGTTTCCATATCCAAGGCACTAAAACAATCATCAAAGACCATAATATTAGGCTTTTTCAGAAGAGATCTGGTGATACACAAACGTTGGCGCTGGCCTCCGGAGAAGTTCGTTCCTTCTTGTTCTACCTTAGCCTCTAGGCCACCCTCTTTCTTTTGGACAAACTCCCAGGCGTCTGCCAATTTTAAGGCTGCCTCTATCTCTTCGTCGCTGGCATCGGCATCCCCCCATTGGAGATTTTCTCGAATGGTCCCGCTGAAGAGCGTATTCTGTTGGAGAATGATATCGCAATGATCTCGAAGGGTTTTCAGAGAATATTCCTGAATCGGTGTGTTTCCAATGAGAATGGACCCGCTATTGATCTCATAGAGGCGGGGAATGAGTTGGACCAGGGAGCTCTTCCCAGAGCCCGTTTCCCCAATGATAGCCAGGGAGGAGCCAGCTGGAACCTTAAAGGAAATATCCTTGAGAACGGGACTCTTCAGCCCCTGATAAGTAAAGCTTACATTCGAGAATTCAAGGTCGTAGTTAGAAATGGTCGTTAGCTTGCCAGGATCTTCTTCACTCTTTGCTTCAAAAACTTCATTGACCCTGCCCATCATCACAACCCCCATGTAGAGCTGGTGGATGATCATGGCAGAGCCCATGACAGACATCATAATCTGCGTGGTATAAGTCATGAAGGTTTGAAGGTCGCCGAGGAGCATTTGTTCATTGAGGACGAAGCGAGTTCCGACAAAGAGGATCAGGATCACGACGCCGGTAATGAGGAGCTTAGGCATGGGCATAATCACGGCAAAGAGCCTCATGATATCCCAGTCTTTTTCCCAGAGATCTTGGTTGTTTCCTTCAAATTTTTGGATTTCAAAGCCTTCCCGGACGTAGTTCTTGACTTCCTGGGCCGACAAGAAATTTTCTTTCACACGAGCATCGAGGCGATCGGCGCTCTTACGCATGGCCTGGATCCGCTTGGTCATCTCTCGAATAAAGAGATAGGTGCCAAAGAGGGTCAGAGGGATAAAGGAAATAAGGAAAATCAGGGTCAATTGCCGATTGATCTGCCACTCGATGAAGAGGGCAACGAAAATGCTGATCGGGAGCCGGGGAATCATCACGAGAAAGAGGCGCAATGACACGGTAATCCGATCAATATCTCGAGTCATCTTGCTGATCATGGCGGATACAGCAAGTCGGTCTAGTTCTTCAAAGGAGAGAGTCTGAATCTTGGCATAATAGTCTTGGCGGATCTCTCCGGCAATCTGGTGGGCAATTTTGGACCCAAATGGCCGGGCCCAGGCCCCAATGGCCAAGGCCGTGAAACCGAGCAGCAGGATGCGAAAACCGTAAGCATATACCTGCTTGAGGTCCGATTTCAAGATGCCTTCATTGATGATAAGACCCGTATAACGGGGAATCAAGGTGACAATAATCGATTCCGTCACGACTAGAAAAAGGCAAAATAAGATGGCCCCTAGGTGGCGGCGCATATATATCATAAGTCGTTCCATGGGCTTCATATAACTGGGTTCTTTCTAAAATTCCAAAGGTATCTATCTGAGGCTAGGACAGGGCTGAGGCTGGGACAGGGCCGGGGCGGTGCTTGGGCAAGGGTGGGGCGAGCTGGGGCGGTGCAGGGCTGCCTAATCGTGAAGGAGGATCCAAACCATCCGCTCGATCCTCTCGTCTTTGGTAATCATGCTGAGCTGGACCTTTTGTCCTTGGAAGGTCCCAGCCAGGGTATATTGGGTGGCATCTGCAAAAGGATAGGAAGCCAACAATTGGGCCACGGGGCTCCCAACCTGTATGTGCTGGTTGGGGCCAAAAGAATAAATCCTGCTACTCACTTCGATTTGTCGAATTTCCCCTTGCCAGGTCTGAGCGGCTAGGTCTGCCGTCCCCTTAAATAAGAGTTTGAGTCCAAAATACTCCGCCTGGTATGAGCCTTCCTCGTCCGTCGCCGTTAAGGCCTTGACCTTGCCTAGGATCATTTGCAAATCATCACTCGATAGTGTCAGGTTCTGGGGATTCGTAGACAAGTCTGAGAGAGGCAGGCCGTAGGCATAAAGTTGACTATCCTCCTCCTTGAGGTTGCTCTCGATGGGTTCGGCGATGGTATATTTGCCATTGATCCGGTAGATACTCACCAGCCTCTGGATGGCTTGTTCTTTTCCTTCAATGTATTCCTGCTGGATCCGCATGACACCGGGCATAATCAGGTCCGTTCTTAACAGATAATTTGCCTGGTTACCTTGATTGCAATAATAGTCATAAATAATCCGGGCCTTTTCTTGTGCAATGGAGGAAAAGGCAGTGGGTTGAGCAGTCGGCTGGTTGCCTTGGGCCAGGATAAACTCGAGGGCGGGAAGGTTTTTGCTCTGAATAGCATTAAAATATAGGGCAGAAAAGTCGGCTATCGTGTTGATGGCGTTGACCCAATCTGACGAAAAGTAGGGGGTCCCGTCCTCCCGACTCTGTAGGGCCACTACAATGCTCGTCGGCTGAAGATCCATGTAGACATAGTCCAGGTAAAAGAACTGACTATTTTTCGCTAGGTCATTCATCCCAGTCCATACTGAACTTACAGTAAAAACCATAGCTTTTTTCTGACTCTCGGTTAGGCGTCGAATATTATAGATTTTCTCCTGTTTTCTGGGTCGCAAACTGCCGATATATTTTTGAAAGGTGGAAAAATCTATATCTTTCACAGCCGAACTAGGCAGAGAGTCATACATGGCCTTGCAAGTATCTTCATTGTTAATGGCTTGGACCATGGCCTGAACAATCCCTAGGGCCGTCATTTTGCCATCTGCGTCATTACTAAACATCACTGCATCGGGCGAATTGGAGAGTAGCTCGCCAATTTCTTGTCCATAGTGCTTGAACTGGGATCTTTTGCAGGCACCCAGGGTGCTAAGTGGCAAGACAAGCAGGAGCATAAGGATTAAGGAAAGCCAGGTGCGGGGCAAGCGCCGATCATGTCCTAGAGGTTCATGGCTTGGGTGTCGGTGGTGGTTACGCATATGGACTCCTTTCTTGTCTTTTCGTTCGCTAATGGTCTTGTTTCTTGCTAGGGACAGGTGTCAGACTTGACTTAGGGGATGCCGTTCCCCTGGGCAGGACGGACATCACCACCCTGGGTAAGTTAGGACACTGCTCCTAGGTTTTAGTTGGTACCGACCCCCTGGGCTGGGCGAGTACCTTCCCCCTGAGCTTGACGGGCATCGGCCCGAGATCCAGCAATCTCAAAGAGGACGAGGGCGGTGGCCACGGCGGCATTGAGGGAATTGATTTTTCCCTGCATGGGGATGGAAAGGATAAAATCACAGTCCTGTAGGGTACTGGGACGAAGGCCTTTCCCCTCATTCCCCGTCACGATAGCCACCCGGTCCGGGTACTTTTCATGCCGATAGTTGACGGTTCCTTCCATATCTAGGCCATAAATCCAAAAGCCTTGATCTTTCAAAGTTTTCATGAAATGGCGAAGGTTGCCGACCCGGGCAACAGGCACGTGAGCTAAGGCCCCGGCAGATTCCCGAGCCACTAGGTAGTTGACAGCTACTGACCTCCGTTCCGGCATAACAATGAGGTCTGCTCCTGCGCATTCGGCACTGCGAATCATCGACGCCAAATTATAAGAATCTTCAATCTGATCCAATAAAATGACGGTGATTTGTTTTTTTTCACTGATGACCGTCTTCAAAACATCGTAGGGATCGGCATAGGTAATCGGAGAGGCCATGGCGGCAATCCCTTGGTGTTTGCCTTGATGGCCCGCACACATCCGATCTAGTTTGGCCTTGGGCACCAATTGAACCAAGTAGCCTTTTTCTACAGCTTCTTGATAAATATCCTTAAGTCGACGGTCTCCACCCAGGCCTCCCTCCTCCCCCTCAGCCACATAAATCTTATTGAGGCTTAAACCGGCCTGGACAGCTTCGCGTACCGCATTGCGGCCAAATACTAATTCATCTTCAAAACGTAGATTCTCCCTCTCCTCCGGGGCAGATGCCGAATTTTCTACCAAATCATCCGCCAAATCATCTAGCAAATCAAAATTTTCTTCATCAAGGGGGGCAGGATTATTTTTGCGGTCACCAGGATAAGGACGGGCCTTAAAATCAGAGCGATTCTTTGAATAAGGACGATCCTTAAAATCGGAGTGATCCTTCGAATAAGGACGAGCCTTAGAATCGAAGCGATCCTTTGAATAAGGACGGCCCTTAAAACCCGAGCTATCCTTCGAATAAGGGCGGGCTTTGAAGGATGGACCGCCACTTGCGTAGGGGCGGTCTTGGGAGCGCCTAGCTGAGCGACCTTTCCTGTAGGCTGGCGAGCGCTTAGCCGCCCGGCCTTCTCCGTAGCCTATCCTACGATCTTCACCGCCTTGGCGACGTCCTGACCTACGATTTGAATCTTGATTCATGACTGCTCCTCCCGCAACTTTCCTTGGATAAAACGAATGGCCACATTGATAATATCTTCCAGACGATCATGCTGCCCAACGCAGTAAAGCCAGCCCAACAAAATTTCGAAGGCCGTAGCTCGTCGATATTCTCCCTGGCTGGCGTGTTTAGCCTTGCTTACGGTATGAAAATTGACCCCCCTGTGTACAATGGCCCGCTCTTCAGGAGATAGGGGGTAAGTCTCCTCCAAGTGGCGCAAAATGGCTGCCTGACCTGGGGCTGAGACATAGGGAATGGCCATAAAATGTAATTTCCCCGTTCGGATTTGATGGTGGCGGATAAGATAGAGGCGGACCTGAATCTCATAGACGGCGTCGCCAACCCAGGCCAAAGAGGATAAAGGTAGCTGATTGACCTCCCGCACCGATAAAGGTTCTTCGTTTAAAGGCCAGGCTGTTAGTCCCCAAGAGCCTTCTTGGGGAACAAATACTCCCTGCTGGGATTCATCCGAGGAGGAGCACATCGCCTTAGAGCTTTCTCACCTTCGGACCGGCTGCCGTATCTTCCACCGTATAGCCGAGTTCTTCTATCTGCGCTCGCAAAGCGTCGGCCTTGGCATAGTCCTTAGCCTCTTTTGCTTGGACCCTCTCGTGAACCAGATTCATGACTTGATCGTCAATGGCAGGTTTTGCCTCTAAGTTGGCAAAGCCTAAGACGTTGGCTAGTTCTTGGATGAGGTCCTTGCCCGCCGTCAGGTCTTCTTTTGAGAGGCTATAGGATCCAGTTAGGGTATTATAGGTGCGAACCAATTGGAAGACTGCAGCCACAGCAGCAGCTGTATTCAGATCATCATCTAAGGCCGCCAGGAAATCACTCTTGGCCTGGTCCCGATCCTTGGCAAGTTCTTCCACCATATCTGCAGGCAAGGTCGGCAAGGCTCCCTCCTGGGCCTCAGCCCCTAGGAGGAAGAGTAAGTTATTATAGCCATGGACCAGACGCTCATAGCCCTTCTCAGCCGCTTCTAAAGCCTCGCTCGTAAAATTGATGGGCATCCGATACTGGGTCTGGAGGATGAAAAGGCGCAAAGCCTTGTAGGAATATTTGTTAGCAAGCTCTCGAACAGTAAAGAAGTTGCCCCGCGACTTAGCCATTTTGCTGTCATCGACGTTGATAAAACCGTTGTGGAGCCAAAAACGCACGAAAGGCGCATCGTTGGCAGCTTCACTTTGAGCGATTTCATTTTCATGGTGGGGAAAGAGCAGATCTTGACCGCCACAGTGAATATCCAAGGTTGGCCCTAAGTACTTCTTAGACATGGCCGAGCACTCAATATGCCAACCCGGCCGTCCCTCACCCCAAGGTGAAGGCCAAGCAGGCTCCCCTTCTTTTTTAAACTTCCATAAGACAAAATCCAGGGGAGAGCGCTTTTCTTGGTTCAGATTCCCCCGTTGCGAGGCTCCGGTTTCGAGCTCGTCCTTGTTGAGGCGGGATAATTTGCCATAAGAAGGGAATTTCGCTGTATCAAAGTAGACGCCGTCTTCCAAAACATAGGCATATCCCTTGTCTTCCAGGGTCTTGATAAACTCAACAATGTCGTCAATGACTTCGCTTGCCCGGGGATAATGGCTGGCCCGCTCAATGCCTAGGCCATCCGCATCCACAAAATACTCCACAATCATCTTGTCAGCCAGATCATGGACCGTGGTTTTTAGCAGATTCGCCCGATTAATAAGTTTATCATCAACATCCGTAAAATTTTGCACATAGAGGACCTTATTGCCCTGGTACTCCAGATAGCGGCGCAGGGTGTCATAGATGACAAAAGGTCTCGCATTTCCGAGATGGAAAAGATCATACACAGTGGGCCCACAGACGTAAACCCGATATTCGCCTTCTTTTTGCGGCGTTAGCTCTTCCATTTTTCTAGTTAAATCATTATATACCTGCATTTATCTCATTTCTCCGATCGTTCCCATTTCTGTATTTCTGATAACAAAAACCTGACCGTCTACTGATTTTGACACCTAGCATACTCAGCCAGGATGGTACCCTGCGGTGGTCTTAGGCCTTTCTTCCCTTTTTCAAGTAAGACTTGACCGTATTCCACTTCGACCCGTGGTACCTAAAAAAACGATGAAGGTTCAAAAACGTAGTATGGCGATCAGGCATGATTAAGTATAGTTCAAATTTAGAATCTTTGCAAAAATGTGCCGCTAGGATTCTCAGATGCTTTTGGACGTTTCCCCAGAAAGAAGGACCTAGGTCCATCGGGCCCGATCCACAAAATGCCCCCTTCCCATCGCAAGACAAATTACCTCAGCCCCTAGATCTTGCAGAGGACGGGCCCCCGCCTGAAAAGTAGCCCCCGTCGTGCAAACATCATCTAAGAGGAGAATTGTGACTCCCTCTAAGGCCCCCTGTTGAAGGCAGGCTGGGGAGACAGCAAAGGCGCCTTTTAAATTTTCTGCCCGTTCTTGGATGGTATGCAGCCCAGATTGGGGCTGGGTTTCTTTCGTCCGAAGCAAAAGCTCCTCGTCCATAGGGAAAGCTAGGCTTTTGCTCAAGACCTCACCAATGACGGCGCATTGGTTATAGCCCCTCTCTTGGCGTCTTTCCTTAGCTAGAGGCATGGGAACTAGGACATCCGGCCTTTGACTAGGGGCCGTAGCGGCCCAATAGGGCCCCAAAACTTTTGCTGCTAACCAGCCTAAGACCCAACCTGCCTCACGAACTTTAGCAAATTTTAGTTGGTGGACTAAGACCCTACAGGAGTCGATAAATTCTCCCAAGTAGATGACCGGCAGACCCTGGGCTAAGGTTTTAACAGCTAGGGGGCGTTCAAAGGGAAAACTAGCCAGACAATGGGAGCAAATGAAATTGGACAGGGGCTCTTCGGAAGAATAGCCCCCGTGGCTAGGGGCTACTCCAGCTTGAGCCCCTACCGCTAGGTCAGCAAAGTCTGCCCAAGCCCGTAGCAGGCTCCGCCGTAAAGAACATCCACAAATGAGACAAGTTTCCGTGTGTAAGAGCTCAAAAAGGGTCTCCCAAAAGATCATTAAGCGTGAGGTAGGGCCTCTTGAAGGTCAGGAACGAGGTCCAAATGCTCCCAAGGCAGGTTGAGATCCTCCCGGCCAAAGTGCCCATAGTTGGCTACGGGCCGATAGGTAAAGTGACGGAGGTCAAAGCGGTTGATAATGGCCTTGGGGGTAAAGGACATAACCGAGCGAAGGGCTTTCTCAATCTCTGGATCAGAGACCTTGCCCGTCCCAAAAGTATTAACATTGATATCCACCGGCTCAGCAACCCCAATGGCATAGGCCAGAGTCACTTCACAGGCATCGGCAAGGCCGGCTGCCACGATATTCTTGGCCGCAAAACGGGCCGCATAGGCACCGGACCGATCAACTTTTGTGCAATCCTTACCGGAAAGGGCCCCACCGCCGTGGTGGGCAAAGCCCCCATAGGTGTCAACGATCAACTTCCGCCCCGTCAGACCGGAGTCCCCTTGGGGCCCGCCAACCACAAAACGGCCACTGGGATTGATCAATAGCTTCGTCTTCTCATCAAAAAGCTCAGGAGGGAGGGAAGGCTTGAGGACCTCCTCCACGATCAGATCCCTGAGAGTCGGCATATCGACCTCAGGACTATGTTGGGTAGAAAGCACGATAGTATCTAAGTGAACCGGAGTATGATCCTCGTAGACCACCGTCACCTGAGTCTTGCCGTCAGGACGAAGGAGGTCAGAATATTTGTCTTTGCGAACCTGAGTCAAGGTGCGAGATAGGCGGTGAGCCAACTGGATGGGCATGGGCATTAAGACTTCTGTATCCCGATTGGCATAGCCAAAGACCATACCCTGGTCCCCTGCCCCCAAATCTTCCTGTCCCTCATCGACGACAGCCCCAGTGCGAAGCTCGTAGGACCGATCTACCCCAGAGGCAATGTCGGGGGATTGCTCGCCAATAGCGGTGATCACTGAACAGGCATCGGCATCAAAACCCAATTGATTATGGGTATAGCCAATATCACGAATGACATCGCGGGCCACCTTGGGGATATCGCAATAGGCATCCCGAGCCGTAATTTGCCCAAAAACAAAAACTTGGCCCGTGCTCACACAAGTCTCGCAAGCTACCCGGGCGGTAGACTCTTCTCTCATGAGTTCATCCAAAATCGCATCGGCAATCTGATCGCAAATTTTATCCGGGTGTCCCTCTGTCACAGATTCAGACGTAAAAGTCCATCTTTTTCCCATTTCTTGTTTTTTCTCCTTTTTTAGAAATCCGGTTGTTAGCCACCGGTAGGAACGCCCCCGGTTGTCACCCATCGGGCCAGGTCCGTGCCTGGATTATTTGGCGTGGAAAATATGGTAACACAATTCTAGTTGCAAAACAACCACAAAAAGGAACGTAATTAAGGTTATTTCGACAATTGTCGAAATTTGTCGATCTTTTTCACAATCAAAAAATGGGCCAGGTCCTAGACTAGTGCCAGGTTGCAGATATACCACCTCGGAAAGGAGCTTGGACGTAGCCATGAAGATTCATATTGGCATTGCCGACACCAATCCAGCCTATGCTCACCGTCTAGGTCGAGCCTTGCAGGACCTATCTGGTGGCAGCTACGAGATTGATGACTGGTCCTCTGAAAAAGTTCGAAAAGTTAGAGAAAGGATACATGAAAATGAGCAAGAGAATCTCTTAAAGGAAGGCGATCGCCTAGATGTTCTTATTTTTGATGCCCAATACTGGAACGATGATCCGGCCCTCTGGAGGCAGATTTTAGGGAATCTAGCAGATATACCGCCAAAGAAAAAGATACTCCTCTGGAAAGGCAGTCCTGAGACCCTAAGAGCGATGGCTGTGGAATGGGAGGGGCCTATTGAATCCTTTCATCCCTTTGCATCCGTCAGCCAAATATTCCAAGTCCTAGAGGCGGGCCTGCGTAAGATCGCCAACCTCCTCCCAGCTGACGAAGAAAAAGCAGGGGACGGATTTATGGTGGTATCTGCCTTTGATCCTGGGCTGCGTCGACAATTTATCCGTAAGAAGCTACGAGAATATGCGCAAAAAGGGGAAAGTTGCCTCTATTTACCTTTCATGCCAATTTTCGAGCTTCAGTTGCCCCTAGCTGTCGTAGGACCAGACTATGAAGAGCCGGATGCCCCGGACCATATGGGCCTATCAACTGCCCTTTTAGCCTGGGAAAATGGCCTAGAGCCCGACCAGCAAACCCTCCTCCATACCATCAAGCCCTATGCCCTAGATATCGGTTCCTACTATGGCCCCAAGCTCAACGGCCGGGCTGAAGATGTTTTGCAGTGCAAACCTGAGACCCTCGTCCAATGTGCTCGGGCCTATGCCAAAATGATGACAGACTTAGAGGAAGACAGCCACTGCCTTATTGAGGCCCACCTCCCCCTCAGTCACTTGGTCCCCCTCGTTCGAGCCGCTGACCGCTTTTACTGTGACTTCCCGCCTGGGCCAGGTACAGCGGATTTTTTTGCCCGCCAGGAATTGCGACTCCTTTTAGCTGGTCTACCAGACAATATCAAAGTTATAGAGCTGAAATACATTGCCGACCGTAAAACCAGGGAGGAATATTTTGAAGAGAAAAAGCGACAAAAAGCTGGGAAAATCCGATGGTTTGCTAGATAAGTCTAGAGGAAAAGAGGTGGGCATATTGGGGGGCAGAATTCTAGATAACTATCGAAGAAAAGATTTGAGGGAGTATTTGTACGATGAAAATGCAAAATGAGAAGCTCTGTCAGCAGGTTCTAGAGCTATTGGTCAGCCAAAATATTGCCATCGAAAGTTTGCCAGACCAGGAACTCCGCCGATTGATTGGACGGATAGTCAGCGCCATGCCTAGCCAGGAGCAACTGACCCTCAGTCAAAAGGCTGATCTCTGTAGTCAGGTCTACAACAAGATGCGGGGCCTGGATATCCTACAAGAGTTCTTTTCTCGACCGGAAATTACCGAAATCATGGTCAATGGCCCCCAGGATGTCTTCGTGGAACAGGCTGGGCTCTTGAGGAGAGTGAATATTTCCTTTCATGACCAGGAGGATTTGACAGACTTCATTAGTCGGCTCTTTGGCCAGGCCAATAAAATCATCAATGAACAAAAGCCCATAGCGGGGATGCGTCTCCAGGATGGGTCCCGGATCCAGGCAGTTTTGCCGCCAGCTGCCCCCTATGGGCCTGCCCTAAGCATTCGACGCTTTACTGGGATCAAGCCGAGCCTTGAAAATCTTGTTTCTGCTGGGACCCTTCCCGATGAGCTTGCCGAAACCTTAAAGGAAGCAGTTGTCGGGCGCAAGAGTATTTTTTGCTCAGGAGGGACCGGTACAGGCAAAACGACCTTTTTAAATGCTCTATCCGCTTGTATTCCCAAAAATGAGCGGATTATCACGATCGAGGACTCTTTGGAGCTGGAGCTTCAGGGGGTGGACAACCTCCTCCGCTTGGAGGCTAGGCCACCAGGCCCTGATGGGACGGGTGAAGTGACTTTGGGCGATCTCATTCGCTCGTCTTTGCGCCTCCGCCCTGACAGGATCATTGTTGGGGAGGTGCGGGGCGGGGAGGCCTTTGATATGGTCCAGGCCATGAGCACGGGTCACCCTGGGTCCATGTCCACAGGACACGGAAATAGTCCCGTGGAGATGCTGGACCGAATTTGTCTCATGATTTTGATGAATTCGGCCCTCCCCTGGGAGGCCATCCGCCGCCTCATCGTCTCCGCTATCGATCTCATTATCCATCTCGTCCGCCTCCCCAATGGGAAAAGAATCGTCCAAGAAGTCCAACGCTTAAAAGACTATGAAGATGGGCGCTTTATCCTGGAGCCAGTCTATGTGAGGGATGTGACATGAAAACAAAGTTAGGAAAAGTAAAAATCCGGGCCTTTTGCCAGCGGATGTGGGAGCTTCTTCCCTTTTTACTTGCGGCCATCCTTACGATTCTTGTTGGTCTTAGTGTTTGGCCTCTCACTTCCACTCGGGACTGGCTTTGCGGTGCCGTGGCTACGATTCCCCTTACCTGGGCCTACCAAAGTTTTTTTCAGGGCAGAGGAAAACATAGGAAGGTCAAGCAATTTTTGGTGTTGCTAGAGTATTTGAGTAGTCGGATCGCTGCAGGGCAAAGTTTGGAAACAAGTCTCACCAGTGCCTACCGGGTAGTGAGTCAGCAAACGGGCCACCATAGCAGCCTAGCTAAGGCCCTCTCCCTCCTCAAAGGGGCCCTCATGTCGAAACTAGGCTTGGGGGAGGCCCTTTCCCTTTTTAACCAGCGCTTTCGCTGTCCCAAAGCTAAGTCCTTTCTCTCGATTCTTCCATTTTTGCACCGTTTTGGCGGGCGGATGGACAATTATATCCGCCACAGCCATCGGGCTCTGAGCGAAGAGTTGACGACGCAGGATGAGATTGTGGCAGAGCAAAGTGCGAAAAATACAGAGGCCTTGATCCTAATTTTCATGCCTTTTGTCATCATGTTTTTCCTCAATCAAGGATCACCGACCTATTTAGTCCCCCTAAAGGAAGCCCCCTGGGGTCCAGCCATGATGCAGGTGCTTTTTTTAGGGGCCATTCTCTCGGGATCCATTGCTCTTGTCATTATCGCCGGGGCGGATCCCTATAAAGAACGTACCATCAAATTCAAGGAGATGGAGGTGAAAGCCCCAGTCCCCCCCTGGATTGCACAATTAAGCGACCATATCATTAGTTTTTTGCCTTCAAGTTTGGGATTCAAGTTAGCTGGGGCCGTTCGCCGATCCTGGCGGGTCAATCTAATTCGAAACAAGGGCAAGGAAGGAAAACAAAAAAAGCTAGGAGGCCTCGATTCCTCTTGGCTGGAGGAGGCTAGTAAAGGAACACCTGACCCCTTTCCTTACTACATCCAGCAAAAACTTTGTCTGTGTGCTGGAGGTGCGATTTTTGCCATTTTTCTCTTGGTGCTGGCGGATCTAAATCCCTGTCTTGGCATTTTATTCACTATAGCACCGAGCCTCCTCCAAGACGCCGAACTCTTACATCTAGAAAAAAAGATACAACAGGAATACCGGTTGGAATACCCCTCCTTCCTTAATTTATGTCACATTCTTTTAAGCAGTGGCCTTAGCCTGAACAAGGCCCTGGACCTGGCTTATCAAAGCTTCTTAGGGGAAGGTGACCTAGATTTTTACCATGGGCAGACAGGCGGCCCGATGTCTAGCCTAGGGAGTGGTAGTCAGCAGGCTTTAGCGAATATGGGTGGTCTTGCAGCTTCTGCTGACTTGGCTTCGCCTGGGGGATATGCTTCCTCTGGTGCTCTAGGTTCATCTATAAGTTACGCTCCATATGGAAGGACTTTGAGCACTGCCACAAGGAAGACTTTCTTTCCGAGCCGCAATAAAGAATCCCTCATTCGCCAAGACTTCCGTCATTTACAAAGGGAAATTGCAACTGGGGTTACGGCAGCGGATGCCCTCCAAGGTCTCAGTCACAAAGTTCCCTCTAATGAGATTTCTAGCGCCCTGCAATTGATCGCCCGCTACGATCGAGACGGGGGCAAAGAACTCCTAGATATCCTGCAACTTGAGGCTGTTGCCTGCTGGGACGTCTATAAAAATGCCATGCGCAAAGACCTGGAAAACCGCAATATCCTCCTCGTCATTCCCCTGGGTCTAGACTTACTCCTCGTCATTCTCAGTTCTGTTTTGCCCGCCCTGGCAGGCTTTATTGGCGGCTAGGAAAAAGGTGGAAGCGGGGGCCTGGGAGCATTCTGCAGTATTCTGGAATAATACAGATAATTTTTGAGCATTTCCAATTAACATAGGGAATATTTGAAGAAAAGATCAAATATCAGAAAAAATGATGAAAGACAAGAAGGGAGGTGAGGCCTATGTAGTCTGTACAGCAGATGAGATCGAAAAAATGCACCTTTGATGGCATAAATATACGTACCCATATGGCACATACAGATGCGCTTCTTGTGGCACGAACAAAGAAAGGATAGATCCATGATACAACAAACATTCCAGCATTTTCGGCCGGTCTCGGCCCCTGATAGCGGAGGGCCCACGCTCGGTGAACCAAGTCCCTCTAGGCACCTCGGTGCTTCTCCTCACCCACTCTCCTTGACTGCTAGGCTGCAAGACAGACTCAATCAGCTCTATGTCAAGGCCGACACCCTAGCGCATTGTGCTTGGGATAAGGCCAAGGATAAGCAGGGAATGGGAACTTTAGAAATCGTCATTATTATCGCTATTCTCCTAGCCCTTGCCTTGACATTCAAGTCACAAATCGTCAAATTTTCAACAGACCTCTTCAAAAAGGTCTTTGATAAGAAAGTCATTGACAGCATTAGCTACAATTAATCCGAGGTCCAGTCTCTCCGAAGGCTTGGCAAATACTCCCTAAGAAAGGAGGCTCGAGGAGAAAACCAGGCGGCTGCGTCAGGCTTTCTCCTCCTTATCCTATGTTGGTATTTCAATCTAAAGGAACGGCCCAAGTGGACCCATGGCAACTCCATGTCCTCCTCCAAGAGCGTCCTCGTCACACTCTCCCCCTCGTCTATTGGGAAGAAAAGGAAGATAAAACAAAACTGCCGCAAGCTTTCTTTCAAATTCAAGTTCCTCAAGACCTCTGTCCCCTCTCTGAGGATCCCCTGCCAGCCTCGCCTCTCCTTGGCCTAGATCGACTCTGTGCTATTTCCGACGCTTGCCTGGCCAACCAAGATCAAATGCTCAACCTCGATCTGGATTTGATGCGAGCTTCTTGGATCTATCTTTATGACCCCTATGACGAATTCTCCGATGTGGCCATCCTCTCCCTTCCCCTTCCTGAAAAGACCTTTACCTCCATCAAGCAAGTAACGAAGGATAACGATAGAAGGGATAACGATAAAAAGGCTAACGACGGAATGGCTAACGATACGGAAAGTGGTCTGCAAGAGAAGGAAGACGGGGCTCCCGATGAGAAGGATTATGCCAGCGATATCGTTTCTTCCACCACGGACAGAAACCTCATCGACGAAATCTGCGACCGCTACTTTTTAGGTGACCGTCTTCGCATGGTCTTGCAGAACTATTTTCAAGAGAAAAACTTTAGTAAATTGCGTTCAGAGGTGGAACTAGCCAAGACCCACCTCCCCCACCCCGACCAAATCGAAAGGCGAGAGCGTTTGGAAGCCCAGCTCCGGGTGCAGAACTTAGCTAGTCCTGAAAAAAAGAAGAAATGGCTCTTAGAGCGCCAAAAAGTCCAAGAAGCCATGGTTGACCTGGAAGACCATCCCGGAGGTATTTGGGCTCAACCCGAAAGGCAGCCGGACAGTCTTTGGCAGAAAGTTAAATATTTATTCGGGGGCAAGGCACCAATAGACCAAGCCTTGGCCAACAAGGTTGCCGAAGCAGCTGCTGACTATAACTTTGAAGGAGAGGAAAACAGCTCAGGTCTCATGGATGCCGGAAATGAAAAAGGCTTATCCGGCCTCTGGGGTGTTTGGGGACAAAGGCAAGCTCGTCGTCAGCTTCAGAGACAAATACTCCAGAACCAGTCCAAAGAAAAGACCCTGCCCCTGCCAGATCACGTAGAAAGCAATTCCTTTGCCGTCATCTCTGAAGGCCTACCTGGGTCCGGACGAGAAAAGGAAGGTTTGCGGGCCTTTATCCTCACGTCCGAATTTATCATTGGTCGGGATGCTGCCCTCTGTGACTTTGTCCTACCCACGAAGGCCGTGGGCCGGCGACATGCGAGAATCAGCAAATTCGGCGAGGATTATTTTATTCAGGATTTAGGCTCGGTCAATGGGACCTTGCTCGACGGGAAGCGCCTGAACCGCCATGAGCTCTACCTCCTCCCTGACCGCTGTCGGCTCCGCTTTGCCGATATGGCCTTTCATTTCAGCCGGGACCTCTTTTAAAGGGAGCTGGATGCTTCTGAAATCGCTGCTGAGCCCGTGGCTAAGGTATTTTGGCCGAGACTCTTACTGAATGGGCTGGATGAGGCCCTATGCCTGATCCTCGGATTTGGGTTTTTTAGGTGGTTTGGCGCTGGCAAAACAATAGAGGGTCACTTCCTTGTTGCCGGAGTAGAGCTTGCGTCTCTTGTCGGCCTTACGCCCAATTTCTCTTTCTAAGAAAGTATCATCCGTCAACAGGTATAGACTGAGATAGGGATTTTCTCGGAGGCGGTCTCCTAAAAATCGCATCATTTTGATTACTTCTGGTACTTTTCCCAAACGCTCCCCATATGGGGGATTACTGATAATGACCGTGCCTGGCCGTGAAAAGTCAGCCATCCGAAAATCCTCTGCCACAAAGTTGATATCTTCACCCACCCCGGCAAGTTTTGCATTGTGTAAGGCCAGCTCACAGACTTGTGGATCGATTTCATAACCTGTGAGGTCAAGCGCAGCTTCTTGAGTTGAAATGATATCTGCCTGGGCTTCTTGCCGGACCGCCTCCAAAAGCTGCTTACCCTGAAATTCTGGTAAACCGGGCCAGCTCCAATGGGCAAAGTCAAAATCCCTTTGGAGGCCAGGAGCAATTTTTCTAGCCCGACAAGCAGCTTCGATCAAGATCGTTCCAGATCCTGTAAAACAATCTAAGAGGGGGCGGCTTGGATTCCAAAAACTAAGGTCCAACATGGCCGCTGCTAGGGTTTCACGAAGGGGAGCGTCCCCAGTGGCGGCCCGATAAGACCGACGATTCAAGCCAGGCCCGGAACTATTGAGGCTGAGGGTAAGGGTATCTTGGAACAGACGCAATTCAATTTGGTAGCGGGCCCCACTCTTTGGTAGTCTTTGTCGGGTATGATAATGTTCCTGCATTCTTTGAACAATGGCCTTATCCGCCACTGACTGGATGGTCCTTAGGGAGCTCAGTTGAGATTGGGTGCTTTTCACCCACAGGGTCACCTGGGCATCGAAGGGCAATAAAATAGGCCAAGGATAGGAGCGGACCATCTCAAAGAGGGTATCAAAGTCCTTTACATTGGGGAGTTCGGCCAAACGCACCAGGACCCGGTCAGCCACCGCTAGGTGGAGATTGAGTCGAGCTAGATCCTTCCAAGTCCCCATGATTTCTCCTCTCCCCTCAACAAAAGGGGGGGCCTCATAGCCCAGATGGGACATTTCCCGTTTGATGCAGGCCTCGGTGCCTGAACTGGCTGTCACCCAAAGGGATAAATTTGATTCATCTAAAGAAAACAGGGGCATAGGAATTCCTTTCTCGGCTTGGACCTGACTTGCTTGAAAACGATTTTGCTTATTCGCTAACCATGTTTCTAGTCTAATCGCCAGTCAACGTTTCCATTTGGCGGTTGAAGCATCTTAACATGGTCGCATGAATCCTGTCTTTAAAGATATACAATTCTCTTTTTTTTTGCCTCTTGTTTTTCTTTTTCTGAAGGAGAATTTGTAGGAGTCGCTAAACTTAGTCTGCCCACAGCTGTTGGTTCTTTGTCATTTTCTGGCGGCAGGGGTTTGTAAGCAAGTTTTTTGGCGGCCGGGCTTCATAAGCTATGTTGTTTTCCACTGGCCGTTGTTTGTATTCTATGTCGTTTGCTAGACAAAATTAGGAAAAAGTGCTACACTAAGCCTGTTGCTTGTCACTTGTCCCAGTACCTCAGTTGGATAGAGGGTTCGCCTCCTAAGCGAAACGCCGTGCGTTCAAGTCGCACCTGGGACGCCAGGTTGAAAGTATATAGCAAGCCAGGATGCAAATCTTATGGCTTGCTTTTTTCTTGCTAGACAACGGGGAATGGGGCCTGAATTTTTGCACTTTCTCAAGTTTTAGGTTATGATGACGTCGCTACCGTATCCACGCCACGAAAACAAATGAGACAATCATCCTCTCCCAGGAAGGATACGAACTTCACAAATTATTACAAACAATGGAGAGAAAAAAGGAGATCCAAGGATCATGAGTCAAGATATAGATAAAGCGAATACTTCTATCCAGGACAAGCTGCTGGCGCATCCAGGCAAGGCCATGATGCGGAGCGCTTTGACCCTGGTGTTGGCGGGTACAACCCTTCTCACCCTAAGCGGATGTAAAAAGAAGGAAGAATCCGTATTAACCCCTAAGCCAGATAAGAAGTATAAAATCGAAGTTCAGACAACGGCACCTACCCAGCCACCCCAAGACGATCTGGATAAAATGGAAGAAGAGCGCAGCAAATACATTAAAGAAGCAGAGGCTGAGGCCTTCCGGAAGGCCAATGAAAGTAAGGAAAGTGAACTGATAGCTCAACTGATGAGTGGGAGTACCGAATCAACCGAGACAGAAACCGAAGAAGAGGAAGAAACGAAGGCAACGCCTGCTACTGAGACAAAGGCAACGACTGCAGAAACTGCTGATCTTCAGATCTCTGAGGCACAAAAGCCTAGCCAAGTCCAAGCCCAAGCTCCGCCTACGACGACCAATCCCATCAATACAGCACCTAACGCTGTTATCGATACATCCCAACAAGGCCAGTTGACGAACAATAACCAGAGCTTCCTAGAAAAACCGGCTATGAATAACGAGATTTTGACCCTTCCCCCTGTAGATGCGGAAGGCAACCAACTCTCCCCTGCAGAAGCAGCAAACCAAGGCTATCATTCGGAAGTTGTAGATTATATCGATGCAGATGGTCAAAAGCAACATTACACAGTCTTCAGGGCGAACAACCAAGGGACCGCTCCTGCCGGTCAAGGCCAGGGCACCGGTACAGGAACAGCCCAAGAGGGATCTGAGAATGGCCAAGACTTCTTAAAAGCCATTGATCGCACTGGGGCCATCACCGACTATGCCCAGGCAGCTCAGACCATCATGGCTAACATCAATGCTGTACGGCAACAGCTGGGTCTAGCTCTTATGACTAATGATGCTACCTTGCAGAGTATTGCTAATATCCGGGCACCCCAAGTCGGTGTAAGCTATCGGTCAACTGGAGACAGTACGGGACATACCCACGAAGGAGTATTTGCCTTGCAATGGATTGCAGACCGCTACGGATGGAATTGTGCTATGGCAGAAAATACCGGATATTTTTCGACAGGATCACAAACGGCTGAAGAAGTCTTTATGGATTACTACAATTCAGCCGCCCACTATGCGAACATGTTTAACCCTAGTTTAACCAGAATGGGCGTCGCCCTTTACCCCGATACAGATGGGAGAACTTACCTGGTCATGAACTTTGGTAACTAAGGGCCAATCATCAAAAGCCGATCGCAAGGAAAGAATATAGAAACCGTCCCCCTTACCTAGGCTACTAGGATAGAAGGGGGACGGTTTTTTTGAGAGGACGTACTTATATCAATGAGCGATATAATATAAATCAGCGATATCAATCAGGTCTGAAATAAAGTTAGCTTGGTCCAGCTAGGATGCTCACTAGGCTCGGGCGGCTAAGTAAGAATCAATGGCCTCCACCAGGGCATGGACATTCTCTTCCTTGGTCCAGAAAGAAGTGACCCAGCGAGTAAACTTGCGATTGGGTTCAAATTGCGAGTCAGAATATTCGTATACAAAAGATTTCTTGAGCAAATCATCCAAGTCATTAGGAATCCAGATAAAGAGCTGGTTAGAAATGGGTTGGTAGGCAAAACTTACCCCTGCGGACTCTGCTTTAGCAAAAGCAGCCGCAATCTTCATTGACATTTTATTTTCATGGTCAGCCAGTTCCCAAAATAGTCCATCCTGGAAGGCAGCCCTAAATTGAGTAGCAATCAACCAGCCCTTCGCCAGCATGGCTCCCTTTTGTTTTTGGATATATCTAAAATCTTGCTGAATCGCCGGATTCATGATGACCATGGCTTCCCCAAAGGCTAGACCGCACTTGGTGCCCCCAATGGTAAAGGCATCACAAAGCTTCGGTAAATCTTGCATTGTTAAATCTTGACTCTCGGCCTTCATAGCCGATCCCAATCTTGCCCCATCCATGAAAAGATAAAGATTCCACTTATCGGCCACCTTACGGAGGGCTTCCAACTCAGCCTTATGGTAAACCGTCCCCAACTCGGTAGTATTAGAAATATAGATCATCTTCGGTTTGACCTGGTGTTCTGGGGAAGCGGAGTTAAAGTGATCCTTACAGAAAATGTCCACCAACTCAGGGTCGACCTTTCCATCCTGGGGTCCCTCTTTAAGTGGGAGAATAAGAAGCTTGTGGCCGGTCGCTTCAACGGCCCCCGTTTCATGGACATTGGGGTGACCAGTCTCCACACAAAGAACCCCCTCATGGGGGCGCAAGGCCGCTGCCATCAAGATAAAGTTACTTTGGGTTCCCGAGACCATAAAGTGAACGGCCGCCTCCGGTGCATCCAACTGTTCCTTGAGCATAGTCCGGGTTTCGGCAGAAATCTCATCTTTTCCATACCCCGGATATTGATGATCCCCCAGATCCACTATAGCTTGCAGCAACTTAGGGTGGCAAGACTCACAATAGTCACTGGTAAAATAAATCATACAGATCCTCCCTTTTGGTCGCCCACTTTGACGATCGTTACGTACTCATCTTCATGTCCTTGAAGCGCCGCCAGGAGGGCCTCATAATGGGCCTCCTCCACCCGCAACGCCATTCCGCAAGGCATCTTAAAATTTGGTAACCGAGGGGCGGGCGCAATATTTTGGGGCACATTGGCCTCCTTGAGATAATGGTGCAGAGCCATCCCCTCCGTTGGCCCACGCACGATTACATAATAGCGAACTGGCATCACTTTGTCCATAATAAAGCCTTTAAAATCAATCTAAACCCTTCTACCTAACTCTCACAGTTGAAGCTTACATTCGTAGCTCCGTCCCCCTAAATTGGGCCACCCTATAACAAATACTCCCTCCCCCTATCCAGCACTCCTGTGCGGCACAAGCGGTCGGGAGTATTTGCTCAAAATAGGGGAAGGGAGTGAACGCTAATTTCCTAGGTCTTAACCTAGTTGTCTAACATTTCAACAAAAGCGCCGATTCTGGTCTTCAGCTGCTCGCTGTCGGAATCTGCATAATCCGTTGTAATCGACAGGCAGGGGATGCCAGCTTCTTTCAAGGCCCTGCCAATCCCGTACTGCTCAGTCTCATAGAGATTGCAGAAGCTCAAGCTGCAGTCAATGACCCCGTCGACATGGTAGTCTTTGGCCTTTTGAATGACATCTTCGACCCGGGCCTTGTTTGGCGTGAAGCAGGCACAATTATTCTTGAGATAGCGATCGGCCAGGTGACGATACATCTCTTCCAGGGTCTCCCCGGACTCATCCACCAAGTTCTCCACATAGCGGGTCCCGGTGCACATCTCCTCGCACACCACAACGGCAGGTAAATTGTGCTCAATGATGCTGTGGACCTTCCAGTTGGGCACGGCCATGGGGGTCCCGGTGATCATGAGACGCTTGTAACTATTGGGAGCAACGGAGTTGCCCTCTTTGTTACGGGCATCGAGCTCATCGGCCAGCTTGTTGCACATCTGGGTGCAGCGCTCAGGATCGTCAAAGAAAGCAATCTGCGTCATTAAGAGGCAGTCCGTTCCAGAAATCGGCACATTATCCGGATTCTTTCTGGCATCAAAGACTCTTGCCATGGCTTTGCGGCGATTATTAATGATCTTAATCGCTTCCTTAAGTTTTTCCGGGGTAATCTTATTTCCAGTGACCCGCTCGACGACCTTGGCAAATTCAGCGATCTCACCAGCCCACTTGACATGGTCCTTTTCCCTCTTCATCTGAGGCAGGTCCATGACATATACATCTGAATCTTCAGCCAAAATTTCATAGGCTTTCTTCTTGGCATCGCAGGTGGTCTCTCCAATGTAGATGTCAGACAAGCTAAAGAAGGGGCAAGTCTTGCTCCTGTGTGCTCCGATGGAGGCCTTCACCAGGGGGCAGGTATTCTTCGGTAAGACTTCTTCCCCACTAGGAACCCAGAACTCAGACCCGCCGCAGAGACCGGTCACGATCCCGTTTGCAGCAATAATCAGCTCGTCAGGCACATAGACGCAGAAAGTTCCAAAGACTTTGCGGCCCTTCTTCTTTTCCTCCACCAACTCGGCGGGGCGCAGGCCGTGAACCTGGGCGATGATCATATCCCAATAACCCATGGCCTCGGGACGGTTTTTCTCATTTTGGAAGGTGGCTTCGATACCCATAGGTAGGGCAGCACAGAGGTTATCGTGCATCTCGAGATTCATCCCGAGATCTTTCCACATGGTTTGATAATCTGTCGTTGGCATTTGGTCTCCTTTAACACAAATATGACAATTCAAAACGTATATCGCAGCAAATGGCAAGTCTTATAAACTTACTATCATCGGCGATACATGCAGACAATACTTTCCTGATAGCCCATCGCTAGTATACCATAAGGCAATGCTTTTGCCTATTTTGAGGCGAATCCTTCCTCCACCAGGGTCTTAACAGCGCCCACTCCTGCCTCCACCTCCTCCAGGGTCGTAAAGGCATTCAAACTAAAACGCACCGCTCCCTGGTCCGTTGTTCCCAAAGCCTCATGCATGAGTGGGGCACAGTGGGCCCCTGCCCGACAGGCGATCTCAAAGCGCTCAGCTAGGGCCTCAGCTACAAAATTGGAGGACGTCTTTCCCAGATTAAAGCTCAACACCGGGGTTCTTTGCCCGCTTTCCCAGACTTCCTTGCAAAAATCCCCATAAATTCGCAGGTCCGGGAGCCCAACCAGGCCTTCATAGAGTTTTCGTAAAAGAATCATTTCTCCTTGGTGGATCTTGTCTAGCCCTTCCTTTTGCAAATACTCCATCGCTGCCAACCAACCCGCCAAGGAGTGGCCATTGAGGGTCCCTGCTTCAAAGCGTTCAGGCGCCATAGGAGGCTGATCTCGGTCAAAAGAGAGGATTCCTGCCCCACCTGCCATAAGGGGGACACACTTGTCCAGGGCAAAAGCTGGGTTTTTCTCCAAGATGTGAGGTAAATGGACCAAAAGGGCTCCGGTTCCCTGCGGACCCAGGAGGGCCTTGTGGCCCGTTAGGGCCAACAGGTCAATTCCCATCGCTTCCATATCGATGGGTAGATGACCTGCCGATTGGGCCGCATCTACCAAAAAGAGCAGCTTACGGTCCTTAGTCCATGTCCCTAGGGCTCTCAGATCGAGAGCATTCCCAGTCAAATTGGAGGCATGAGAGACCACCAAGGCTTGGGTTTCCGGCTGATATAGACGATCCAGGTCACCTAGGTCTAAAAGTCCCTGGCCCGGCAGGCCTGCTTGAACACCCGACCGCCAAATATCAAGCTTGACTAGGCCCATGTCTTCCAGGCGGTAGAGGGGCCGGAGAACCGAGTTATGGTTCCAATCGGCTACGATGATATGGGGCGGCCTAGAAAGCAGGGATTCGGGGAGGGGAGGCAGGGATCTGGGAAGGGGATCCAAAGCCGTAGGAGGCACTGCCACATTCCTCAAAGAGGCATCTGCTGTCT
The DNA here is from genome assembly GCA_937922005.1 of uncultured Clostridia bacterium. Lineage (GTDB taxonomy): Bacteria > Bacillota > Clostridia > Saccharofermentanales > DTU023 > CAKZWV01. The sequence continues at coordinate 36,071 of CAKZWV010000060.1, read as the reverse complement.
TTCCCGATTGAACTTCTCCCTGATCCCTGGCCTTGCTGGCTAAGTAAGTCGGTAAGAGCGACAAAATAGCAAGGTTAAGGGCTTCCGTCGCATTTTTAGTAAAAATAACATGGGCAGCTTGCCGAACCCCTAGACCGAAAAAGGATGCCAGGTTGGCCCGGAGCTGATACATCATATAAGCCGTCGCATTGCTGGCGTCCCCAGTCCCCCTTCCTGAATTACCAGCCTGAGTAAGGGCGGCCACAATGGCCTCTCCCACCTCCGGAGGACGAACAAGGCTCGTAGCAGCATTATCTAAGTAGATCATAAGTCAAGTCGATCCCTATCTTGAGGCCTTGAGCCTCTCAAGCAGCAAAGGTTTAAGGCTCCTATGCTACTTTTCGACAAAGCCTTTATAGGGCTTTGGCACTAAGACCATACACTAAGACCATGCATAAAGACCATGCACTAAGTGACAAGCCTTAGGCTTCTTCTCTTTTAGCTAATCTTTCTGCTTGGACAGCCGCCCCTAAAGCACCTGCAAAGCGGCCGAGGGGATTAGTAACCACCTCCGTGCCCAGTTTTTCCCCTAGAAGCTCAATGATATAGGGTGCATCGCACAGGCCCCCTGTCAGACAAACTTGCCCGGCATAAGCTCCACTTCCTGCCCCAGAACTAAGCATACGCTTGGCTTGAGATGCTACTTTACTCACGATGGAATCAATGATCCCAAAAGCAATGTTTTCCTTGGATTCACCCTTGCCAATCAGGCTGATGACCTCGGATTCTGCAAAGACAGTGCACATGGAACTAATAGTCGTTCCCGAAGCAGCACCCTCCCGGGCCATTTCGATCATAGTCCCAGGCTTCATACCCAAGACATTAGCCATGACCTCCAGGAAACGCCCTGTACCAGCCGAACACTTATCATTCATCATAAAATCATCGACCATCCCATCTTTGATCTTGATGATTTTCGTATCTTGACCGCCAATATCGATGATCATGAGCGTATCCTTCTCGTACAAACGGGTAGCTCCCTGGGCGTGGCAGGTAATCTCCGTTACAGTCTTATCGACATAGGGAACCGCTGCCCTCCCATAGCCCGTGGCCACGCTCTTACAGCTAGTAAAATCGACCCCTTTTTCTTCCATTTGCCGTTTCAAATCCTCAGCCGTGTCCACACTGCTCCAACCTGTGGGCTGTAAAAAGGTTTGCTCAATCTGACCATCGGTTCCTAACACAACCACTTTGGCTGAGGTAGACCCAATATCAATGCCAATAAAATGTTGGACCTTACTTTCTTTCTTTTCTTCCATGGTGTACTCCCGTTCCGATAGCCCTAATTATGATTGGTGGCAAACAACCTTGCTATATTCGTTACTATATCCGTCAAGGTGTTGGCCCTGGTATGATACTTGCCTAAAATTGCCATTTTTGCCCGGTCACAAAATGCATGAAAGTAACAAAATCATCTGCCGTACCCTCCGCCTTGCGTCGTTCCATGGTGTCGGCCCTCCAGGCGACATAAATGTTTCTTTGAATGCCCGGTTCTCCCATGGGAAAAGCCATCAGGGTCCCTTGCTCCAGCTCCTTCTGCACGGTAAGGCTGGAGATGGGGGAGACCCCTAAACCAAGCTGGACCATCTCCTTAATATTCTCAATGTTGTCCGCATAGGCAAAGACCTTGAGATTGGTGAGGCTGATCTTATGCTGGTGAAGATATTTTTCAAACATCTTCCTCGTGCCCGAGCCCTCCTCCCGCAAAATCAGGGGATTGCTCAAGAGGTCCCCACCCTGGAGGCCCTTGTCCTTAGCTTCAATAAACTTCAGAGAAGTTGGGGTAGCCAAGAAAAGGCGGTCTTGAGCAATCGGCCGATAACGAAGGCTCTGATGCTTAATCCTGGAGCCCACAAAACCAACGTCGATGAGATTGCGCAGGAGCATTTGGTGGACACCTGCACTATCGCTGTCCTTGATGACAAAAGTATACTCGGGGGCCTTTTCATGGAATTTCGACAAAATGCTAGGCAAGATAAACTGCGAAGGCAGGCTGGAAGTCCCCAAGAGAATCTGTTTTTTTTGATCCTTACTGAGGTTTTGCTCCAGTTCCTTTAGCTGGGAAACGATATCCTTTGCATAGTGATAGAGACGTTGTCCATCCGGTGTAATGCTAATATTTTTCTTATCATCCCGATCAATGAGAATCATCTGAAGAACATTTTCCAGAGTCTCGATGTGCTTACTAACCGTAGATTGGCTCAAAAAGAGGTTCTCACTTGCCGCAGAATAATTCATCTGCTCCACGACTTCCACAAAAACCTCCAACTGACGGATGGTAATATTAATCATCTCAACTCCTTCTGCGATCCATTGTCCCCCAATAAAAGCCTTTTTTCCCTCTTCCCCGAGGCCTAACTAAGTTGGTCGATTCCCTCTACCACATTCACCAGCTCAAGAGCTGCCATAGCTGCATCATAGCCTTTATTCCCAGCCTTGGTGCCAGCTCGCTCGATTGCCTGCTCAATGGTATCGCTTGTGACAACCCCAAAAAGGACGGGGATTCCAGTCTGCAGGCCGATCTGAGCCACACCCTTGGCCACTTCATTGCAGACAAGATCATAGTGGGAAGTTGCCCCCCGAATTACAGCTCCTAGGCATATAACAGCTGCAAATTTTCCCGATTCCGCCAGTTTCTTCGCTACCATCGGAATTTCAAAGGCTCCTGGAACTTTTACCAGGGTAATATGGTCGCTGGCAACATCATGCCGATCCAGGGCATCTAAGGCCCCATCAACGAGGCGACTGACTATAAAATCATTAAAACGGGCAGCCACAATGGCAAATTTTGCTTCCTTAGCTAGGTACTTACCTTCAATGATATGCATAAATTCTCTCCTTATAGATTTTCCTCATCCTTAGCCGTGTTCATCTCCGGCGGGTGTACATCGCTAGTCGTTTTGACCAGGTCGTGTCCCATCTTCCTGCGCTTGGTAGCCAGATAAAACTCATTCGTCTCCTTGTGGTCAGGCTCAATGGAGACCCGCTCGACGACTTCCAGACCAAAATGGCGAATTTTGTGAACCTTGTCAGGATTATTGGTCAAAAGGCGGAGTTTATGGATACCAAGGTCCAAAAGGATCTCTGCTCCCTCCGAATAATCCCGGGCGTCAGCTGGAAAGCCCAAAGCCATATTAGCTTCCACCGTATCCATTCCTTCATCTTGGAGGTGGTAGGCCTTAAGTTTATTGATCAGGCCGATTCCCCGCCCCTCCTGACGCAGGTAAATCAGGGCCCCTTTGCCCTCTCTAGCAATGGCCTTCATAGCAAGATCATACTGGTCGCCGCAGTCACAACGAGCTGAACCCAGGGCATCGCCAGTCAGACACTCCGAGTGAATGCGAACAAGGACTGGCTCATCGGGCTCCCACTCACCGAGGGTCAGGGCCACATGCTGGGCCCCGGTCTTCTGATTGACATAGCCGTAAATCTTAAAGTTTTCCCCATAGCGGCAGGGGAAAGTAGCTTCCGTCTCCCGCTTCATAATATGAGGCTGATAGACCGGAGGCTGGTGCTCTAAGTAGGTCTTGAGAGCCTCAATGCTCGTCATGGTGAGATTGTACGTCTTAGCCAGGTAGCGCAAACCATCCCGCCGCATCATATGGCCGGATGGGGCCATAACTTCGCAACAAACCCCAACCTCATCAAGACCGGCTAGTCTCAAGAAGGTTACGGTCGCCTCCGTGTGGCCACTGCGGACAAAGATCCCACCATCTCGGGCTTGGAGGGGAAAGACATGGCCTGGACGGCGGAAATCTTCCGGTTTTACTCCAGGCTCAACCATTTTCATAATGGTATAAGACCTTTCGTAGGCAGAAATCCCCGTCGATGTATCCTGGTGGTCAATGCTCACAGTAAAGGCCGTAGAATGGTTATCTGTATTATTCTCACACATCTGCTGGAGGTCTAGTTTCTCCGCCCACTCCCGACTCAAGGGACAGCAAATCAGTCCTTTAGCTTCCGTCGCCATGAAGTTGATATTTTCCGGGGTCGCATATGCGGCCGCACAAATCAGATCGCCCTCATTTTCCCGCTTGGGATCGTCCGTCACGAGGATCATTTTCCCCGCACGCAAGTCTTCCAAGGCCTGTTCAATCTCGTGAATCTGGGCTTGGGTCTCAGTTGCGCCTTGACCAATCATCTCTTTATCCATGCTGGCTCCTTCGCTTGTCTGCAAGCTATCTTTGTTCTCTTCCATAATATCCTTTCTCGCCCGGTTTAGGGTCGCTTTGTAACCGACATATTTCGAGTTGTGTCGATCATCGTCAACTTTATTTATAAGGTTATAGAAACCCGTTTTCTCGTAAAAATCCTTCATCAAAGGGTCTAGGAGTATTTGCTGCTGCCGAGGCCCCTTCCTGACTTCCTGGTCCTCCTGCAAATACTCCCTGGCATAAATATCGGTAGACATATTTCCCTATGATGTCGCATTCCAGGTTAAAGGTCCTTCCCGGATTCAGAGTTGCCAAGGTGGTCGAAGCCACCGTATGAGGAATCAGGGATACAGCAAAGCCGTCTGGAAGGACCTTGGCCAAGGTAAGGCTCACCCCGTCAATGGCAATCGAGCCCTTGGGGGCCAGGTATAGGCTCAGAGCCGAGGGACAGGTAATTTCAACCCAGAGAGCGTTGCCCTCTTGGCGTACGCTTTTGAGCTGGCCGGTCCCATCAATGTGCCCTGTGACAATATGGCCGCCCAAGCGTCCCCCGGCCTGGAGGGCCCGCTCTGCATTGACTCGGGAACCCACTTGGAGGGTCCCTAGGTTGGACCGACGGACACTCTCCGGCATCACATCAGCTGAAAAGCCCTCCGGTTCCAAATGCTCAGCCGTCAGACACAGGCCATTGATCGCCACACTGTCACCCAGGGCAATCCCCGGGCGAATTTTTGGACAACGGATGGTAAAGCGAGCAGCCCCACCAGCCCCAGATGGTCGAATTCCTTGGATAATCCCTACTTCTTCGACGATGCCTGTGAACATGGCCCTCCTCCTTTCGCTTGCTCCTCCACCCGGTAGGTTAAGAGGGCATCAGATCCCCAGGATTCTAGGCCCTCGAGGGTCAGGGGGATGGCATCCTTCATCTTGGCCACACCGACCCCCTCCAGGGGAGTAGGTGCCTCTTTCCCCCCTAGGAGTTTTCCGCCAACATAAACCAGGACCTTGTCCACCAGCTTTTCCTCAAAAAGGCTGGCATGGAGGGTACCTCCTCCCTCCACCAAAAGGCTATCGATCTCTCGAGCGGCCAAAGCCTTCAGGAGGGCCCTCAGATCCAAATACTCCCTATCCCGGGCTGGAATGGGCAAGAGCTCCACTCCTAGAGCCTCCAAGGCCCTCGCCTTCGACGCCTGAGCCTCCTGGGGCCTTGCGACAGAGGCGGGAGTATTTGCAGCAGGAGCATAGGCCACAATGGTTCGGTAGGTCCGGGCTGTTTGGGCCAGCTGGGAAGTGAGTGGCAGGCGGAGGTGGCTGTCACAAATAATCCTGACCGGCTGAACGGCTTGGGGGAGGCGGGCGGTCAAAAGGGGGTCGTCATGAAGAACGGTGTTAATGCCCACCATAATTCCGGCGAGATCCGCCCGTATCTTGTGGACGTGGGCCCGGGCCTCTTCCCCCGTAATCCACTGAGAATCGCCGGTATGCGTTGCGATTTTGCCATCGGCGGTCATGGCGTATTTGGCTACGACATAGGGAAGGCCTTGGCTGATATAGTGGATAAAAATTTCGTTGACTTTCCGAGCCTCTGCCTCGAGGACTCCGGAAACGACTTCCACACCAGCTTCCTGGAGGATGGCCAGGCCCTTCCCCGCCACCTTGGGATTAGGGTCTTCCATGGCGACGACGACCTTTTTGATCTTGGCCGCTTGAATGGCCTTGGTGCAGGGCGGGGTCCGTCCCTGGTGACAGCAGGGTTCCAGGGTCACATAGAGGGTGCTTCCCTCTGCCTCCTCCTTGGTCACCTGGCGGAGAGCATCGATTTCGGCATGGGGCAGGCCCAGGCCTTTGTGGTAGCCCCTGGCCAAAATATTCCCATCCTTAACAAGGATTGCCCCAACCATCGGGTTGGGACGGACGGCCCGGCGGGCAGTCTGGGCCAGGTCCAGGGCCTCTTGCATATATTGTTCATCTAGAGTCATCGTATCTAGCCTCGTGGGCAACTCCTTTCTGGGGCAAATTCGGGGCCAGCTTGGGCCATAAAAGCCATGGGGCAGAGGTCAGGCCGAGTCACAGCAGTCGCTGGCCCCAGTCGATCTAAATCCGGGCATAAAAAAAGCCCCTCGTTGGTCGAGCAACAGACAGGGGACACCAGGCGGGCAAGGGGACATGGGATGAACACAGGCCATCCATAAGTTTCCTTCTTTCATCCAGACTGTCACTGTCGGCTCTCTTGGTCCTAGAGATCGGCCAGACTCCAAAAGGAAAAAGAAGAATTTACCTATCTATTTTCTTCCTGGAGGCCTAGCTTGCGGGCTCACACCGCCGGTGGGGACTTACACCCCGCCCTGAAGGTTACTCTACTCGCACCAGTATAGAAAGATAAGGGGGCTTTGTCAACCGACCGACATAGATTGCTAATACGAGCCTCCAGGATGTGGCGGATGTCTTAGATGCGGTCCTATTCAATTTTTTTTCGTTTCATTCAGCTTTCTCGTCAATCTCCATATCGATATTCCCTGTGAGCACATCAATTTTGCATGGGCCGCCGGTGGTAGATGGGGGAAGATGAACCTTACCAGATTCACTCTTGGCAAGAAAAACCTTATTGGTCAGTAGACTACCACTTACATTTCCGGTATTCGTTTTTACATGGATTTCAGCTGCATCGCTTCCCTTAAATTTTATATTGCCCGTATCTCTTTCGATGGTAAACTTTTCTCTTGCGATCACATGATCGAGGGTGATCTCGCCAGCCGTGGCAGTTGAGACAAGATTTCCACAGAAAACATCGTTTAAGCTTGTTGTGCCAGTCGTCAAACCTAAAGTAAGATCATTCTTGCAGGTCAGATCCGTAATGGCAACCGTCCCCACCGCACTGGAAATATCCAGTGAGCCAGCTGTCAATCTGCCCACAGAAATATTCCCTGTGCCAATCTGAATGTGAATAGCTTCTTTCGTAGATGCGCCATAGTTCACGTTACCCGTGGATAATCTGATATCTGCGTTTGTAAAAGCCAGTTTATTCTCTATTTCAATATTTCCAACATTTAAATTAATAGACAGGGCATTGTACTCTTGCTTCGGAAGATATACTGTAATTTTCGGCGATTCATAATGTATACCAATATAATCATACCAAGACCTTGTATGAGTCATCTCAATGGAGAGGGTAGCTTCTTTTACAGCGACAGCATGCACAGCTTTGGCCTCCTCGTAGCACTCGACCCTACACTTTCCATCCTTTGACAAGGCAAAGACAATTCTTGCTTCATCCGTCTTCAGAGAGATATTACGGAAAGACTCCTTGATTTCATGCGTATTACTTACATAATCGATCGTAGACATCTTCGCATAGTCCCACTTGAGAGCTGTCATAGCACCAACATAAAGAATCAATCCAACAAGGATAAGGCTAGCTCCTGCGCCAAGCCAATTTTTCGTTTTCCTTTTCATTGCGCTTTTTCCTTCCCTATAAAGCAATTTTTTACCCACAAGGTAAATTTCTTTGTAAGCTTCACAATACCCGCCGTAATGACCTTGCAGGCATAAAACATGAAAATAGATAATCCGCTACAAATCATCCCTGCCCCCAGCAAAGCTAGCCCTGCCACAAAGCTGCCACGAAGGCACATAATAAGGCTGGTCAGGAAGAGACTGCCTCCACATAGTACAAAAGAGGCAAAGATCGCCCAGAGAGAAATAATGACCGCCCATAGAGAAACATAGACGGAAAGAATCGTCAAGATTCCTGCCAAACCAAGAGGTAGCCAGAGTGGGGCCCCCAAGATCAAAAGGATCATTTCCCAGCCAGCCAGTTGGTGCTTAGGACGGATCCTTTCTTTAGCAATTTTAGTCAAAGGCACTTCTGCCACAACCTGCTTCACAATATCATCTATTGGGCCAGCAGCCAAAACGGCCTCTTCTTCAGATAGTCCTTCTTCCATCCTGTCGTCGAGCATTTCAGCGTAAAACGTCAAACGCTCTTCTATTTCATCCTGCGGCAAGCCAGACAAGGCATTTCGCAAGTTGGCAAGAAATTCTTTCTTATTCATTGCCATGATCCTCCTTTATTATGAATTGGTAAATCCTCTCTATTTGTTGCCACTCGTCTTTAAACTCTTCGATGCGCCCTAGCCCCTCTGGGGTGATATGGTAATATTTTCGGAGTCTGCCGTTGTGTTCCACTCTGCGAACCCCTAACATATTGGCCTTTTCCAATCGCTTCAGAATGCTGTAGAGGGTTGATTCAGAAAGCTCGACATAGGGTGTTAGGTCTTTTATGATCTTATAGCCGTAAGAATCCTCATTCTTGATGGCCGCTAAAACACAGATATCCAATAGACCACGTTTCAACTGAGCATCCATCACATACCTCCTTTCGTGCTATACATCGTATCGCATAGTATCTTCCTTGTCAAGAACTTTTTAAGAATTTAAAATAATTCTGTCGCCACAGAAAAGGGCACAATGCAAAAATGAACGGAGGTTCCTTTATGCCACTGCAAATCGTCAGAAATGACATCACCAAGATGAAGGTTGACGCCATCGTCAACGCTGCCAACGAGTCCCTAATGGGCGGTGGTGGCGTAGATGGCTGCATTCACCGGGCGGCAGGGCCTAAACTTTTAGCCGAATGCGCCACCCTCCATGGCTGCAAGACGGGAAGTGCCAAAATCACGAAAGCCTACCAGTTGCCCTGCAAGTATGTTATCCATGCTGTCGGACCCCGCTGGTCTGGCGGCCAGCAGGGAGAAGCTGATCTTTTAACTTCCTGCTATCATACTTCCCTTATGCTGGCTAATGAGTACGGCTGCGAATCAATAGCTTTTCCGTTAATATCTGCTGGAATATTTGCTTATCCAAAGGATCAGGCCTTGAGGATTGCCATCGATACGATCCGTGCTTTTTTGCTTGACCACGATATGATGGTTTACCTGGTCATTTTCGACAAAAAGTCCTACCAGATCAGTAACAAACTATTTGCTGACCTTGCTGCCTACATCGATGACCGCTACACGGATTCGCAAGGCACGGACCGCTACACGCATGCGCATGGCCCCTATCACTTGGGGCTTAAGCAAAGAGATTACCGTTTACCGAACGAGCAAGGTCCTTATTCTGAGGAGGGGGCTGATGGGAGTCTCCCCTTTGAAGACGAGGATGGAAGTGCTCCTTATGAAGAGGAAGATCTGAATACCCTCTATGAGGGCAATGATGGAATTGCCTTTTATCAAGATAAGCATGACAAGTTATCCTACAATAATGAATTTTCGTCTTATGAGCTTTCGGTTAGGGAAGAGCCTGTAGAAATCCAAATTGATCGCATCCCTAATGAATTCTCCCTCAAGAGCCTGCCTTCGCTCAATGAGGCCCTAAAAGAGATCGATGAAAGCTTTTCTGAAATGCTCCTGCGCAAGATTGACGAATCCGGCATGACCGATGCCGAATGTTATAAAAAGGCCAACGTTGATCGGAGGCTTTTCTCCAAGATCCGCTCTAATACGGCCTATAGGCCCTCCAAGTCAACAGCCATCGCCTTTGCCATCGCCCTGGAATTACCCCTTGAGGAAATGAAAGATATGCTCATGAAAGCAGGCTTTGCCCTCTCTCACTCTCATAAATTTGACATCATTGTGGAATATTTTGTAGAACATGGGAACTATAACGTCTTTGAAATCAATGAGGCCGTATTTGCCTTCGATCAGAGCTTGATTGGAGGTTAAGGGTGAATTAGTTTGTATGTGAGCTTGCCATAATCATCCGCAATTATTTCATAATCGGGGCGAACGAATCACATGCCCCAGAGGCTAGCGAGCTACGAGAATGTCGCTCACCATGCGACCAAAGAACGTGAATACCGACCTACAATAAGACTGTAAGGTGCACCAACAAATAGTCCTATTTCTCTATACGGAGGTATTCAACATGAAAAAGAACTTGACAGAAATCGTATTCATCCTAGATCGTAGCGGCTCTATGAGCGGCTTGGAAAAAGATACCATCGGAGGGTTCAACTCCTTAATCTCTAAACAGAAAAAAGAGAAGGGCGAGGCCTGGGTCTCAACCGTTCTCTTTAACAACATAAGTACAGTCATCCACGACCGTATCCCTATTCAGAAGGTCGACCCCATGACAGACGAGGATTATTGTGCCTGCGGGAGCACCGCCTTGCTCGACGCCATCGGCGAAGCCATCCATCACATTGGAAATATTCATAAATATGCCAGAAAAGAGGATGTCCCGGAACGCACCCTCTTTATCATTACTACGGATGGGATGGAAAACTCCAGTCACTGCTATAGCAGTAGCCAGGTGAAGACGATGATCGAGCGCCAGAAGGAAAAATATGGCTGGGAATTCCTCTTTCTAGGGGCCAATATCGATGCCGTAGATACTGCAGCAAGTGTGGGCATTGACGCAAGCTGTGCTGTCGACTACCTTCCTGATAATGTAGGAATGAAGCTTAACTATGAGGTCCTCTCCGACACCCTTTCTTTTTTTCGATCCAGCAAGGAACTGAATTGCTCTTGGAAGGACCGTATAGCCGAAGATTACCAGTCTAGAGAGGGCAGGAGTGCTGAGTAAAAACACCATCATAACAAAGGAAGGATAGTAGCACAATGTTCAAGAATATCCAAAAATAACCGCATAAAAGAAGGATTCTCTCTTTTTGGGGAGCCAAAAACGCCTTTCCCCAGAGACCCTCATGGAAAAGATAAGGATCTAGTCAGAGCAAGCAATTTTCCTAGCTACAGCCCCCTATATTTGCTATGATAATCGCATAGAACAATTAAAATCCACCTAGTAAGCGGTTTCAAAGCTGATTCATGGACACAATCCTGGTAACGATCGCCTTGGTATTTACCAGCTTTTGACTAAGCTTTAAGCTCCTGCGACAAAGGAGGCCGGCTATGATCTGCGAAAATAATGCTTGCCAATATTACTTCTTCGCCCATGAGGTTACCTACATCTGCTGTCCCAAATGTGGCCAGATTGTGAAGCATAATTTCGCTCCCGGGAATCCTGACCTTCAGGCTAGATTGATGCAAGAACTCCTACCCTTTCAGCGCTATCTCAAGATGAGCAATCGAACAAAAGGTGCGGTTTGGATGGGCCTGATCCTTCTTGCCTTGATAGAGGGTGCATGCAACAGTATTGCGCTTTCGAATGTTTCTATGAACGATGAATCTATTGGCTCATTGGTAGTCAAGATGGGAGTCCAACGTTACTGTACGGCTTTTTTCCTCTTGGTTTGTTTTGGGGCCATTCCACTCATGTCTATAGCACAACGCTGGTCTATACGCACGTTGGGGGTCAATGTTATTCCTGATTCCGGTTTTTCCTTCCAACAGAGAAAGAATGAAAAAGCCTGGTTCTGGCATACCTTACCAGGAAAGAGCATCATCCTAGTACTTTACCTACTTTTCCTAATATGGATTATCCGGCATCGTGTACCTTCTTACCAGCAATGGAACGAAAAGATCTTGCCACCAAGTCGCTATCCACAGCTTGCCATCAATCAGAAACTCTACTTCTATGTCGATCTAGCTTATGTCTCCCTGGTCATCTGTTTTGAGCAATGGGACGACTGGTATCGACGCCACCGCTGTGCCCAGATTAGAAGGTTATAAAAGAAATACCTGCCATACACCAAGACGTTTTCCACCTAGAAGTTTAATTTGGCAATCAATAGACCAACCATTTATCCAGTTTTCTTGAAAGGAGAACTTGCCCATGAAGAAAAATTCTATTCTTTTTTTATTATGCTTTACCATACTTATCCCTATCGTAATGCCAAGTAAAATGCGACTCGTTAAGGCTGAAGAAACAACGTCTGAAAATGCTTACGCTATAGAAATTATGGCTGAAATTACGGACATAAACCGCACATTACATAGATATGGTTAACCTTAATATGGAATTGGACTTGGCCTTAATCCCGAGATTACGCCACAATAAGTGAAATTCGGTGACCTATGATCTGCGAAAATAATGCTTGCCAATATTACTTCTTCGCCCATGAGGCTACCTACATCTGTTGTCCCAAATGTGGCCAGGTTGTGAAGCATAACTTCGCTCCGGGAAATCCTGACCTTCAGGCAAGGTTGATGCAAGACCTCCTACCCTTTCAGCGCTATGCAACGTTGACGAACTGGATAAAGCGTTTTCTTCAACTCGGTGTCATCGCTCTTGCTCTTATATGGCTCCTTATCAATATCACCATCATCGCTGATAACCCCTACCCCACTAGTGCCCCTATATATCTCTTTTGGCTGCGACTGATAGCCCCTAGATTCATAGTCGGTGCCCTCCTATTATCCTGTTTTGGAGTCATTCGTCCCATTTTTCTATTACGTCTTTTCTCCTTATGGCTTCTTCGGGTCGATGTCGTTCCAGATTCCGGCTTTTCTTTCCAGCAACAGAAGAGTGAGAAAACCTGGTTTTTGCATACTCTGCCAGGCAAGGGGCTGCTTCTGTTCCTCTACCTCATGTGTTTAGCTATCGCCGTCTTTCTTATCGTCCCTATCTATGGCCAATGGCTGGAAAACATGATGGTAAAGCGTTTCCCTCCACAGCTTGCCATCAATCAAAAACTCTACTTCTATGTCGATCTAGCTTATGTCTCCCTGGTCATCTTTTTTGAACAATGGGACGACTGGTATCGACGCCACCGCTGTGCCAAGATGAAAACTTTCGTATCATAGTAGTATCCTACTCGATTGAGCTATGCTGTCATCGCTGTTCTCAGATGGGACCTGTCAGTATCTTGTAATATCCTCTTTGTTTTACTATATTGGGTAGGAAAAAGGGCTACCAAGATCTAGCATTCCGAAGAGAGAAGTCTTGATCCAGAGACCTGCCATCTGGCGAGCTTTGGGACGAGATTTTTTTACTTACGGGAGACATTGGAGGTATTTGTGAATAAAGATAAATGGATAGCCCTTGGGGTAGGATTGCTCTTGGGCGCTATGGCAATTGGCCTGATGCTGGCGGGCAACCCTGGCAACATGGGCCTTTGTATTGCCTGTTTCTTGAGAGATTCGGCCGGAGCCTTGAAGCTCCATACTGCGGCACCTGTTCAATATTTCCGACCGGAAATTGTTGGACTCTTACTGGGCTCTATGATCATTAGCTTGGCAACCAAAGAATTTAAGGCAAGGGGAGGCTCTTCCCCTCTGTTACGCTTCACGATTGGCTTTTTCGTCATGATTGGAGCCCTGGCCTTCTTAGGCTGCCCTATGCGCTTGGTCCTTCGGATGAGCGCAGGTGACCTCAACGCTTGGATTGCCCTTATTGGTTTTGCTGTAGGTATTTTTATGGGAGTGATCGCCTTACAAAAAGGCTACTCCCTGGGACGTACCCATAATGAGCCTAAGCTGGAGGGTGTAGCCCTACCTATTACGTCTCTCATCATCCTCATTGCGGTCATTGCCGTACCTGCCCTCTTTGCCTTCTCCGAAAAAGGACCTGGCAGCATGCATGCCAATGTTTACTTGAGCCTTGGCGTCGCTCTCGTCGCTGGAGCCTTAGCCCAACGGTCGAGACTCTGCATGGCTGGTGGCTTCCGTGACCTATTTATGCTGAAGGATTGGACCTTGCTGCTTGGATCGATTGGGATTTTGGTCTCCGCCTTTATCGTCAATTTGATCGCTAACAAGGTGCATTTTTCCATGATCGGTCAGCCCATTGCTCACTCCAGCGTGGTCTGGAATATTTTGGGCATGGCCTTAGTTGGCTATGGATCCGTCCTCCTTGGCGGCTGCCCCCTGCGCCAACTCATCCTAACAGGAACTGGCAATATCGATTCTGCGATCACCGTCTTAGGGATGCTGATTGGAGCTGCCTTCTCCCATAACTTTGGCCTAGCCGGTGCCCCTGATACCGTTAAGGACGGGGTCCTGGTCAAGCAAGGTGGCATCAGCGCCAATGGAAAATGCATGGTGATCATTGGCTTTGTCGTCCTTACGGTGATTGTCGTCACCCAGATTCGACGCAACCAAGCCCTCAAAGGCACGAAAGCTAAGGCACTCTAAGCCTGGCGTAGCCTAAAAAGATAAAGGAGAAAACTATGACTCTTGATGTAAGAGGCCTATCCTGCCCGGAACCTGTTTTACAGACTAAAGCCCAGCTCGATCAGCAGCCTGATAGCTTAGAAATCCTGTTAGACGATATCACCCCCACCGAAAACGTGACCCGCTATGCTCAAAACCATGGCTATGAAGTAAAACGCACCCAAAATGGGGAAGAATTTGTGTTAACTTTACAGCGCAAAGCATAAAACATTTCTTCCCGCTCCCCACCTGAAGCCCAAAGAAGGTTAACTCTTAGCCCCTAAGGCAAGCTGTTGTCTTTCTACTTGCTTCTTCTGCCAACCTGGAGCGGAATCTAGGGGGCCTCAGGGCCCCCTTCTTCTTACTATGAATCACAAATTACGAGAGAATATGAACGACCAAAAGAATAACAACCTTCAACATCAAACCCATCCTACCCCGGCAAGGCAAATCGCTGTTTTTCACACCCACTTGGCCGCCCTCGACTTTTTCGAAAATATCAGCGACCTAGGGGATCCCCGGGCTATCTTGGTCCCTGTTCCCCGCAAGTTGAGTGTCTCTTGTGGGACGGGTGTGGCTTTTTACCTCCCCTTTTCGCCGGAGATGATGATGGTCGAAGATCTCATGGCTGTCTATCTTGAAAAGCCCCAAGGAAAGTACGAACTTCTCTGGGAAAGTCCAGAATAGGGGGAAGGGAGCCCATGGCTGGGAGCCTAGGTAAATAGTCCAATTTCTAAGGTGACCTAATAGAACGCTTAGAATAGACCTAATAAAGAGAAAGGGAGAGCAAATACGGTGAAGAATGCAAGGGTGAAAAGAGAAAAAATCTACCTTCTAGTCCTAATGATCATCGGCCTGATGATGGGACCACGCTTTCCAGGCCCTGTCTCTCGGAGCTTGGACTTGGGCGAATCTAGCCTAAGAAATCATCCACTTGGGCCTGCTGAAACGCTTGTAAGGGCGCAAGAAACAATAAAAGCGCAAGAATCAACTCAGGCTGAGGACAAGGGGCCTGTTGACCAGGGGGCTGACCTCAAGAGCTACCCAGCTATTATTGTGCAAGATCCCTTGTCCTATCAATTTCATCCCTTTTATAATCAGAGCGTCACCGAGCGTTGGTTGACCCGGATCCTATATCTGCCCCTCCAAGCAAGCGCTCAAGAGTCCAGTGGCCTGAAGCAACTGGCTTTAGCTAAATCTTGTGATGTCCAGGATTATGGGCGGACCGTCCAGATCGTCCTCCAGCCGGATCTGACCTGGAGTGATGGGGAGGCCCTCACCTCTCAGGATGTGGCCTTTACCTTTAGTGCTTTGGCTCACCCCATGGCCCCCTTCCGTTTCCGGGCCCTAGTCTCCAATATGGTCGGTTATCCCACCCTCTACCAAAGCTACTATCAAAAACGTAGTATCGATTTAGCTACGGGAAATAGCCTCCACCACCTACTTTCCTTAGACCCTTTCTTCACAGGAGACCTCCTCGTAACAGATCTCAATCCTTTAAATCTTCAAGACTTCACCATTCCTTCCCCGCTCAGTTCCTCTAACGAAACCAGCCTTCCTGCTACCCTCCCGAGGGCTAATAAAGATGAGAAACTCCACACCGAAGTTCGCACCAGTAAGGCTGCTAGCACGGCTGAGATGACTGTGCCCAAAACTCGTAAGATCCTTCAACGCTTTCAGTCTTTGGCAGATCGGGGCAAGGGGCCAGCTTACGTAGCCCCCCTCAAAGGGATAGAAACCCCAGATGATCGCACCATCCTCCTCCACTTCTCCCGGGGAAATATTCCTGCACTGGATCATTTATTGAGTTTTCCGATCCTACCTAAGCATATCTGGCAGAGGATTCCTGTAGAATACTGGCATTTACAAAAGGATCTCTTACAAAATCCCGTTGTATCTGGTTTGTTTTGTGTCCAAGAAATTAACCAAGAGGAGCAAAGCCTCCTCCTGGCCCCCAATAAGGAGACCCTATGGCGGATTCCTCGACTTCAAGAGAAAAGGGATCCTTTGAATCCTACTGAAGTCTATTCTAGCCCTTTTACCTTAACTAAGGGCCTGCCCCTAGCAGACTACCAACCTATTCTTTGTCAGTATTTGCCTTCGCACGCTGCTTACTTGCAAGTTCTGGCCTCGCTGCAGATAATCCACAAAGATGAGTTTCCGACGATGGACGATTTTTTGAATTGGGCGGAAGAGATCCAGGAGCAGAGCTTGAACCAAGATAAGGAAAAAGATAAGGAGGGACAGGCGGATAGCAAGGCAAAAGAGGATGCTGATGAGGATCCAGCTACAAAACCCCCAGGCCTCTTAGGCGCTGAAACGAAGGATTGGGACCGCCACGTTGCCCTAACAGGGCAAATTCAACTGGAAAAGAAGGATTTTGCCCTTACTCGCAATCAATTGACCGATCCTAATTTCGTCCGGGTGGGGGCACCCCTGATTGGTGTTGAATTGGGGAATAGTTTGACGACAGAAGAATTGCAGACCCTCCACCTCATTCAAGGGGCTATGCTAAATTTTTCTCTTGCTTCGGAGGATGACCATATTGGCATAGCAACAACCTTGAAGCCGGACAGAATAGGAGACACGGGTCTGATCAACCAGTCAAGTAGCTCTAGTTCTCCTTCTTCTATTCAGTCTGGTGAAACCAGCAGGGCAAGGGCCACTGCCTTGGAGAGCCCTAGCTCCACGGCGACTTCGACTCCTGCCACGGACATGTCGCTCCCTTCTGCTACTTTGGATTCCAAGCCCTCATTTTCTTCTGATCCCAGTTCCTCTACGGAAGAGACCACAGAAGACCTGATGCCAAGTAGTTCTGTAGCCCCCCCCCAAGGAAAGACTTTGGAGGCCGGGCCCGTTGAGATTTCCTTGCCTGAAGGTCCTAGTATGGAGAAGAAGGCAAATCCCGGGGAGGCCATGCCATTTTTATGGCCTCATAAGGCAGGTCACCTGGAGGTTTTGGGCTTTAACTGCAGTCCCATCTCCCCCTGTGCAGATATGGGTTTTCGTCGGGCTATCAGCCTCAATATTGACCGAGAAGCCCTAATTGCTAACCTTCTTAAGGGAATGGGGGCCTGGTCTGATTCGGCAGTCCCCACAAATTCTTGGATCTATCCCTATGAGAGTCCTATCTCAGCCTTGCCCTATCAGCCAGAACGAGGAAAACTGCTTTTACAAAATCTGGGCTACCAGGTAAAGGAGAAGGAAGACAATCCGCCTGTCATAACCTATAGCGCCCAGGTTTTACGAAGAATTAAAGAATACCGTGAAAAACTTGCAAATAAGCAGGTTCCCCTCCCCAATATCCCGGCAACGGCTAAGGAATTGATGGAAAATGATCAAGTGCAGATCAAACTCATCTTCCCCTCGAACAACAACCTTTATCGAAACCTAGCAGAGCAAATTCAAAAGAGTTTGCAAAATCAAGGAATCATTGTCCAAATCAAGGGTTTAAGCACCCAGGAACTCTTGGATGCGGCCCTGCGCAATGCTGATTTTGATCTGATTCTCTTTGAGCTAGACGCACCGACAGAGCCGCTTTTTCACCAACTTTTGGCAAGTTCTAATATTACAGCCCAGGGATCTTTCACCTACAACTTTTTGGCCTATGCCAACCCCAATGTGGACCTCCTCCTTATGGACCTTGCGGTCGCTATCAACCCCGATGAACGACAAAGGATCTACCAAAAAATCTGCCAATATGTAAGTGATGAGCTCCCCCTCTTCCCTCTTTTCCAACCGGAATATGCCCTCTACCAGCCCTCTTATACGCCAGCTTCCTTGACCTCCTTGGTCGACCAAGTCTTTTACTACACAGCCCATGGTCAAGAAAGGGAGGATAAAGAAAAGCCAGTGAGCTAGGGAGGATTTATGACAGGTTGATAACTCCGGAAAAGTGCTCGTTATGAGCCTCTATCCTCTGATTGAAAGCTCTATCCTCTGATTGACAGATATTTTCTAAAGGGACTTATGAATTTTTTGTAAATAAAGTGCTAAAAAGGTTTCTTTTTCTATTTTCATCCTTTATAATGGCTTAAAGAACACTTCAAAAATGCCTTGTCCTGAGAAGAATCCTGGGAGAAGGCGTGGGGTAGAAGCATTTGTTCAAATTGTTATAGGGAAATAAGGAGGAAGAACCATGCGTACCCATGAATCTTCGGATCATGACCCAAATCAGATCCCGACGAAACTTGTTTTACGAAATAAAAGAAGGCGGATAATTCGCTCATTTGTCATCTTCGCTCTCATGATGTGTTTGTCTGTTGGCACTTTAACAGCCTGTCAGTCCAAGGATAAGACACCCAAGGACCCGGAAAGAATTAGTCCTATTAAACCCCCTGTTGGTGATTAGACCCGGCTCGTAATTAGACTCCTGTTAGTGGTGAACCCCCTGGATGGGGAGTAAGCTCCCCCAAATGGGAGATGAGCCTGGACCTTGTCGGGCTAGACCTAGAAATATTTCTCCAAAACTGTACAATAGTCGTGAACCCATCGAAAGGCGTGCGCTAAGTCGCCGCGGGACGGATCTTAGTTTTCTCGGATCGATAAAAAACTTTACTCGGCTTTTTATAAATGGCTGTGAGAACCTTTCGATGAATGATGAATGACAATGAGGAGAAATCATGAAGAAGAAATTATTACATCACTTGCCAGCAAAGGTTACGACCCTCTTGCTGGCTTGTTTGATCGCGGGCACAGGATTGACGGCCTGCACGAATCAGAAAACCGAGCTTAGTAAAACAAGTCAAACTACCCTGCCGACCCTAGCTCCCACCCAAACTAGCAGCGCAGAAAGTGCTCAGACGGAGACCTCGGCTGCAGAAACAGAAACACCAAGTTCAGAGGCGGCTAGTGCAGAAGAAACGAAGGCTCCTGAAGAAGAGACAAAGAAAACAGAGGAGACCAAGGGCGACAAGAAAGATGAAAAGTCCCCTAAAAAGATTGATTTTACCTATCCGGAAGGGCCCAAGCCTGGGGAAGAGGGCTACAAACCTTATATCGATCGCCTTGAAGAATTAGATCCCAAGTTTATTAAGGCTGCCCTCGAATATTTGCCGAAGGTTGCTGCCTATAACGGTGAAGAAAAGGCTCCCGTCCGTAAGTGGAATAAGGCTGACCTGACGTTAACTTATAAGGGGGAGGCCTCTGAAGAGGATCTGGCCACCTTGAATAAGGCCATTACTTGGGTGAATAGCCTGGATGGGCTGCCTAAGATCAAATTAGTTGACAAAGATGCAAATGAGGCAAATTACACCTTTATCTTTGCGCCTCTCGCAGAAATAAAAAAGACCATCGACTTCCCTCGTGACGACCATGGATTCTTTTATATCTATTGGGATGACAATATGAATCCTGCCTTTACGACGTGCGACGTCGGTATTGCTGACGAAGCAAAAGACCGAGAAGAACGGGATTATTTGATTTTTAAAAACCTTGTCAAATCCATGGGGTTTTTAACGGTCTGCGGTGACTATAAGGATTCGATCTTCCAGGATAAGAGTCAACTAGTAGCTGAACCGAGTCCCTTGGATGATCTTGTTTTGGAAATGCTCTATCGTCCAGAGGTAAAGATTGGTGAGCCAGTAGGAAAGGCCATCTATAGCCTCTATAAGACCTATCTGCCTAATGAAGATATCCCTGAGGAGTTTGAGACTACACAGTTTGATGTTCCGGCAGATCCTATGCCCGGAGATCCTGGTTTTGTCCCCTTTGCGGACCGTCTGGATAGCCTAGATCCTAACTTTGTGAAAGCTGCCCTGGAATATTTCCCCACCATTGCTGGCCGAGCCGAGTACGATGATCAAGGGGAACACATGGTGCGGAAATGGGAAGCTGAGTCCATGACCGTCAAAATCGAGGGAGATCCTACCGAAGATGATATCGCTGCGGTCAAGCACACCATTGCTTGGTTAAACGATATTCCAGGGGTGCCTGAGATTAAGTTGGTGGAGGACGAGAAGGCCGATACCGACTCCAAATTTATCTTTAAACCCTTTAAAGAGCTTCAAAAGACCCTGGGTTATGATACCCGGGATTGGGGAATCTTCTATGTGTGGTGGGGAAGTGATTCGACCCCTACCATTAACCGGTCTGCCATTGGTATTTCCACAGATGTGACAGATCAGCCTGCTCGGACCCACCTAATCCATGAGGAATTTATCCAATCTTTCGGTCTAATGGCTGATAGTTTTGTTTACCCGGACTCCATCTTCCAGCAGGATTGGACGACTGTTCCCCACCCCAATCAGATGGATGCGCTCATTACTGAAATGCTCTATCGCCCTGAGGTAAAAGTTGGGATGTCAATGGATGAGGCTGTGAAAGTACTCAAAGAGATCTATATCAAAAAGTAAGACTTGAACTGATCTCTTCAGTTGGTAATTTCAGAGCTGCTGGCTACGAAGATAAAATATGAAAAAGAAAAACGGCAAGACTTGGTCTTGCCGTTTTTTGTTATTTTTTCTTTATTTCTTAATCTTGGGGTTTGGCTGAGAAAGCTGGACTGGCGGAAACGGATGGACAATAAGACCAGCGTCCACCAATATAGCGAAAGGCAAGCCCCTCGGCTCCATGCGGAAAGAGGGCTGCCCAGGTTGAGTCAAAGCGGATGATCAGGGTAACCTCATCAGCTAGGTCGTTTTTATCTGCCCATTGGAGTTCCTCAATTATGATGCCTTCCGAGCCTGCTTCGCCCCTGCCCATAGCAGGATTGGCGCTCGGGTTGAGGCATTCTTTGACTTTTCCTAAAAATCCTTCGGCAGCAGGATCGGCCCCGTTGACGTAGTAGCTAGGATAGGTCTTGTCAGCCTTTCCCTGGGCGTAGGAGGAAAGAGCCGAAAAAAAGCTTTGAACATTGCTTAAAAGAACCTCGGTATGGCGATTTCTGTAGGCTCGATTCCTACGGATCCCCATGCCCACACTCACACCGATACCTATAATGATGAGGATGAGAAAAATGACGCTACGTCGATACTTCTTTTTGGCTTCTTTGGGGCTGAGCATCGGAGGGTCATCCTCTCCCGGCTGGTACATGACAACGGAAACTTTGGCTGAGGCATCCGCCACAGGGGAGTCCCGGTCTAGCAACTCCTTGCTTGGGGTTTCTTGGCTAGAAATATGATTTGCTGGGGCATCTGAGGCCAGAGGCGTGGATGGAGAAGGGTCGGGGGAACGATGGGTCATAGGAGCTCCTTAAGGGAATATTTGTCACAAATTTGTTATAATCTGCCTTGGTGTAAGGATCTCGGAGAGCTGGCCTGATAGAGTCGGCTCCGGCGGGGTCCTCTCCCAATTTTACGCAGTTGGATGGGGTTTTTCAACCCCCGAAGTCAAGTGAGGGTATTATGAAAGAAATCGAGATCAATGGCCAGGGTACGGTGCCTGGCTCGGGTGATGCGAAGGGCAAGAAGGTAAAACAGAAAGGCGCAGCGGTGCACATGGCCAAGGGGACCGATGAGATAAGTCCCCTGCTGACGCTCGAGCAGATTCAGGCAGAAATTGCCCAGGCCAATGAAGCCGAAAGCCTATTAACGGCCCAACATCATCCTCCTCTCAAGGATCCTAGCAGTTTGGACAAGCCGGGGGGAGAAGGTGAAGTTACGGAAAAGCGAGCGATGGCTTCCAAAATGCTCCCAGAATATGAAGCATGGGACCAGATCAATAAAGAGAGAAAAAAGCTCCCCACCAAGGACAAAATTAAGCGATTTGCGAAAAGTTTGCTGATTGACTGCGTTGGAAACATGTGCGTTGGAATTGGGATCTATAACTTTGCAAAACAGGGGAATTTTGCAACGGGAGGTATCCAGGGTATTGCCTTGATTCTGAATCACCTCTTCAATGTGCCCATCGGTCTTGGTTCACTTATTCTCAACATCCCCCTTATCCTCTTCGCCTATAAGATGATGGGACGGCGTTTTATGCTCAGAACCTTCCAGACCCTGGTGGTCCTGACTTTGGCGACCGACGTCATTTGTCCGATGATTCCAGTCTACAACGACTCCCCTCTCATGTGCGCCCTTTTTGGGGCGGCATTCATGGGCATAGGTCTGGGCCTCATCTACCAGGCAGGCTCTTCTACTGGCGGAACCGACCTCATCCTAATCCCTTTGCACAAAATGTTCCCTTACATATCCTTGGCGCAATTGACCATGGGGATCAATACCGTTATTATCATGGCTGGTGCTGCGATTTTCAAGAATTTTAATGCTTTCTTATTCGGGATGATTTTCTCCCTTACCATGTCTCAGGTTATGGAAAAGATCATGATTGGCTTTAGTTCTGGAAAGATGGTGATGATTATCTCTGATAAATACCAGGAGATCAACGCCCGGATTGGCCGAAGCGTCAAACGTGGTACGACCATCTTGCCAGCCTTAGGTGGCTATTCTGGAGACCCCAAGAATATTATTCTAACAGCCTGTACCACCCGGCAAATGACCGTCATCCACGACCTGGTTATGCAGATCGACCCTCGGGCCATGATGATCATCTACGAATATAATGAGATCTATGGTCAGGGCTTCCGGCCTCTGGTGGAGGAAAAGTAGGTCAGGGCTTCCGTCATCTAGTAAATACAGGCAAAGCAGGCCCAAAAAACTAGATATAGCCCGGTTAACAACAATAGAGCCCAGGAATCAAGATAAGACCCCTGGGCTCTATTTTCTGCTCTTAACATGGCGTTTGGTCTATCTACCCGCTCCTTACTGGTCTTTTCTCCTACGCAGTTGGAGCAAGAGGACGATTGTCACTACGATAGCTAGGAGCAAACCACCACAGGCGGTAGCGATCAATATTTGTTGCTTCTTGGCATCCTTTTTCGCCTGTTCCATAGCCGCAAATTCTTCAGGGCTAATCTCAGTTGCCTGGATTCCTGCTTGGCTGGCCTCTGTGGGCCGAAGGGCCTCTAAATTCACGGTGAGGCGCAAAGAAGTTTCCGCTAGGGTATGAGTCGAATCCTTGGCATCAGTCAATTTTGCCTTTAAGGTAGTTTCTCCATTTTTCATAACGGTCAAAAACCCCGTCTCCGAAAGGGTCGCCACGCTAGGATCCGAACTGCTAAGCTGGAGAAACTGGGGATCGGGATCCATGAAAGGCTGAATATCCTCTTCCAGATTCACTAAGAAGGGATAAAAATCATAGGTCTTTTCAGGGAGGGGATCTCTTCTCGGTTGCTCGAGGGTGCTATAGTCAAAATTAAGCCCGGCCGGCCAATGGACACCCTGCTTTTCTTGATTTTGAGCGACCGGACTAGGCTCTCGACCTTGGTAAGCATCATCCAAAACAAAGGTCTGATCCTTGACCGGAGTCAGTGCTTGACTCCCTGTCGGGAAGCGCAATTGGAAGGCCGCCAGGTCATCAAAAGCCTCTACCGTCGTATCCACGGCAGCACTATTCTTCATGAGATGAACTCCGTCCCCAGGCAGGTCAGAAAAAAGAAAGATCACATAGGTGCTATCCTTACTCCTCAAACAGACGGAAGCATAGGAGTTGGTATAATTAGGGATGGTTGGCATCTTGTCTTCTTTAACATCAGAATTACTGAACATATGCCAATTGT
This sequence comes from uncultured Clostridia bacterium, assembly GCA_937922005.1. Lineage (GTDB taxonomy): Bacteria > Bacillota > Clostridia > Saccharofermentanales > DTU023 > CAKZWV01. The sequence goes on along the minus strand of CAKZWV010000060.1, from coordinate 12,270 downwards.
AGCGCATCCCCTGGGGGAGCTCCCGGTCTAGCTCCGTAAAAGACGGAAAGAGATTAATAGCATCATTGGACTCGCCAAAGCTTAATAACTCCAGGATTTTCTGCCCATAGGATTCCAGTTGACTACTCCAAACTAGGTCTGGTTTGCGGGGCATAGTCACCTCTGCCCCCGCCTGAGAAAGGTTGTCTGCCTGGCTGTTCGCCTCTCCAGTCGCATTCGCTTCGCCAGAAATCTGCGAATCTCCAGTATTCTGCGAATCCTCAGTATCCTCAGACTCTCCAGTAGCCTGGGTCTCCCGGCTGACCTCAAGGGGTTCATCCAGGATACCAGGGGTCGGAGTAGGGTTGCCACTAGGGCTGCCATTAGGGCCACCAGGGTTCTGCTTTGTCGCTCCTTCTTTGGATTCTGCCTCCCTCATCTCCTCGGGGAAAGTAGGCAAAAGGGCCTCCGGATCCAAACCTTCTTGATCTAAGGCCTCTCGATCCAAAGGCACCCGAGCTGGATCCAAGCCCTCATGCTGTTTATGGTATTTCTCATAGAATTTCACCTGTTCGGCGAAGAGAATCTCATTATTCTTGATGACCTGTTGCATCATGGCATCCGCTGTCTCCAGGTCTCGATGAACTCGCAAGGGCCAGAAATGAGTGGGGATGATCTCGACCTCCACCTTATCCGTCAAGCCAGTCGCCTTCCCCAGGTCCCCTGCCATAGCACAAGAAATCTCCACCTTGCCATAGGATTTCGGGTGGGTAACCCCCTGGTCATCGATGCTTAAGATATCTGGTTGACTTGAAGACCAGACGACCATTGAAGGATCCAGGGTCGTATGAGCCTGATAAGGGTCATCCGCATCATAATGGGTGGTTGCCAGAAGGTGCATTTCATCCGTCAGACGCTTTCGATAACTCATATCCTTCAAAAGCTGACTTAAATCAAATATTCCCCCGCTCGCTTTACCCTGCATCACCTTTAGAGTTAAAAGGTCCGTTCCCACAGTCATCTTGACCGGGAATATTTCTTGCACATAGTGGTCACTATTGCTTGCATCTTCCCCCAGGTCTAGGGAAAAAATCTGCGACCACCAGCGGGGTGGCTCTCCATCTGCCGTCCCAAAGGCCCCCACCCCGATGCTCCGGTACTGGGGATTGATCATCGCCCGGTAGTGCGGTTCAGAATCTACCCATTGCTGGAAAACCTCTTCCGGCTTGGTATTCCCTGCCGCAATATTTTCCCCCGTACAATAAGGAAGGCTCTCATAGATGTAAGTGCCATCAGGGCGCATATGGGACCAGAGCATTGAAGTTTCCGCTGCTCGGACCATGGCTGCCTGCTCGAGGTTTACATTATAGGTTAAAGGGGCGATCCCCAGGCTTCTTCGAAGGTCATTGACCATAGGAATGATTGACCGAGCAAGATCATAATAGGCATAGCCACTGACCACAACCTCACCCCGGGGACTTGCATCCAAGGCATCCTTCCAAGGCGTCTCATTATGCTCTTCCGCCAAGAGCACCGGGCTAGGAACGATCCCTGCCCCCAGCACAGCGAAAAGGAAACACCAAATGAGACAGATGGTCTGCCTCCCAACCCATGCCCGAAAATTATAGGACCTCATTATCGGTTTCACTCCTTGTCCTAGCCATCCTCTCCTCCGCCCTTGCGCCCTTGCGACCTTGCGCCCTTGAGCTCTTGCGCTCTTGCGAAAGCCTGCGCTTTCATCAAGGCCGGCACTTTCGCCTATCCTACTTTTTCAAATACTCCCCAATATGGGCCATGGCCATCTCCAGCCTAGCCGCCAAGGCTTCTTCAGTAAAAAAGCCAATATGGGGGGTGATCAAGACCTTATCCAAGGCGCTAGTGCTTAAGCCCACAAGGACATCTTCTCTGGAAAGGGGCGGCTCAGTCTGGAAGACATCCGAAGCAATCCCCGCCAAGGTATCATGGGAAATGGCGTCCGGAACAGCTGACACATCGACGAGCTTCCCCCGGGCCGTATTCACCAGATAGGTATCAGGCTTCATCTTTGCAAAAATCTCTTTATTGATGATGCCCTCGGTCTCTTCATTCAAAGGCAGGGCCAAGATAATAATCTGCGCTTCCTCAACCAGGGTTGCCAGGTCATCGACATAGGTTCCTTGGAAAGTGTCATAGTGGGTCCTCGACCAGCCCAGGACCTCCGCTCCAAAAGCCTTTAAGAGCTCCGCTGTCCGTTGGCCAATGGCCCCTGTCCCCACTATACCGACCTTACGCCCCCGAAGCTCTCGGCCTGGGAAGAGTCTGGTCTCTGAATTCCTGGCCAGAATAAAATTCGTCCGCAGTTTTCTAAGCAAGGCTAAGGTAAAGAGAATATTGAGCTCTGCCACAGCTTCCGTTGCATAGCCCGCACAATTTTGAACCTTGATGTTTTTTTCTTCAACCTTCTTTAAGTCTACATGGTCCAGGCCAGTAAAGGCCACGCTAATAAACTTCAGCGCCGGCATAGCCTCCATAATCTCAGCGGTTACGGGAGTATTTCCTGTCACGAGGATTTCAGCCTCATCGAGAGTTTTCTTTTCTTTTTCTACAAAATCCTCTCCCTCCCAAAGAACCGGCTCCAGGTCCTTCTCCGGTGCCGCAGCCGCCAGCAGTTCTTTCAATTCCTCATTCGTCTTCTCAAAATCTTCCAAAAAAACAACTTTCATACTTTCTCCTTTCGACCCTCACTTTTTAGACAGGGCAAATACTCCCTCCTAGAAAAGGCAAGGCCGCTTCTCACTTATGTTTATCCTTGCTCTACTATACTCTTTTTATGTCATTTCTCCCTTACGAACCTGCAACAGCAAACTTACAAGCCAGGCACAGAGCCTAGGCTCCAAGCTACAGTCCATAACCAGGAAGGCCAGGGGACCCATCTACATTAAGTAGGGAATCCGGCTCCCTCCCTAGGTTTATCCCTAGGCTTCTTCATCCTCCAGGCCATATAATTTCAAGGAATTTTGATAAATAGCTTCACAAAAAGCCCGATAGGCCTCCACCTCATCCGGATTCAAGGCCCTAATCTCTTCTTGCGACTTGGCCTCCTCCTGGCCATCGATGACTCCCCGCACGCTGGCTGCCCGCCAAGCAATAAGGGGGAGGTACTGGGAATCATTTCGTTTTCCCCGCCAGGGCTCCGGAGTCAGATAAGGAGAATCCGTCTCTAAAACGAGACGATCCAAGGGAATATTTTGGGCCACTTCGACTGGCTTTTGTGCCTTTTTATAGGTCAAAGGACCATCCAGACCCAGGTAAAAACCTAAATCCAAGAAAATCTTGGCCGACTCCCAGGAACCCGAATAACAGTGAATAACCCCTCTTTTCTTGAGTCCGCCCTCAGCGATGTAGGGCTTCAGAATCTCCAGAGTATCCTCTGTAGCGTCTCGCATATGGATGATAACCGGCAAGTCAAGCTCATCCGCCAAGGCTAGCTGAGCCCGGAAGACTTCCTTTTGCAGGTCCCTCGGGGGCTCTGGCTCATGGTAATCCAAACCAATTTCCCCTACCGCCAGTATCACGGGTTCCCCGGCTCCGGCATCGGGGCGGCTTGCTATGGTCTTACAGACCTTATAGCTGGCCTCCCCTTCCCAGGACTTTGCTTCCTGGGGATGAACCCCCAGAGAGGCATAGGTCCTCGGCAGGTTCATCCTCCCCTTATGGCGGAGCAACTGGACCCCTAGGGCGGCCTCATAGGCTTGCTTGGTATCCTCAATGTTGGCCGATGGGAAAAGAATCCGGTCCACTCCTACTTCATCCGCCTTGGCCAAGACATCCAGGCGATCCTCCTCAAATTGGGGGTCATGGAGGTGGCTATGGGTGTCAAAATAGCGAATCCTGGGATCTTGGGGGATAGGAGGGAGAATTCTCTTCTTTTTACTCATCCTTGCCCTCCTTGGCAGGCGCAGAATCCTTGGCTGCTGCCTTTTCTTTCGCTGCCTTATCCTTTGCTGCTGCCTTCTCCTTCGCCGCTTCCTCCTTGGCCGCCTTCTGAATTAGATCTTCAATAGCCTTGAGGGTCTCCGCCTTCTTCAGGCGAGGATAGAGGGCCGCCACCTCTTCAAAGGGTCGATCGGCCTGGATGTGGTCCAAAGACTTGCAGCTAGCAAAACTAAAGTTCTCATAGAAGGCCTGCCCCTCCGGCACTTCCATCCCAAGGCCCTTGAGATAAGCCAAAGCCAGACCCGGCACAAAGGGCTCCATATAGACGGCCAGCTGATACATGGTCTCGGTGAGGGCTAAAAGACCCAGGGCCAAGAAATCTCGGTCTGCCGGATCTTCCGACTTGGCTAGAGCCCAAGGTTTCGTCTGGTCAATAAAGAGGTTGGCTGCCCCCGTCCAAGCCGCCAGGGCATCCAAAGACTTCACTACATGGAAAGCCTCCATGGCCTTGTGCATGGCCTCCTGGCCCGCCCGCATCCGTGCACAAAGATTCCAAATCAAGCGGTCTCGATTTTCCTTCCGGACCGCAGGATCAGCCTCCGCCAGAGCATCATCCACCTGGACATCTAGGCCGCTAGCCAAGAAATCCTCGGGCATCGCGGCCACCAGGTTATGGAACTCGTCGAGTGTCTTCGCAGAAAAGCCCTCGGGGAAATTCTGCCGGATCATAGCTACCGTCCGACTGAGGAGGTTCCCTACATCATTGGCTAAGAAAGAATTCGACCGATCCAAGAGCTCATCCGTGTCGTAGTCCCCATCATCGCCATCATTCATCGCACTGAGGACATAATAGCGGATCCCGTCGATCGGGACTATTTGGCTCAGTAAAGTTGGATCCATGGTATTCCCTTTGGATTTACTCATTTTCCGCCCCCGATTTAAGAGCCAGCCATGGGCAAAGAGGTGCTTGGGCATGGGCAAATCTAAAGCCATCAATAAAATGGGCCAAATAATCCCGTGGAAGCGAATAATATCTTTCCCCACTAGTTGGAGGTCGGCTGGCCAATATTTCTCGAATTGAGCCTGGGCCTCGGGATCTGCCTTCCCATCGGCCCGGTAGCCAATGGCCGTCAGATAGTTGCTCAGAGCATCGACCCAGACGTATGCCACGTGTTTTTCGTCAAAGGGCAAGGGAATGCCCCAATCAAAAGTGGACCGGGAAATGGCCAGGTCCTGGAGGCCTTTTTCCAGGAAATTTCTCTTTAACTCATTGGCCCGGAAGGCTGGAAGGATAAAATCCGGATGCTCATCTAGATAAGCGATCAGGCGGTCGGCATATTTAGAGAGGCGGAAGAAATAGCATTCCTCATTCATTTCTGTCAGAGGCCGCCCACAATCCGGACATATCCCGTCAGGAGCCTCTGTCCCCGTAAACCAGGTCTCGCAGGGAATGCAATAAAGGCCCTCATACTTGCCCAGATAAATGTCCCCTTGATCATAGAGCTTTTGAAAGACCGTTTTGACTACTTCGACATGCTCCGGGTCCGTCGTGCGGATAAAATGATCGTAGGAGATAGAAAAAAGCTTCCACAGGTCCTTGATTGGGGCAATCTGTCCATCCACGTAGGCCTTCGGTTCCATTCCCATTTCTTCCGCCTTTTGTTGGATCTTCTTCCCGTGCTCGTCGGTACCAGTGAGGAAAAAGACATCCTCCCCCATAAGCCGGTGCCACCTAGCAAAGACATCCGCCAAAAGCGTGGTGTAAGCGTTGCCAATACCCAATTTGGCAGAAGTATAATAAATAGGGGTCGTCACATAAAACGACTTCTTTTGACCTTTTTGATCGTCGATCTTCATTCTTCTATCTCCTTACTACGAAAAAATACTAAAGGTATCACTAAAAAAATTACTAAAAAATTTCCACGAACAATTTCCCACGAAAAAATTCACGAGAAAAACTCCTTGAAATAAGTTGCAAATACTCCCGCATCAGCATCATTCGGGAACAAATACGCCCTCTTCGCTCCCTTCGAGCAGAGCTTACCTGGCCTGGGGGCCTTCTCGCATCCACTGCATTAAGTAGGTCATCTCCGACCAGATCATCCCTCCCGTCTTTTTCCACCTCTGCCACTTCTCCCCCCAAGTGATCTTGGTCAAATAGTGGTCCCGGGCCCATGCTTCTAAACGCTCCTGCTCCACCTGATCATCCCGGCGGTCGAGAAAGTCCCCCACCGTACCCTCATAGACCAGGTAGGGGTCGGCCAAGGCTTGCATCTGTTGGAGGCTCACTGCCCCCCGCTGCTTCCCCTTGACCAAGGGCGGATCCTTAAGATCTAAATCAGGCGCATAGGTTTTCAAAAGATGATAGGCAAATTCCGTGCAGGTAAAAGAATCATCATGCTGGGCCTGCATATGAAAGGGATAGGTCAGCAGAGATGCAAAATTATAGGCACCCGGATTTTCCAGTCGCCAGGTAAATTCTTCCTGGATTTTCTCCGCCGCCCCCGCAGGAATAGGCAAGGAGCAGACCTTGAGGGGGGTCTCCCTGGTATAGCGGTACATCGACTCTTCCGTAAAGCCCCCATAAAAAGCCGGAGAATAGTAAAGTCGGGCATATGAAAAAACCGGAAATAGGTCAGCATTCAAGCTGACCGACACATGACTATACTTTTCACCACTGCAGAAGCGAATAACATGGCCCGTCATCAATTGTGTCGCCGTAAAGACCAAATAAAGATTGGAGTCTTGCATTCACCTTCTCCTTCTTCAAATATTCCATGCGAAAGAAGCCCCCGTGAGCAAAAACTCCACGAAGGGCCTCTTACAGAGTACTAAAAATAAGGGCAAATAGCAAGCCAAATCCCGTCATCTCAGGCTTTTGCGCCAACTATCAGTCAGGCCTAGAAGTGGCTCCCGCTACTCGAGGAGGTCGGTCCCCCCACATTCGGGCATTTATGACTTAACAAGCCTGCTTCCTTATACAGATAAAATCCCGCCCAGGAGAGAATACCCGGACGGGATACCAGGCTTAACAAGCCTGCGATAATGCCCTAGCCCTATTCCTAATTGCCCTGATCCTCAGGAGCTTGACCTTGGGAAGGATTAGGAGCGGAGCCATCTTGGGGAGGGTAGCCGCCTTGAGGTGGATAGCCTCCTTGCTGAGGATAGCCACCCTGCTGAGGATAGCTACCCTGGGGAGGATAGCCTTGGCCGCCTTGGGGTGGATAGCCCTGGCCTCCTTGGGGCGGGTAGCCTTGGCCACCTTGAGGGGGATAACCCTGGCCTCCTTGGGGCGGGTAGCCTTGGCCACCTTGAGGGGGATAACCACCCTGAGGCGGATACCCTCCTTGAGGCGGATAGGGGTAAGGATACGGATACGGAGCATAGCCTGGAGGAGGATACTGGCCGGGATAGCCTTGCTGGCCATAGCCCTGCTGCATCTGAGCTTGGTTACTAGAAGAAGCCGCTTGCATAAAGTTGCCACCAGCCCCCATCCCAAGGCCCATGCCAATAAAGGCTTGTCCGGCCCCATTGGGATTGGAACCGGCATTTTCAAGGCCGCGAGCCACAGATCCTTGGACAAAACCCTCTCGTATCGAAGGATCTTGGAGCATGGCCCCTTTATTGCGCATATTAATGAGTTCTTTCGACTCATCATCATAGCTAATGCTAGCAATAGCAACGGCGGCCACCTCAAAGCCCCTATTTTTTAGCCAATCCTCATCCAAGGCATCGGCCATATACTTGGATAATTCTAAGGATTTCGATGGAATATGCGAAATCCGGAAGTTGTCGACCGACATCTGGCTGATTGAAGTCTGCAAGGCCGTCAGGAACTCGTTGAGATACTGCTCATTGAGGTCATCCATGTGGAGCGTCTGCGCACTCTTGGGAATCACTTCCTTATAAAAGAGGATCGGATCCTTGACACGAATCGAGTAAGTTCCAAAGGCCCGGAGGAAGAGCTCCGCATTATAAAACTCATCGAAATACTGGAGGGGATTCCGAGTACCAAATTTGATCCCCTTGATCTCTTGCAGGTTCACAAAGAAAGCTAGCTGCTTATTGGGCGTCCCCCCGCCATACTTAAAACGATTGAAAGACGCCTTCAAGGCATCCCCGAAGGGCCCCGAGAACACCGACGGTTCCGAACTATTATTGACCGTATAAACGCCCGGCTCAGCTGCCACGTCAACGATAGCCCCATTCTCTACTAAGAGCAGGCACTGATTTTCATACACATGGACCGCAGAACCGTTAGAAATAACATCCACGGTTCCCTTCCGATTACTACTACGTTTGTCATTTTTCCGGACCATAACCCCCGAGGTAAAAACAACCCCTTCGTTCATATCATCCGGTTCTATAACCTCTAACCACTGATCCGCTAAACTGCCAGAAACAGCACCGGCCAAAGCCTTTACGAGTCCCATCCTATCATCCTTCTTTCTTGCTATGGGAGGCCCAGAGTCCAGGCCTAAACTTAGACCCCTATAATCAAAGATCGCTCATTCCACCTTGAAACTTGCGATCTTTAACAAATACTCCCTGAATACTTACGTATCCTGCGTATATTTCCTAACGGAGCCCGCCTATGCGGCCGGCACATCCTTCATAGTACTAAATTCATATTGGTCATTCACTGCATCATAGGTGATGACTGTCTGATTATTTGCTATATAAACCACGGAAATCACTTGAACATCCCCTTCTGGAAGGGCAATGTCGTCGTAGGTCTTTGTCTCTCCTGCAGCAATCCGATCACTAAAGATATTAAAATATCCTAGGACTCGGTTAGGGCCTTCGTAGGTCACCTGGAGACCAGAGATTTCTGCTTGAGACCCATTTTTAACCATTACGACTCGGGTATCGTCCTTGACTTGGATCACAAGCTTTAGGTCATCCATTGAAACCATAGGGGCCTCTCCGAGGTGCTTTTCTTTGCTTTGATCCGCCAGGGTATAGGTCCCATAGGCCGAATTGTAGGTAATGAGATACTGCTTTTCTCCCTGACGTACTGCATACTGTAAAAAGGCAATGTTTTGCAGAACTTCCGGATTGGCGATCCATAGGAGGCCCGAAGCCCCCTGGGGAGCAATGGGGCAAGGAATCTGCAAAAGTCGGTATTGCGGACCTACTTGGGTCTGCGCCCCTGCTTTCGTTGCCTGGGAAGCTGCCTCCTCCCCATCCTTCTGATCTTTATTTTCTCTCTGGTCTGATGCCGTTGCCTGGTTGACAGGAACTTCGTAGGTCAGGGTTACTTCTTTGATGGCATAGTCCGCATTCTTATTTTCAACCCGAAGGAAATGTTCCCCATCCAGGTCTTCCAACTTAAGAACCACGTCTTCCACGGGAACAGGGGCTTCTTGACTACTTTCAGCCTTCAGCATCTTCCCCGGTGCCGGATCAATCTGGTTTGGATTTTTATAAAAGAAGGCGATATAAACGCCTGTTCCAATCAAGACGATCCCTAGAACCACAAGAATCAAGGCCATCACCCCGTTCCACCGGCGTATACCCTGGTTGGCCAATGGGTCCAGGTCTTCCACAGAAGGATCCCCCTCCCCGGCTTTGTGGCCTAAGACAGAACGGCCATACCGGTCCTGCTGCGCCACCTGGCTGTGACCACTATCCTGGTCGTATGAGGTATCCTGGCCAAAGGAACTAGCCCCAGTCTGGGGCCGAGAGTCCCTTGCATAAGGATTTTCCGCCCCGGACATCTCCATTACCCTAGAAAGGTCCATCTGGATATCATCCTCTTGGGGCCCTTTTTTACGTCCTTGTTGGTCTCTATCTGCCATGAATCTATCCTATTCTTCTACCTTATGAGCTTGCAACCCTACTAGCTTTTTACCTTGCTAGCATGTTACTAATTTACGATCTAATCTACGATCTGATAAACAACCTTGACTTGAGCACTAACCGTGATGGCCCCAGTCTCCAGACTGGGTGCCCCGGCACCTTCGCCGGCCATATTCTCCATCTTAAAATCTCTGCCATAGTAACCAATATCAGAGCCCATATTGCTCTCATCGACAAACTTCGGGATAGGATCCAGCTTCACGCCCAAGCGTTTGGCAATAGTCTCAGCGACCTGCTCCGCATTGGTCAAAGCCCGGCTAACAGCCTTTTGATATTCAGCAGAAGTATCGGCCTTTTTTAGTTGAACTCCATCAATCATGACATGCTCGTTGATCACTTCAGGCACGATGGTAGAAAAATCACTGATTTTACGAAGAGTCACGGCATAGGACTGGCTCACGTTATAGCCTCTCATGGTCCGCTCCCCACCGCTGTAGTCATAATCAATATAAAAATCCATTCTGCTCGTCTGAATGTCAGAATCGGCAACGCCTAGGTCTTTTAGCTTTTTGACCAGGGCATTGGCAAATTCGGTGTTATCCGCCAGAGCCTTGAGAATGTCGAGGTTGGTCGTCTCGACACGGACATTGAAAGAAACGGTATCTGGATCTGTAAAGGCCTGACCTTGCCCGGCCACAGTGATCGTCTTATCTTTCTTAGAAGACTTGGTGGCCCACAGAGAAGGATCTTTTTTCCATTCTTTGGCAGCCTTTTCAGCCTCTTTTTCTTGATCTAACTTAGGATCAACCTCTTTGTCCTTTTTGGCGTCCTTATCTTTGTCTTTATCTTTATTTTTGTCCTTGTCTTTCTCTGTTTCTTTAGCCTTTTCTGTCTCTTTTTCAGAAACTTTCTCGGTCTCTTTGACGGTCTCCGTTTCCTTATCCTTCTCCGTCTCTTTGGCCTTATCGGTCTCTTTTGCTTTATCTTTCTTGCTTTCTTCCTCAGTCTTGGAAGCTTCTTCCTCGGCTAAGACTTGACTACGACTCTGGGTCATCGGGGGCAGGGAAAGAGCTCCCAAACCCATGCTGAGCAAGATGCCAAAGGCAATCAGCAAAGCAGCGTTCTTTTTGTTTTTCATGGAAATCATCTCTATTCTCCTTCTCATTTTCGAATAAGGATTATCACCCTAGCAAATTTTCTCTCGCCCCTTTTCCCCCAATAATCCACAATTAATGAGCTTTTCGAGGTTAAAAAAAGGCCTTGGCTTTTGCAAGGTGTGGTGCTTACATGATAACCTATGTACTCTTTTCATGCAAGTTTTTCATCTTAATCTAATTACTGCTTTCCCTCCAGACCCTAGTTATTGCCTTACAGATTTCCCCCCGTGTGACCTAAACTGCTGTCTACAAATTTTCCTCTACTTCGTCTAAGATAAGACAAAAAGAAATGGAGGTTTAGGTCTTGATTTTTAAAAATATTTGTACCGAAATGATTCGGGCCAGCAACCAAGAGCGGGGGCGGGCCATGCGAGAGGCCATCAATTACCGTTTTGAATTTTTAGGGGTCACCCCAGCGGAGCGCCGCCAGCTCTGCGCCCCCTTTTACGTCACCGAAGCGAAGGTAGAGCTTCCGATCGACTGGGAATACGTCCATACCTGCTGGATTCAAAACTACCGGGAATTTCAGTATGCGGCCTTGGATTATTTGGTATATTTTAAAAGAAGGCTTTCTGAGGATGCCTTTACCCAGATTTTTGAAATGATTACCTACCGACCTTGGTGGGATACCAACCAGATCCTTTTTAAGCTACTTGGCTATATGAATCGGCGTTTTCCTGATCAGGTGGAGGAGATCTGGCAGCATGTGACCGCCCGCAATGAGTGGGAAGTGGCTGCTACCCTGAGCTACCAGATTGGCTATCGGAGTGATTATAACTTGGCTTTTTTTCTTGAAGCCGTTAAGGCGGGCATGGCCCTGGATACGCCCGTTACTCGTTTTGCGACCGCCTATGCCCTGATTGACTACGCTTCCTACAATCCCAATTGGGTGGAGGCCTTTGCCAAGGACCACGCTGAAGATTTTCCTGCCGACTTTTTCACCACGATCCAAAAGGAAGTCGACCGGGCTCGGGCAGAAGCTAATAACGTTAAAGAACCTAGTCTCAACCAGAATGAAGAAGTCAGGGAAAATGGTCTGGAAAAAGGGCAGGCGGGAGCTAACGACGAGTCTACGACGGACGACGAGGTTGATGCCAGATCGAGCGACAAAGCCGGAACCAACGCCCAAGTTGGGACAACCGAAGCGGCCCCATCTACCCTCCCTATCTACGACCCAGAAGATAATGATTACTACACTACCCAGGAGCAGCTCTACAACATCACCCTGTAAAAGGGCGATCGGGTAAGGAAAGGAAGGAATATTTGTTTGATATCAAAGAGGGACCATTTTTAAAAAATCCCAGACTATACCAGGGTTTTGCCCTGCTTTTGACCGCCCTCATCACCCTGCCGACTCTCCACGTGATACTTGCTAATTCCCAGACTTTTACGGTCCTGGCCCTGGCCTACCCCCTAT
>CAKZWV010000059.1 GCA_937922005.1 uncultured Clostridia bacterium | reverse complement strand
AAAACATGAAAAAAATTATACGCCAAAGCAAAAACCGGTAAAATTGTGCAAGACTTGTAAGAAGTCAAAATCATGATTCGCTATTTTCAGCAAGGAGCCGACCTAGATCGCATAAGGTCTCGTCCAAGCCTCGTGAGGATCCGACAGAACAGGACTGACATCGTCCACTTCATCAGAAACATTAAAAAAGCTGCACCAGAAATCTGATGCAGCTCAAGGGTAATCTTTCCGTTCGTCCCTAGGAGCCGCCAGAGCTCCTTGGTTAATCGCTTGAAGAGCTGTGGTAACTAGGGTGAAGACTATGGGTAATTAGAGTGAAGGGTCTTGAAAACGAGCGTGTAGGGCCTTCTTAGCGAGCTTAGCGGGCCCGGTATTTACTCAGACAATTCACCGGTACTCATATAGACTATTCAACAGACTATTTAAAGGTAATGCTATTGACAAGAGCAATAACCTGATTGGCATCCGCCATGTCAAGCTTTCTGAAAGTGACGCCGATCCAGGCTCCGTTCTCCAGTTGTCCATACCAGTACGTTGTTTTCATGCCGCAAAACTCGCCATGAACGCCTGATAAAGTAGCGCCAGAAACAGTGATCGCATCCACATCTGCCGCTTCATCGATCTCACCAGCCATTTTGGCAGCTTTTTCCTCACTACCGTAAGCGTTGATGATGATACTGCCATAGTCACTTTGATCCTCCGTAGCATAAGTATGGTACAGTTCGATCATCTGTCTATGCTCGGATTGATCATCTAAGAACCAGCCAGCCTCAGGAATATCTACTTTGAACTTCAGGCTAATCTCATCACTCCCACCTTCTCCTTTGACCGTCATGGCAAACTCTTTCGTTGAAGTTTCTGGTTTTTCTAGTTTTTTCTCTAAATACTCAGAGATGTCAGCAGCCTCTACGTCCGCACTGTCCATGTTTTGGCTAACCCACTGGCGGGCTGTCCAATCATCCTTGTCGTCCGGTCTCCTAAAGGTGAAATATACATATGCCCTAGGATCACCTGCATACCAACGTGCCAGACGATCGCCAAATTTGGTCATGACATTTTCGCCATCGTTGCCGCCATCTTCTCCCTCACAGCCAGCAAATTCGACCATATCCTCGTAATGTAAGGGAAGACCTACGCTGTGGCAATATTCATAATAACGGAGGAGGCGGAGGCCATCCTCTTTACTCAGCTTACCATCGCCCTTCGGGATGGGTTCACCAGCACTGGCCTGACTCCCGGTTTCTTCTTTGTCCTCAGACGCTTTCTCGTCACTTGCCTCAGAAGAGGTCGATTCCTCAGATACTTGTTTCTCGTCTGTCAAGGTTTCAGTTTCGGTAGCAGCCTTGGATCCTTCCTTGGCAAAGGTGATGTCTGAGGCACCTCCAACATCCTTAAGGCAAATGGTGTCCTCACCAATTTCACCTTGCAAGCGGAAATCTTTGCCCTCGATGATGATTTTTTTGTCCTCATAAGACCAAGTACAATCTAGGATCTCTGCGCCGCCCTTGAATTTACACTTTCCCTCGGGATTCATTTCAAGTGAGAAAAAGTCTTTAAAATTCTCTCCTGACTCGACTACATCTCCGGATTTCACTTTGATGGGGGTGTATTTGCCTAATATGGCATCTTCTTCGCTTGCGGCTTTCTCTGTTGTAGTTTCTGCAGATGATTCCTCTTCTGTTTCGGCAGAACTTGTCGCTTCCTGCACGGTGGTGGTAGACGCTGATGTCTTGCCAGTATCATCTGCCGGGCCAGTGCAGGCCGTTATGGAAGAGCAAAGCGCCATGGCCACAATCAATGAAATCATTTTCTTCATATATATTTCTCCTTACTATTGGTTACGCCTTTTACTAGGCTGTACGAAGCACGCCCATTTGGTGCAATCGTTGTCTCAAGACAATTTAGTAGAAGATGTCTCCTAGGCTCCCCCGTTGCAAATATTCCACCAGCCATGAAGTTCCTAGTGAGTCTTGGGGCATCTCATATGGTTGCGACTTTACTTTCTAATCATCCGAATCGGAAGAATCCTCATCGTCTTCGTATTCGTCGTCTTCCTCATCGCTATCGGATTCATCGTTTTTTGCATCGCTGTCGGAGAGACTTTCCTCTTTGCTTTCATCCTTCTCTTTTTTTGAGGCGGCAGTAGAGTCTTCTTTGCCATCAGCATGATCAGCAGATTTCTCGGCATTTGCCATGGTGAAGCTATAGTAGATATCACCTAAGTCACGGCTATAAGCGATCACGAGGGCCCCATCCTTGACTACAGCATAGAAATTGGCATCATCTTTGACATCACCGTCTACAACTATAGTGTCCCCCAGAAGGCTCCACTTAGCATTGATGATTTCCTCTCCCTCATAGGAAGCAGTTATGGTATGGTCACCCTTTATGTTCGCTTGCAAAGTATCTGGGGCTACTTCCTCCGAGGCATCTTCATCAAGAGCATCAACAACAGATGCTCCGACCCAATTGCCCAAGATGGCCTTTTCCTCCTCAGGCAGATAGAGCGCCGGATTGTCCGCCTCCGTTCCTTTTTTAGCAAAGACCATATCCATATCCATGCCTATTGTTTCTTTCAAAAAGCTTTTAAAGGTAAGGATGTCTTTGCCTATTTCGCCAACGATCTCAGTGCCCTCAACTTTAAGGGTGATGGTAGAGCCATCCGATGTCCAAGTTAAGTTAGCCGTATCTTCCTCCGTAGTCATCGTTGCTTTGCCAGCCTTTTTTAGCTCGAGCTCAATGTTATAAACGTCATCCCCAGCCATCGTAAGATCTAGGGCAGTAGCTTGGACTGAGTGATACCTACCGATGAGGCTTTCATCCACTTCTTTGGTCTGTTTCTTGTTTTTCTTTTCTTCCGTTTTGCTTGTCTTTTCCGTTTTGCTTGTCTCTTTCGTTTGTTCTTTTTGGTCCTCTTGCACTGGCTCCGACGCTTTTTGGACCGGCTGCTCCTTTGAGCCACCGCAGGCCATGATCGAACAGCCAAGCGCCAGGGTCATCGTGATGACGATCAATTTTTTCATTATGATCCTCCTTAACATATTAAAGTATCGAATCGATTACCCATTTATTACAATGAATTTACAACATCAGACGATTTTCGTCAATAACATGCGAACAAATGCGAATTAGACCAATTTAACTTTATCAATATTGCTAATGAAGCTAAGCGAGGTGCGCTTTGAAATAAAAAAACCACCCCGAAAGGTGGTTGAATAGCGCTAAGGATCTTAGTTGCTAAAAATTAATATACGCATCCGTTTCCAAATCTGCCGCGCTTTTTACTTCGCGATAGAAGGTCGGTAGTTGATCTTTATATTTTTCTAGTACTTTTGCGGCGTGTTGCAGTTCCTCGTCATAGTATATTTCCTGCTCACCTTCTGTAAATAATAGGCCTTGTTCGGCAAACTCATCATTCAGATCGTTGAGTATCAATTTCCACTCAGCTTCAGGTATTAGTGTCGTTCTAACGTCTTTTCCTTCGACGCAATCTTCCTTATCCATATAATTAGTGCCTTTATGTAAAAAGATTTGTATGTCTGGGTCATAGTCTTTTAGCCAGTCATCATAATACTCAGTCATATCTAAAGTGTGTCCTTTCTAGGTCACCGGGACCAAACCCCGAAACAGAAAAAACCCCGTAAGCCTTACGGCTACGGGGTTTTCATGTGGTGCACCTTCAGGGACTTGAACCCTGGACCCACTGATTAAGAGTCAGTTGCTCTGCCAACTGAGCTAAAGGTGCGTGGCGCCAGACAAAGTCCTTAACTAGGTCTTGTCTTTGCTCAACGAAGAGTATTCTACGCCACATAAAAAAACTTTGCAAGGGCTTTTTGCACATTTTTTCAAAAAGTGAGAATTTCTTAGAAATAGAAAGGGTCAGTCAGAAAAAAATATTGTATTTCCAGCCAGCCCTCTCTTACCGTAACAGGCCCTCTCTTACCGTAACAGGCTCTGTCTTACTGTAACTGGCCCTCTCTTACCGTAACAAGCCCTTCCTTAGCGAAACAGGCCCTTCCTTAGCGAAACAGGCCCTGCTCAGCTAAATAAGCCCTGGCTTACTTATGCAGGGCTAGGAAAGCAGCCCCATCCTGGGTCTCCAAGAGCAGGGCTCCATCTTGACTGAGGAATATTTGGTGAACAGTATAGGAAGAAAGGTCCCAGGCATAGGCCTTGCCCTGCGCAAGGAAGAAGGCCGAGGAATTTTTCGCATTGGCAAAGAGGGAGAGGCTGTCGTTGACCCGGATCTGGTGGTAGATTTCAGGAGTGCGTGCTACAAAAGCTGCAACGTCCGGGGTGGTAAGGTCATAATTTTCAACTCCCTCACTATTGCGGAAAAGTAGGTAGCGGTAAGGCTGGTTATTCTGAAAAGCCGTTGCCAAGGCCTGACGGACAGCTTGCTCATAAGCCCCGTGCGTGTCATCGGTTTTATTTTTATTGCTCAAATGTTCCGTCCCCATAATTCCCTCTAAGAAGCGTGAAACCGTGCCTGTTCCCTGTTGGATGGCATCCATGGCTTCTTGTGTGGCAGTGAGGTCGGGGCGACTTGCTAGATAAGACATCAGCACCATAGGTTCGACATCTAGCTGTTTATCGGTCAAGGTCCCAATGGGCTGGATAGCATTTTTCTCGATATCCCAGGCATTGATTTGAGTCAGGGTCGGATCATCTAGGTCGGGTGCAAAATACAGGACCGTATTGCCTAAGAGGGCAGCCCCATCCCAGAGGGCCTCCGGAGGGATCTCTGCCGGGCTCTCGACAATTTGCCCATCGGCCAAATTCACGACCTGGGCCGTAGAAAAACTAGGTCCATTGTGCCGGTAAGCAAAGTAGGAAGAGCTGGCAAAGAGGGGATCAATCGTGCCGCCATCCGTCGATTCCGTCAAAAGCTGCAGGGAACCCTGAGAAATTCGATACAGGTAAAGGGCCTTGTAGGTCAAGGGCTCCTCAGCCGCTTGCCCCATCAGCACCAGATCGGCTCCCGCCAGGCCGACAACCTCGAGGGCCTGGCCCTTCTCATCCTGGGCTGGTAGCTGGAGGGGAGCTAGATTTTGATATAAATCTGCAAATACTCCCGCATCCGCCGGCAGACCTAGGCCTTCCGGACTGGTGCTGGCAGCAGGAGTCTCCTCCGGGGCATATTGGAAAAGGGCCGGAATGGAGACCGCTGTATCAGGGGCCTCTTCCCCGGCACTGGGTTCCTTATTGGCTAAGGAAGTGGCTGCCCCTTCTGGCTGGGTCCCCGTGGTGACACTCCCGGTAAAAGGAATGGTATCCTCGTCAATATCAGGTTTTTGCTTCTTACAGGCCACCAGGGGCAGGGTTGAAGTCAGAGAAATCAGGCAAAGGGCCAAAAGGAGGCCTTTTCTTTTGGGAAAATAAGAAAAACAACGCAGCAAGGCTTTAGATGGAGAAAATGAATGTCGATTCACAAAAAATACCGTCCTTTACATTCGAATCATACTTTTTTCTCTTTCGTATCCAAGGAAAAAAGTGGGATAGAGAGATCTTTGGTCAAATGATGGACCTCACGGTCCTTGGCAAAATAAAAAATTTGGCAAGCATCCTCTTGGGAATATTTGCGCAAGAGTTGGAGCGTCTGAGTCAGGCGCTCGTAATCCAGTTGTTTCAAGCTATCATCTAAAAAGATAGGCAGGGGGCCCGTCTCAGCCGCCCCCGCAAAGAGGAGATGGCAGACGGCCAGACGGAGACAGAGGTGGAAAAGGTCCTGGGTTCCCGCCGAATAATAAGCGTCGTGGTAATAGCCCCCAAGCTTGTCCATCCGAACTTGGACAGCATGGTCTTGATTCAGGGTCAATTCCCGGAAGCGGGACCCACTCAGGGGGGCCAGGTATTGGGAAGCCAGGGCGCTTATTTTAGGTCGTAGGTTCTCTTCAAAGTGGCTTTCGTAGTAATCGGTGACCGTTTGGGCCATGGTAATCACTTCTTCTACCCTCTGCCAGGTCGCCAATTCCTTCTTTTTAGCTTCCAGCTGCCGGTGGAGCCGGGCCGGTTCCACATGCCGGTCAGCCAAGACGGCCAAGTCATTGCTGGCCTTCTGGATGGCTGCCTGGGCCAACTCAATTGTCACATCCAGGGATTTTTCTTCCTTTTTCAGGCCTTGGGCATCCAGGGCCAGGAGGGCCTGCTCCTCAGGATTGGTGAAAGAAAAGGCCACCATCTTCTTATCCAAGTCAGCGATAGCCTTGGGAAGGTCCTTGGGGGCCAGACCCTGGAGGAGATTTTGCAGGGTTGTCCAGCGATCATGGCAGCGCTTTTTCGCCTGGACGACCTGGATGGCCAAGGCCTTTTCCGCCTCCAAGGCCCCCTCAATCTCCGAAACTTCTATGGGGCGACCAAGATAGGCTGTCGCTGCCCGTTGGTAGGCCGGAATGGCCGCATCCAAGTCAGCCTTAGCCTTTTTCAAGTCCTCGTAGATGGCCTCCAAGGCTCGGGTAGATTGGTCCTTACTCCCCTCCAGGCGGCTCAAATCAGCATCAATTCGGGCAATATCCTGGCTTCTCTGAAGGATTTCCTGGCGGTAGTCCTCCCGAGCCTTCCATTGGGCCACATTGGCCTTGTCTTCCTCCACTTTGAAGCGGTAGAGGTAAAGGAGGACCCCCAGCGGAAAAAGACCAGCCAAAACAATCAACAGGCCCCCCAGGGCGGGGCTCAGGAGGCGGACCAGCAAGCCCAGAATGAGGAGAACGCCCATGACTAAAAAGATCAGGCCATAGTTGACGCCGGCCTGAGCTCGATTGCTGACCACCGGTTTCTCCTCCAGGGCTTGGATCTTGGCCGCCACCTCTTTCCGGTGGTTACTGAGGGCCTCTTCCTGGTCTTGGGTCTCCTTGAGAAGGGCCTGGTGGCGGGCCTTTCTTTTTGCAAAAGAATCCTCTTCTACCCGATAGGCCGCCTTCAGACGGTCCATCTTGGTCCTCTCCTCTAAAAAGGCCTTGCGGAAGCTCATATCTCCATCGGGCAGGGATCTGGGATTGACCTTCTGCTTCTGCGACAAATACTCCTGGGTCAGGGCCCGACAGGCTGCGACTTCTTGCGCCAAGGCTCCCAGACGCTTTTTTTCCTTGGCCAGGTCTTGGTAGGCTCGAAGCTCTCCCATCCTCTCTTTTTTGGCCTTAGCCTCTTGAATTTTAGCCCGTTCCCTGGCCAGGCTTTCATAGAGGTCGACCCGTCTTTGCTCGGCCTGGAGACTCTCAGCATAGGCCAAGGCTAGATCAGCACATTTTTTTTCCAGCTGGGGAATCTTTCCTAGGTTTTTCGTTCCTTTGAGGACCAGAGCCCGCTTGGCCTGGTCCAACTGGGCCCGCAGGTCCTGGTAGGAGACAACAATCCCCTCTTCTGGCTTCGCCGCCATGGGGTGAAGGTCTGTCCTAGCAGGGCTGCCTTGCCCCCCTGACGAAGCACTCCCGCTTGAGCAGCCATCTGTTCCTAGGTCGCCAGGGCGCTGAGCTTCCAAATTCCGAACCTTACCCTCTTTATGCTGGAGGAGCTTTTGGGGCTGGGTCAGAGGCTCTTCCACTAAGGCACTAGCCAAGAGTTCCTCTTCGGTCAAGCCCAACAAAAACTCACCCGGTTCTTGGTCCACCGGTAAAGAAACCGGAGTCCCATCCATCTTGCTAAGCGATACTTCATCCTGGCGCTTTTGCTCGCCAAAAGTCCGAGTCAGCCGGTAGGTCTCCCCTCCCAACTCGAAACAGATACTCCCGCCAAAGGCCTCTCCCTTTCCAAGGTTCCAGGGCCGGTATTGATCTCGAAAGTTCTTTCGCAAATCTCGGCTACGGTTCCCCAGTCCAAAGAAAACATGGCGCACGAAGGCCATGATCGTGGACTTGCCACTTTCATTATGCCCAAAAAGGACCTGGAGGCCAGGTTCCGGCACATAGTGAAAGTCCTTGAGACCGGCGAAGGCTTGGATGTAAATATCTTTGATCTGCACAGATGCTCCTTTAGGTCTCTTCCTGCTCTGGGTCGCTTGTTTCTCCAGCTCCCTCCATCTGCCGGTATAGGGCCTCTAAATCAATCGGTCCCTGGGAGGCTGTCAGAATGACCTCAGTCATCCACTCCAGCTTCTGGAGGGCTAAGGGAGATCCTGGCCCCGTAGGCTCAGGATGGGCCCCTCTGCTCCCCTGGCCGCCCCCCTGTAAGGAGGGAAAGAGCTGATCTAAGAGGGGGGCTAAGGCTGGATCTGTAGGGTCTTTACGGAAGGCTTCCGTAAGGCGCAGGACTTCTCCCCGGATCGAATGCTCCTTGCTCAAGACCTCCCGCTTCACCCTGGGCTGGGTCAGATCGATCAGGGATAATTTGGGGTAGGTCTTTTGCAAAATTGGAGTCAGGATCCCCACTGGAATGGGATGATCCACCCTTCCCCGGAGATTCAGACGAATCGTATCTTCAACTTGGGCCTTCTTTTCAATTTCTCCTTGCAAATACTCCACCATCAGGCCAATCTGAGCCCCATAGGCCTCCTCATGGGCATCTAACCAAGCTTCCACATCCACCGATACGTTCAGAAAACGGGGGCCTGGCAGGACCACCTGGTAGGCATAGGCCAAAAAGTGGTCAGCCTGTTTCTGGAGGTAGAGGAGGCGAAAGCCCGGATCTCCTAGTTCATCAAAACCCCGGCTCACAGGAAAACCAGCATAGATCCAAGGGGTATCTTGGCCCTCCCAGGCCCCTAGATTAGGAGTTGTTAAAGCGCCTGCCAGGGCTTCCCAGGAGTCAAATGACTGAAAGGCAGCCTTTTCCTCAGGCCGTAAGCCCCCTTGTCGGGCCCTCAGGACCTGAGCCTGGTGCAAGACCGACTCATAGACAGAGTTTCTAGGACCCTTTTGACAAAAGCCCCTTGCCTGATGGACATGGCCCAGGAGCAAGAGGTCCATTTCACTGTTATTCAGCCATGTCTGATTGATGGGATTGTAATCCGAGGGCTGGCTGGCACTTACGACGTGGTCTCCATGTAGGACCAAGAGATTGAGATAGGACTGGCGGATGGTTGGTCGAATCCGGTCCAAAAGGGGGCGGGAGGCCGCCTTTTGGGTAAATGCTGCCGCATAGAGGCGGACATTCAACTCAATATAGTCTTTGTAGCGGAAGTCCGGTCCGACCACCGTCACATGGGCGGGCAGGCGGTCTTGGTAGCGGTCCCAGACGCTATGTGGACTATAGGGGTCATGGTTACCGGGCACGATAAAGAACTGGGTCTGCGGTGCCGTCGCCATGGCCGCAAAAAAGCCTTCTTCCAGGGCCGGTGCCACTTGAATATCGTCAAAGATATCCCCGGCCAAAGTAACCAAGGGAATCTTATGTTCATAGGCATAGGCCACCATCTTTTGGAAGGCCAAAAGGCCAGGGTCCCCTTGTTGGTTCCCCTGGACTTTATCCTTGGTCTTCGCACCAATATGGAAATCTGCCCCATGAAGGAGGAAGAGGCGAGGCACTATTCTTGATTCTTGTTCTTCAAATAGGCGTCAATCGAAGCGGCAGCCTGGCGGCCAGCTCCTGCAGCCAAAATTACTGTAGCGGCACCGGTGACAGCATCACCACCCGCATAAACTCCAGCTTTGGTGGTCGCCAGGGTCTCTTCATTGACTACAATGCCGCCCCAATCCGCACACTTGAGGTCAGGGGTTGTCTGGCGGAGCAAGGGGTTAGGGGACTGCCCAATGGCAATGATGACCGTATCCACATCCAGGACTTCCTCAGCCCCAGGGACAGGAACGGGCCGTCTCCGGCCAGATGCATCGGGTTCGCCAAGTTCCATCCGAATGACTTTCATTCCTTTAACCCAGCCTTGGTCGTCGCCCAAGATCTCAACAGGATTGTGAAGGAGGTAGAAAATAATCCCTTCCTCCTTGGCGTGGCCGATCTCCTCAGCCCGGGCAGGAAGTTCTTCCTCGCCTCTCCGGTAGACGATGTAGACCTTTTCGGCCCCCATCCGCTTGGCAGACCGAGCAGCGTCCATGGCCACGTTTCCGCCTCCCACGACTGCCACGCTCTTGCCGGTATTAACCGGGGTCTCGCTGTCTTTTTTCCAGGCTCCCATGAGATTGATCCTGGTTAGGTACTCATTGGCTGAATAGACGTTATTGAGGGATTCTCCTGGAATATCCATAAAACGGGGTAAACCAGCACCAGACCCAATAAAGATGGCCTCATAGCCCCCCTCCTGGATCAAATCATCCAAGGACAAGACCCGGCCAATAACCATGTTGGTCTTGATTTTGACCCCTAAGGCTTTTACTTCAGCAATTTCCTTTTGGACCAGATCTTTGGGCAGACGGAACTCGGGGATCCCATACATCAAAACCCCGCCTGCTACGTGAAAGGCTTCGTAAATGGTCACATCGTAGCCTTTCTTCGCCAGGTCTCCAGCGCAGCTTAAGCCTGCAGGCCCTGAACCCACAATCGCCACCTTATGGCCATTGGGTTTGATGTCTACGGGGATGGGGTCCCCATGGGCCATCTGGTAGTCGGCCACAAAACGTTCGAGTCGGCCAATACCTACCGGCTCGCCTTTAATACCACGGACGCAACGCTCCTCGCACTGGGACTCTTGGGGGCAGACCCTACCGCAGATGGCAGGTAGACTATTTGTCGAAGTAATGGTCTGATAGGCCCCTCGGAAGTCGCCTTCAGTAATATGGGCAATAAAGTCAGGAATCTTGACTTCAACGGGACAACCGCTGACGCAAGGACGATGCTTGCAATGGAGACAGCGCAGGGCCTCTTCTTGGGCCATTTCGACGGTATAGCCGAGGGCTACTTCCTTAAAATTCTTGTTGCGGACCTGGGGATCCTGCTCGGGCATGGGAACCTTGGTGAGGGACATATTTCTCTTGGGTCTTGCGACCTGATTGGTTTCTTTTTCTGACATTGTTTCTTCCCTCCACCTTACTTTGATGCAGATTGACCTTGGGCGTGATCAGCCTCGGCGAGCAACTTGCAATAATGATCTTTATTCGATAATTCTTTAGGCCGATAGGCTCGAGACCGCTTCATGGCCTCGTCAAAGTCAATCTGGTGGCCATCAAAATCAGGTCCATCGACGCAGGCAAATTTTACTTTTCCCCCGACGGTCACCCGGCAGCTTCCGCACATCCCAGTGCCATCCACCATAATGGTGTTCATACTGACCATGGTAGGTACGTTATACTTAGCTGTTAAATCACAGACGGCCTTCATCATCCCCATGGGCCCGATGGCAATCACGAGGTCATAATGGTCACCAGCTTCGAGGCGCTCAGCCAAGAGATTGGTGACAAAACCCTTCTTCCCCGAAGACCCATCATCGGTGATCAAATAAAAACGATCTGAGGCTGCTTCCAAATCATCCTTCAAGATAATGACGTCGGTATTACGGAAGCCGACCATGAGGTCAACTAGGGCCCCCGTCTTATGCAAATAAATGGCCTGGGGGTAGGCAATGGCCACGCCCAAACCTCCGCCAAGAACGGCTACCCGCTTGCCCTGATAGCCATCCAAGGGGGAAGGATGTCCTAGGGGGCCTACAAAGTCCTGGATACTGTCGCCAGGCTGTTTTTGCCCTAATTCAATGGTCCCCTTGCCTACCTTTTGAAAAATGATCTTGACGGCCCCTCGTTCTGGATCAACACCGGCAATGGTCAAGGGAATTCTCTCACTATTTTCGTGGACCCGGAAAATGATAAATTGGCCGGGTTTTGCTTTTTTTGCAATCAATGGCGCTTCGATCTCCATCATTACGCTCTCTTGATTCAAATCCTTTTTTGACAAAACTTGAAACATGCTATCTCCTCACTTGATGATTTGGGACAAGGTAGGAAATCCGAGATTTTCGCAAGCAAAGAAAAGGGGCACCCCATTTCTCCTATTTGACCTTCCCAAGCCCCGTGCCTTAAGCGGTTATGAACTAGGCCGTAAGGCAGCATTTTGATTTTATCATTTTTTCAAAATTTTGGGAATGAAAAGTAGAGGAAAAAGCCAACAGTAAATCCGAGGCCGCTCGCTTCATTTTAAAATGGTCTGGCATTTGCTATCATAGGTGGGCATCATATGGCTTCCCTGATGGGGAAGTCCCATCTAAAAAGGGAGGGTAAGATGACACGTAATTTACGGAAGAACCAGGCCTTGGATGCCAAGGCCATCACTTCCATCCGGGCCTTAGCCCTGGATGAGATTGAAGCCGCCAACTCTGGCCACCCTGGCATGAGCTTGGGCGCTGCTGCTATGCTCTATCAGGTCTATGCCTATCATATGAACTATAATCCCAAAAATCCAATGTGGCTCAACCGGGATCGTTTTGTTCTCAGCGCCGGCCACGCTAGCCCCCTGCTATATTCCATTTTACATCACTTTGGTTTTGACCTACCCCTTGACGAGCTCAAAAACTTCCGTCAGTGGGGTTCCAAGTGTCCTGGCCACCCAGAATATGGGGTAACATCTGGGGTAGAAGTCTCCACCGGCCCCCTGGGACAGGGCATATCGATGGCAGTAGGCATGGCCATGGCCGAGGAATATTTGGCTGCAAAATTCAACACGCCAGATCATAAGATCTTTGACCACAATATCTATGTACTCACCGGAGACGGGTGCTTGATGGAAGGGATTTCCCATGAAGCCTGTTCCCTCGCTGGTCACCTGGGTCTGGGAAAGATCATTACCATTTATGATCGCAATGAGATTAGCATCGAGGGCTCTACAGACCTTGCCTTCACAGAAGATATTGTCCAACGCTTTGAGGCCTATCACTGGCAGGTCCTGCAGATTCAAGACGGAAATGACATCGATCGCCTGGCCAGTGCGCTCAACTTTGCTAAGGCTGAGAAAAACAAACCGACCCTCATTATTGCCCACACCAAGATCGGCTACGGATCGCCCTTAGAAGGCTCGGAAAAAACCCATGGAGCCCCTCTTGGTCCAGAAAATACGAAAAAGACCAAGGAAAATTTAGGTTGGGATAGTTCCTTGCCCCCCTTTACCGTGCCGGAAGATGTGCGGGAGTATTTGGGGAAGATTCAAGAGGAAGGGGCCCAAAAAGAGGCCGCCTGGCAGGAGGTCTATGACAGCTGGGCCAAGGAAAATCCCCAGTTGGCAGCCGAATTGGAAGATCTCTTAGCGGGCAGTCCCAAGGCCCTCCAAGGGGTCGAAGAACAACTGAAGGCCCTGACCCAGGAGAAGCCTGTAGCCACTCGGACTTCATCGCATCAGATTTTGCAGATCCTGGCCAAGGCCCATCCAGGCCTCCTGGGCGGGTCGGCTGACCTCGGTCCCTCCAATCAGACCATTATGGATGATGTGCCCTTCTTTGCCGTTGACAACCGCCTAGGCCGGAATGTCCACTACGGGGTCCGGGAATTTGCCATGGCAGCGGCCTCCAACGGGATGGCCCTCTACCAAGGTCTGCGTCCCTACTGTGCTACCTTCTTTGTCTTTTCGGATTATTTGAAGCCAGCTATTCGGATGTCTTCTCTCATGAACCTGCCGGTCATTTATATCCTGACCCATGATAGTATTGGCGTCGGCGAGGATGGACCTACCCATGAGCCCATTGAGCAGTTGACTGGGCTCAGGACCATTCCCAACATCCAAGTCTTTAGACCTGCCAACCTCGAAGAGACGGCCAGGGCCTGGATTTCAGCCTTGCATACCACTGACCGGCCCACGGTTCTCGTCCTCAGTCGGCAGAGCCTGCCCGTCCTACCCGCCGAGGTCTCCTATGAAGACTTTGATAAGGGGGCCTATATTGTGTCCGACTTTGACAAGACGGGGGCAGGATTCCAGCCAGATAAGGCCCTCCTGCTCCTGGCCGCCGGGTCTGAAGTGAGCCTGGCCTTGCAGGTGAAAGAAGATTTCATGGCAGCCCATCCTGACTGGTCCGTCCGAGTCATCTCCATGCCCTCCATGGAGCGTTTCCAGGAGACCATAGCTGCAGACCCTGCCTACCTAGAGGCCCTTCTCCCCTCTTCCGTCATCCACCGGGTCTCCCTAGAGGCTGGTTCAACCCTCCCCTGGTACCAGTGGATTGGTCTCCAGGGCCTTGCCATTGGCATCAACCACTTTGGTGCTTCGGCACCTGGGCCGGTCCTCTTTGAAAAATATGGCTTGACCCCCCAAGCCGTTTTGGCAAAAGTTACTGATTATCTCAAATTGTCCTAGGGAAGGCCGGTCGACTCCGGTTTGCGCAAGGCTAACAAGCGTCGTAGAAAGCTACTCTCATTCGCTAATATATGCAGATATCAACCGAGATCCGCCATTGCACTAGCTAACGCACTGACTAATGCGCTGACTAATGCACTGACTAACGCACTGGCTAATGCGCTGACTAGATAGAATAAAAAGAAACCCCAGAAATGGATGGATCGTCCACTTCTGGGGTTTTTCTATTTTTTCTGAGGTTTTGTTGTCGATTTTTCTGGGGTTCTTTTTTGCGATTTTTAATTTATCTATTTCTTTGTTCTTTCTTACTCTGCTGTATTAAAATCTTCAATATACTCCTCGTTTGCCTTGGGATCTAACGTATAGCCATGAATCTTATTGACGATACAGGCAATGGCCGCATCTCCGGTGACATTACAGGCCGTTCCGAAAGAATCCTGGGCCACATAGAGGGCAATAATGAGCGCCGTCATGGGCTCTGTGAAGGCTAACATCGACTGGAGGATGCCAAGAGCCGCCATAACTGCCCCACCCGGCACCCCTGGTGCTGCTACCATAGTGACGCCAAGCATGAGGATGAAAAGGAAAATTTTGGCAAAGGACACATCCGCCCCTTGGAGCATGAGAATGGCCATGGTGCAAGAGGTCAAGGTAATGGTTGACCCAGAGAGATGGATGGTAGCACAAAGGGGGATCACAAAGTCGGCAATCCCCTTATTGACCCCCATTTTGTAGGTCTGCCTGAGGGTAACCGGGATGGTTGCAGCAGAAGATTGGGTCCCGATGGCCGTCATATAAGCAGGGAAAATCGTCCTCAACTTGCTCCACACACTTCCACCGCCAATAGCACTGGCAAGCCCGTATTGGATCAAAATCGTCGCCCAGTGGAGGAGAATGACCATTACAAAGACCTTAGAAAAGACCGAAAGTACCACAAAAACCGTTCTTTGAAAAGTCATATTGGCAAATATTCCAGCAATATGCACAGGAAGAAAGGGGATGATGATCGAAGCGATTAGTTTAGTAATAATATCAGCGAATTCATGGACTCCCTTTTTCAGAGCCTGGGCCTCACAGGCTGCAATGCCCACTCCCAGGATAAAAGAGAGGATGAGGGCCGTCGTCACAGAAAAAATGGGCTCCATAGGCGAAGAAAAGAAAGGCTCTAAAAGCTTGGCCGCATTTTGATCAGGATTAAAGGAGATAGCTCCCTTCGTAATAAAATGCGGTAAAACGACCTGCCCCGTTAGGTATGTCGCCACCCCAAAGGCCACGGTCGAAAGATAGGCCAATGCTGCCGTAATGGCCAAGGTCTTCCCAGCCTCCTTGCCCAGGTCGGCAATACCCGGAATGACAAAACCCATGATAATCAAGGGAATAACAAAATTTAAAAAGTTGCCAAATAATCCATTGAAGGTTACCAGGCTTCGCACTATCCACACGGGGCCCCAGTAGCCTATGACCATGCCCAGGACAATGCCCAAAACAAGTCTCGGTAATAGTCCTAGTTTTTTCATCTTCATCCTCCCAATTGCCATCCAGGTACCCCCCCCTAAGTATATGTGTAAAAAAGTGGGGGAAGAGCCCTTGATGAAGCCAGGGATTCCCCACGATAAAAAAAAAGCAGGGGAAACCCCTGCTAGAAAATATGGAGCCGATGACGGGAATCGAACCCGTGGCCTCATCATTACGAGTGATGCGCTCTGCCAACTGAGCTACTTCGGCACTAGGCAACAAAGCTCTTACAAGCTTGCTCGCCTATCTTAGCCAATTAAAAGGGAAAAGTCAACAGGTCAGCTGAAAAACTTTCTCTCTCCCAGCCGACCCCAAGACCAGGCTTCTCCCTTGGGCCCTAGGCCTTACTTTATCAGCATCCCTAGGATGAATCTTTCACTACTCCATCCTAGGCTGGATCCATCTTGTTTTGGTTATCTTCCTTCCAGTGACAATTCTTGTATTTCTTGCCACTGCCACACCAGCAGGGGTCATTGCGCCCAGGAAGGGCCTTCTTTCTGACTGGTTGCTGGGGCCCATCTCCCTGACCTGAGGCTTGCATCGCCGCCAAACGATCCATGTCCTTGGGGGCATTTTGATCCATGCGGCCAGAAGCAGGCCCAGCGGCAGTAGGACGACTGGCTTTTGCCTCCCCATAAGCGGACTGGGAAGACTTTCTGGATTCTCTGAGTTGGCTGGCTGGGACTTCTTTTTCTTCTTGAGGCATGGCCACCCGGCTCCGCATCAGAATCTTCAAACTATCCCAGCGGATCCCGTCTGACATATCATTGAAGCGTTCCGACCCCTCTCTCTTGTATTCCACCACCGGATCATGCTGGGCATAGGCTCGCATCCCGATGCTATCCCGGAGGGTATCCATCTCATCAATATGCTCCATCCAGTAGGCATCAACGGTGTTAAGGAGGATCCGGCGTTCTAGTTCCCGCATGAGATCTTCAGAACCCAAGACTTCTTTCTTTTGCTCAATTTTGGCCGTAGCCTCTTCTTTGAGGGTATCGACCAATTTTTGAATGGCCTCTCCATCCTCTAGGTTCAATGGTTTTTCTAAAACAGCTAGATCGGACCCTAGCTCATCGGCTAGTTTGAGTCTCAGACTCTCAGCCTCTCGCTTTTGGATGTCTTCCGGAGAAAGAGTCTCTCTTGACTCGTCATCGAGAGCCTCCTCCAGATGGAGCTGCCTTTCTTCGGCTCCCCCAACGAGACTTGCATACTGATCCACTGTCGTGTCAATAAAGGCTTGCAGGTTCTTCATAAAATATTCCTGCAAGTCTTTGCCTTCCAAGACTTCCCGACGTTGCTTATAGATGATCTCTCTTTGCTGGTTCATAACGTCATCGTATTGGAGGACGTGCTTGCGGATACCATAGTTGCTTTGTTCCACCCGTCTTTGGGCCGATTCAATGGTCCGAGATAGGAGGGGATGGGAGATCTCTTGTTCATCATCCATACCCACCGTCTCCATGATGCTCGTAATCCTCTGCCCACCAAAGAGACGGATCAGGTCATCACTCAAGGCCATATAGAACTTAGAAGCACCTGGATCGCCCTGACGGCCAGACCGGCCCCGCAACTGGTTATCGATTCGGCGGGATTCATGGCGTTCCGTACCAATGATAAAGAGGCCACCTGCATCCACCACAGCCTTTTTTTCATCCTTCGTAACCTCAGTAAAATGCTCGACCAAGTCCTGGAAGGTCTTTCTGCCTTCTAAAATCGCTGGGTTATCAGTCTCGTTATAGGCATCCGCCTCTTCAATAATTTCAGGCAGGTAGCCCCGTTTCTCCATTTCTTCCTTGGCCATGTATTCTGGATTGCCTCCCAGCATAATATCCGTACCACGGCCAGCCATGTTGGTGGAGATGGTCACAGCCCCCAGCCGTCCAGCCTGGGCCACGATTTCAGCTTCCCTTGCATGCTGCTTGGCATTTAAGACATTGTGGGGGATCCCCGCTTGGGTAAAGAGTTGGCTGAGCTTCTCCGATTTATCAACGGAGATGGTTCCGATGAGGACTGGCTGGCCCTTTTCATGTAGTTCACTTACATCTCGGATCACCGCATCAAATTTAGCTTTTTCATTTAGGAAGACGGCATCCGGATAGTCCTTACGGATCATGGGCTTATTGGTGGGAATGGCCACGCAGTCCAGCTGGTAAATTCCTTGGAATTCCTCTTCTTCCGTTAGGGCCGTACCCGTCATGCCGGATAATTTGTGGTAGAGACGGAAAAGGTTCTGGAAGGTAATGGTCGCATAGGTCTTGCTTTCCCGTTGGACGGTTACGCCCTCCTTGGCCTCAATGGCCTGGTGGAGGCCGTTGCTGTAACGGCGTCCTTCCATCAAACGCCCTGTAAAGTCGTCAACGATGACCACTTCTCCGTCTGAGACAATATAATCTTTGTCCCGGTGCATGGTCCCGTTGGCCTTCAAGGCATTATTAATATGGTGGTTGAGGGTAAAGTTGGCCGCATCGTTGAGGTTTTCAACGTGGAAATAAGCTTCTGCCTTTTTTGTTCCCGCCGTAGTCAGAACTGCCGACTGGGCCGTCTCATCGACGATATAATCGGCATCCTCTTCCATAGCCTCTTGGACATCCAAGTCCTTGCTTTCGGTCTCCTTAATGACCTTCGCCCGGAGGCCCTTAACAAAGCGGTCAGCCATCATATAGAGCTCGGAAGATTTGTCGCTGGGCCCGGAAATAATTAAAGGAGTCCGAGCCTCATCGATCAAAATACTATCCACCTCGTCGACGATGGCAAAATTCAATTCTCTTTGAACCAAGCCAGCCTTGTGGGTCACCATGTTATCCCGCAAATAATCAAAGCCTAGCTCGTTATTCGTGCAATAGGTCAGGTCTGACTGGTAGGCCACTCGCTTTTCTGCGTTTTCCATCCCGTGGACAATCAGGCCCACCGAAAGGCCCAGATAGCGGTAGACCTTCCCCATCCATTCGCTATCACGGCTAGCCAGGTAGTCGTTAACCGTTACCACATGGACCCCCTTGCCCGCCAAGGCATTGAGGTAAACCGGGAGGGTCGCCACCAAGGTTTTTCCTTCACCAGTCTTCATCTCTGCAATCCGACCCTGGTGCAAGATGGTGCCACCCATGAGCTGGACGGGGTAGTGACGTTTATTCAGGACCCGAGCGGAGGCCTCCCGGACCGTAGCAAAGGCCTCAGGCAAGATATCATCCAAACTTGCTCCTCTGGCTAATTTTTCTTTAAGGTAGGGAGTCTTTTCTTTCAGGGCCGCCTCACTGAGTCCCCGATATTCCTGCTCCAAGTTCAAGACCTGCTGGACTAGGGGCTTGATTTTTTTAATCTGTTTATCGGAATAGCTTCCAAAAATCTTATCAAATAATCCCATTTCTCTTCTTCTATCCTCGTATCTTTTGATCATATGGGGAAATATTCCCCCTAAACCCTTAAATTATAGCAAATTTCCAAGAGGGATGCCAAGGGTTTAAAAAGTCCTTTTTCTCAGCGTTTTTCCTTATCGGAAAAGCTCTGACCAGCTTGGCAAGCAGCTTGAGCTTGTATCCTCGTCACCCGGTTAAAGAGCGATACGCCAATTTGGAGCGCATGATTGCTCGCTTGAACAGCTATTCGCAAGCTGGAGGAGGGTAGTCGCTCGGTTGAAAATCCTGGGCGCTTTTCCTAAAATGAAGGGACATTGAGGGGAGCACAAGGACAGGTTAGCCCGATATACAGAGCAACTTGCCTGTGTAGCCCCGCCCCTATGAAGGGGCCTGATAAGAAGGGGAGTTGGCATGACAGACCAAGAAAAACGAATTGAGATAGAGGCCACCCAAGAGGTGCCCGTATCCATTCCAGCAGAAAATAATCCGATCCCAGAAGCTTCCAAGCCTAAGCTGGAGGAGGCCAAGCCTAAGCTGGAAGAGGCTAAGCCTAACCTGGAGGAGGCTAAGCCTAAGCTGGAGGAGGCTAAACCTAGTCAAGAAATGGCTCCCCCCAGACCAGAAGTAACGCAGGAGCAAATGACAAGCTTGAAAGGCCATGTCGTGCCACTTTTTCCGACCCCTGACAGGAAACCTGTTTTGAAGGCAGGCGAACCCACCTCGCTCTTACCTGCAGGCCCTGCTCCTGCTCCTGCTTTGCAGGTAGAAGAAGCCAAACCAAGACTTGAAAAGGCTAAAACAGAGCCAACACCTAATGCCAAGGCTAAAGAAACCAAAGCAAAAAAAGAGAAGGGCAAACAGGCTCAAGGCCAGAAGCCGGTGGGCAAGAAAGTTGAAGCACAAAAAGATGTCACTAAAGCGAAATCTTCCACCCCCACTACCCAGGCTCAAGGCAAGCAGAAAAAAAAGCCCGGCACTCAAAAGGCAAAGATGAAAAAGGCCCCATTAAATACCACTCCGGGTGATGCCCTCTTCTTTACAGGTCGCCAGGGGACCCAAGAGGCGGAGTTCGACCAAGAACTATGTGCTCTCCTGGGGAAGGAGTATTTTGTGGAAGCGGCTAACTTTGCCAAAGAAAGCCATCCTGATCTCTACCTTCCTTTAGACCATGACCTTTTTGCTGAGCCCAGGCTCCAGCTGGCCCTTCAGGGGAATATGCTTCAGAAGATCCACAAGTGGGACGACACTCTGCCTGCCCTCCAGCCCTTGTCTTTTTTGGACCAGGGCTTCCTGGAAGGTATGAGGCAGGACACCACAGCAGAAGTCGTTAGGCACGGACAGAATGAGACGGAGCCTAAACATCCGGGACGGCCAAAAAAAGTCCATCCTGCGAAAAGTCCCGCCAAGATGGGGATTTGGGAAAACCGGAGCAGGGACCTAGCCAAGAAGTTGCTACAAAGCCCCTCACTCACCCCCCAAGAAAAGACTTTGATCCAAGGGACCTTTGCAGTCTAGCCTCCCCATGCCAATGCCCAAATACTCCGAAATGGATTACGCCTACATGGGGCAGGCCTTAGCCTTGGCCCAAGAGGCCATGGCAGAGGGTGAGATTCCCATAGGAGCCCTCCTTGTGGCGGACGGGCAAATTTTAAGTCAGGCTGCCAATGAGCGCAAAGCCCAAGCTGACCCCATAGGCCACGCCGAATGTCTGGCCATCCAAAAAGCAGGGGCCCTGGCCGGAACTTGGAACCTATCGGGATCGACCTTATATGTTACCTTGGAGCCTTGCATGATGTGCCTGGGGGCCGCAATCAACGCCCGGGTTAGCCGTCTCGTCTATGGGGCCCAGAATCCTAAGGCCGGATTTGTCAGCTCCCCTTGCGAGGATCCTAATAAAACGGTGCTGGATTATTTTCCGCAACTTCTCACCCACGGGATCCAAATCGAAGGGGGACTGAGAGCCCAAGAGGCTGGGGAGCTCCTGCGGAGCTTTTTTCGAAGCAAACGTTAAAAGATAACGATAAAAGATATCGATCAGGGCACTCAAAAAGAAAAGGCAAGTTTGAGAACTATTAAAAATAAGCAATCAGTAAAGAGAGGACATCCTTATGGAAGAACAAGAGCGAATACCCAATCCCAAAGAAGAAGAAATTAACATTGAGCCACCTCCAAGGAGTATTGCAGGCGTTTTGCTCTACCACTCCCTCTTGGCCCTCACGGCTAGGGTGGCTAAACTTACTTATTCTGGCCAAGAAAATATTCCCGCCTCGCCTTATATTATTGCCCCGAACCATCAGACCTATGCCGATGCGGTGTGGGTACTCAATGGCTTACCCAGGGAGGATTTTCAACAGACCTGTTGCATGGTGGGAAAGGATATGCAGACGGACCACGGGGCCTTTGGACGGATGGCCTGCCAGGTGGCTCGGCCCATCTATGTCGATCGGAAGGGCAATCCGGTTCGGAGTCTGATGGAAGCCCGTCACGCCCTCCGGGCCGGCTGTAATATTTTGCTCCATCCTGAAGGAACACGGACCCATGACGGCCTGATTGCCCCCCTTCACAATGGGGCGAGCTTCCTTGCGATGAGAGAAAAAGTGCCCTTAGTTCCGGTCTACATTGGAGGAGGATTTGATTTCTTCTCTCGCCACGATAAAAAGCCTCTTAAACAGAATCCAGTAACTGGGGAAAAAACAGATTTGAACATTCATTTTGGCGAACCCCTCCTCCCCTCCTCCTTTTCACCCCGGGACTATGATGGGATGACCGAAGCCTTGAAAGAATGGTATGAGGAACAAGAGGCCCTATTCTTCCTCCAGTATCCTTATGCCCGTGCCGCCCTCACCTACCATAACAAGATGCGCCAAAAAGAGAGGGAAGAAGAGGAAAGAAACCAGGACCAGACACCTGACTCAGATGAAAACGAAGACTAAAGATAGCAGAAGTGAAATAGAAATAGCAGAAGCAAAACAGATTGAATAAACGCAAAATAACTGGAAGATCGTTGAATACGGTCTTCCTGTTTTTTTACCTCTGTTATATCATTCTATCTTGTCTTTATACCTCGCTAAATCCCTCGTTACTCTTGGCAGGCCCTTTCTTGGCAACAGGCCTTAATTGGCCTCGGTAGGCCCTTCCTGGTGCAGGGATAGGAGGTCCTCAAGGTCGTCGCCTGTCAATTCATACCACTGGAGTTGGGCGTCTGCGAGCATTTGGAGGATGCGCTCCGTTTCAATTCCTCGGCGAATCTTCATGGAGGTAGTCTTCGCCAATTCGTCGAAAGAATAATAGTAGGCACGGATCTTCTTGTAGGGCGGCAACTTGGCGTTGGTCTCATCGATGACCTCGTCGACCAGAGCTTTGCGCTCCTCCGCTGTAGGTGCGTCGGGTCCCTCTCTTTTCACCTTATCCGGGTCCAAGACAAGCTGGGTGGTAATGACCACATCACCATTTTTGGCGTGCTGGCCAAAGACGATGGACTCTTTAATAATCTCGTGATCATTTAACAAATCCTCCAGCTCCTCTGGGAATATTTTCTTTCCATTGCCGAGGACGATCATAGATTTAATCCGGCCTGTCACATAAAGACACTGCTTTTTGCCCACATGGCCGACGTCGCCCGTATGAAACCAACCATCGGCGTCAAAGGCAGCCTTGGTTGCGTCAGGATCCTTGTAATAGCCCTTCATTACCATAGGGCCCTTCACCAGGATTTCACCGCTCTCCCCTTCTTGTTCATTATCAACCGCAATCGTCACTGTCGCCAGAGGCGGCCCAACTGAGCCAGGAATATTTACCACAAAATTGCCCCCAGCAATGACTGGAGAAGTTTCCGTGAGGCCATAGCCTTGGAGGGAAGTAATCCCGATTCCCTCATAAAAACGGATGGTCCTGGCATCCATGCTGGCCCCCCCGATAATCCAAAGATTCATCCTGCCACCAAGCTCATCTAAAAGTTTGCGAAAGACTTGGCGACGGAGGTCCAATCCAAAGAATTTGAGGAATTTGGTAAGGCCTATGCCCAAGTAGAGGACCCAAAGTTTCTTGCTCCGCTTAGCTTCCGCAATAATTTTGCCAGCAATTTTCTTGGCAAGGAGAGGAACCGTAATGATTACCGTGGGGCGAAAATCCTGGAGGTTCTTGGACAGGTAACGAAGACCGTCACAAATACAGATGCAGCCACCTAAATAGAGGATGGTGTTGACCCCACAAGTATTTTCGAAAGTATGGTGCATGGGTAAGATGGAGAGGGAAACCACCCCTACGGGGAGATCTTCGGTCAAGATCAGAGCCCGAACATCGCTGGTGAGGTTGTGGCCTGTGAGGGCTACAGCCTTGGATTGTTGACTTGTGCCCGAGGTAAAAAGAATCATGCTGACTTCATCGGGCTCCTGGTCGGGAATGCCGTTAAAATCGGCTAGGTCGGTGGCACCAATGGCGGCAGCTGCGTCGGACTTGTTCACGGAACTTGCTGGTTCGGCCGCATCAGCATTATTGTTTTTTTTCTGAAGTAATTCCGTATTGCGGGCTTCCCTACCCTGAGTCAAGAGCTCTTGGAGGTGGTAGAGATGAACTGGGCCCGGATTAGCCTCATATGCTGCCACCGCCTCGGTATCGGACTTGAACGACTTAAAATCGTTCATCACAACGACATTTTTCAAAGTGGGAACTTGGGAGAAGAGTCCTGACATTTTGCGGAAAAAGGAAGCTTCCGCCACCAATGTTTCGATTTCCCCCCGATTTAAGGAGTGGATAATTTCCTCAGGGGGCAGTAGGCGATCTAGGGGAAAGAGAATACTAAGACCAGTGCAGACGCTGTATTGGGTTAGGACCCATTCGTAGCTATTCGACCCTAAAACAGCAATGTGTTTTCCCTTCTGTCCGAGGTCCAAGAGGGCCCGCTGAAAAGACTGGATATCATCGATAAAGCTGCGATAGGTGATCTCTACAGCTTCGGTGTCTCGAGGACGCAAGTGATAAGAAAAGGCCAGATGATCGGGGTAGAGTTGGGCACTACGTATAATCAGGTCTCTCAAGGTCTGGATAGGAGCTGCCTTGAAGTATTGTTTTCCTTTTATGATTTCCATTCCAAACTACCTCCTCAGGTTCACCAGCCCGCCATGCTGCTGGCAAGCGGGTACATTATAAAAGAAAATCATGAATTTTACGAATCCCAAATTTTTACTAATTTCTAGTTTATGTTATAATATTGTGATTGTGAACTTCTATTGCCTTGACTGTGATTTGGAGGATCAATATGGCGACTTTAAGTGAATTGCGAAATCAACATAATTTGACCCAAAGGGGCTTAGCTAACCAGCTAGGGGTGTCCGTAGCGGCGATTTCTTCTTGGGAACGGGGTGTAACCCCCATCCAACCAAAGTATGCAGATGACCTATGCCGGATCCTTGCGATAAGATCGGATGAGTTTCATACACTCCGCCAAGACACCTTGGACCATGCCAAGACTCATAAGGCTCGCCGAGGTGCCCCCAAAAGTAATAATCCAACAAAAGCTGCGCAGGTAAAGAAGACCGCTCAGGCCTCTCCTGACAATAAGGCAGAGCAGACTAGCAAGACCTCAGCAACGGCCAAGGGGAGCCCAGCTGACAAGAAGGCCCAGACAGGCAAGGCCAGCAAAACATCCCAGCAAGGCAAGAAAGATAAATTGACCGACCTTGCAAAGGCAACGAAAGGGGCTAGTGCAACCAAGGAGACAGCGAAGGCCGACGCAAAGACCAAAGATGGCGAGAAGACTAAAGAAGCTGAAACCAACAAACTTTCTTCGACAACGAAAGCTGATGCGACGGCGAAAGCTGCTCTAACTACAAAAGCTGATCCGACAAGCCAAGAAAAAAATAAGCTTTCTGGAAAAGATAAACCAGTCATTAAGAGTCAGGCGGAATTTGAACATGAGAAAAAAGCCAGGGCCCAACATTTTTCTAAATATCAATCCAAGCTCTTCCATTCTGTAGACCATAATGGGGAGACAACAGAGGGCCAAGGAAAAGTCCCAACCAAGGGGGCTGAACAAGGTCAGCCTAGTCTTAAGGAAAAGGGACCTGGTCATGCTCTCTCGGGAAGCCAGGCAGGGACCAAGAAGACTGAGCACGCCAAAGAGAAAATGGGAACCCAGATGTTTACTCTTGGCAATTTTGAGCGCTTAAAGAGGGGCAAGCACCGGCATGGGCCCCAGGACACAGACAACGACCTAGTGAAAGCTGGAAAGGCCCATGAGAAACAACCAGATCAAGCTTCAAAAAGCCATGAAACAACGGAGGCTACACCAAAGAAAAATGCTAGTGGCAAGTTCGTCTTCCAACTGCTAGGAAAAGGAATGAAGCATGGGACTCCTGGGGCAGAGAAAGAAGCGCAAGAGATAACAGAACCTGCGCCCATAGACCATCCTAGGCAACAAGCAGCCCATCCCGGGCAATTCGGCCATCGAGAGCAAGAAAACGATCTTGGCCAATTAGCCCGTCCAGGACAAGAAAGCCATCCAGGCCAGGCGGATCAACGCGAGACAAAAGAAAGACCCCTGGGAGGCCAAGACTACAAGAGTTTGGAAAATCTCTTCCAAGAGGCCTTTGAAGGCTATCAACTTAAGAAACACCTACCTAACAAGGCCAAGGCATCTACCGCTGATAGGGCAGATATAGACCATGCCTCTCCCCTCTCCTATGATGCAGCTATTCCCCCAGCAGCAAGAGACCTTGAGCATACGATGGACCGTCATTTGACTCAGTATCAAGAGCAAAAAGATAGTCAAGAAAATGCCTGGAAGGTGGCGGAAAGAACGCCTATCCAAGAACAGGGCCTACGCTTTGTAAGTGCTACGGAGATGACTTCCATTGCTGCCCACATTGCTTTACTGACCGCCACAAAACAAGGCAGAATGTTATTAGACCATCTAGCACATTAAATGCTACATGAAACGCTACTAGACTACCTAGCCCATTAGAAGAAGGATAGATCGATATGAGGGAATCTGACCAAGCAAGTGAAAAGAAGAAAATGACTAAGATTAAAATTCTAGGTCAAGACAATTATCCTGGGGCTGGAAAGAATGCCCCCCATCCAAACAAGATCCGCCATTCGAGCTTGGAGCGCAAGACCAAGTCCGGGGAGCCTAGGAAAGACCAAGTTCCCTCCGTGGGCCCCATGGTTTTTGCTTTCCAGCGTCAAGGAGATCAGGAAGATTGTGAAAATACGGGATCTAGACAACCGGCAAATCTGGGCTCTAGGGAAGCGGATGAACAAATAAAGGCCTTTGCTTTCCGCTTTGATTCCCAGCCTATGCCTGTGGATCCTAAGGCCCCACCCCGTTTTATGCAAAAAATTGCCAGGACCATCACTTTAGAAAAGCTAGCAATTTTAGTTGAAGAATACGAGGAAGGAAGAATAACAAAAGAAGATTTTACCAAATTAAAAACTTGGTATATGAGTGCCTTACAATAGGGTGAATACAATACAAAGAGTAAATGATATTATGAAAAAGCGGTGTTCGTTGCTGAGCAAGGGACACCGCTTTTTGTTGGCCGGAGTGAATTGAGGCGGGGCTGTGGACTGGAGTCAAGATCGGGGAATGGTGCGGGAATATTTGTAGAAATAGAGTCGATAAACTGACCTTAGTTTGCTGGTTGCGTCACTAGCGGCGAGAGCGAGTTCTGAGGGAAGAGGAACGGATGGGGGGCAGGCCGATGACGGCCCGGACTTTGTTTTGTAAGAGGACAGCCTCTCTGAGGTCGAGGGCTAGGCATGTGATAAAATATGACACAAAACAGATGAGGACCTTGAGGCCGTAGACAACGAGCTGGAATATTTTGTGGGTGGGGTAGAGGGGAGTCATGGACCAGGCGTAGGTGATGCCAAAGGTAAGGGCAGCCGCAATACCTAGCCGGAGGGAGTAGCTAGTAATGGGAAAGAGTTTACGAGAGCCCATGCGACGAGCTATGTACATGTAAAGGACCACCGCCATCAGGCAGGTATAGAGGGCACTGGCCATGGCAAGCCCCTTGACG
The DNA here is from genome assembly GCA_937922005.1 of uncultured Clostridia bacterium. Lineage (GTDB taxonomy): Bacteria > Bacillota > Clostridia > Saccharofermentanales > DTU023 > CAKZWV01. Next base: position 35,859 of record CAKZWV010000059.1, on the reverse strand, counting down.
CCAAAGTCAAATTTCCGGGTAAAAAGCCAACAAAATAAAGGATTGAGGATTAATCCGGCGAGACCGTTGAAAAGGGAAATTTTGGTGAGTCCGTAGGCGTAGCAGGTCTGGTTGCTGATGAAAATGACGGATTGGCCTAGGAGGGTCAGACAGAAGATAGGTAAGACCCCGGCCGTGACCGCCACATCTGCGTTGGAATAGGTAGCCGGATTCCACTGAAAGATGGCCTGGATGGTGTCGAAGCTGAGGGTGGCAAAGGCGACGGCACAGGGGACGACAAAAAATAAAGCCTGGCGGAGACTGTTGTAGTAAAGGTCAACGACGGTCTTATTCTGTCGCAAGGAAACAGCTTGAGAGATGCTGGGGAGGATAACGCTACCAATGGCCACCACAAAGACCGTATAGGGCAAACTCCAGGTAGTGTTAGCTTGGCGGAGGGTCGTTGCATGCCCAGACTGGCCGGCCGTAAAAGAGTTCATAATGATGACATTAAGCTGCATCACGGAACTGGAGAGCAAAATGGGGATGGATAATTTGAAGAGAGCGCGAAAATCAGGGTCCTGGAGGTCCAGCTTGAAGTAAAAATTGGGGAGTTCATGGCGGGCCAAAAAAGCCTGGTAGATGAGGTAGAGGGCTGCTGAAAAGACCACACCCCAGGCCACTTTCGTGACAGCCTCTGGGGATTTGTCGCCTAAAAGCAAGAGAACGGTTAGGTAAGAAATGTTATAAATGGAAGAACCGAAACTTGCCTTGCCGAAGCGCCCGTAGGCTTGGAGGATCCCCTGGAGGGCTGAAATGACAGCCATACAAATGGTCTGAAACAAGAGGATTCTCGTGGTAGAACAGATCAATTCCATCGTCGCCGGGTCCAGTTCCTTGCCTCCTTCTCCCATCCGCCCCAGCATGATGGGAACAAGCATAGGCATAAAGAGGTAAGCCATGATCAGGACCCCTATGAGAATGAGTAAGGAAAAAGATAGGAGAATATTAACGGAATACCAAGCTTTCTTTTCTTGGTTGATCCGACAAAGTTGCCCGTTCACCACGACCTGGTATTGACCGGGGTACCTCCGTTCTTTTTCAATCCCGGCAGCCAAGGCCGGCGTAATAGTTGCCGCAACGGCCCCGCCTACCATGAGCTCATAGATGAAGTCCGGGATCTGGAAAGAAAATACGTAGGCGTCAGACAAAGGGCCATAGCCGAATTTAGGAACGATAAAGATTTCTCGCAAAAAGCCTGTAATTTTGGAGAGAGCCATCCCCACCATGGTGATGGAAGTCGCCATGGTGATGGTCATGGATGGGGGCTGCGGTGAACGCTGGGGTGGACGAGAATCAGGCATGATCATCTCCTTTATTGGGTGATTCTGGGATCGCTTCCGGGATCCTAAAAAGGGCTCGAATTTGGATCAAATGCTCCAAGGCATCCCTGGCAAATATCGTCTGTGCCAGGTGATCGGCGGCTCCTCCTGGCGAATAGCCCTGATCTTTCGCCTCAGCCACCAGGTCGGCCATCAGGGCCTGGACCCCTTTCTCAAAGGTCTGGCCAGAACTGGCCATCGCAGGCGTCTGAGCTGAATTGGGCATCGCAGGGGTCTGGTCTGACGACACATTCCCTTTGGCCCCCTCTCTTTCCTCTTTTTTCCCCTTCTGCAACAAATCATCCAGCCTCCCAGGCAAGGTCTGTTGCAAGTGGAAGTAATAGGCCGGGTTGCGTTTTAGGGCACAGGTGTCGCCATCGGCCGCCATCAAGCGTAATAGGCTATAAGACAGGATGGTCACCCGATCTTTTGTGATTGCCTTAGCCTCAAGAAGGCTTGGCAGTCCCACCTCCATGACCGTGGGAAGACCATAGAGGGCTCCAGCTCGAGCACCCAAGACCCGAATGAGGTCTTCTTGGTAAAGTTTCTCTAAATCCTTATAGCAAAGGGAACCCTCTTGTGTCAACAGGGTCGCCAATTTTTCTTGGAGGCACGCATAGGCTGGGGGGAGCTGGCACGAGGCTCTCAGCTTCTCGAGCTGTCCGCCCGAAACAGAGGAAGTATTTGAACTTGGTTCTGAAGGCATTTTGCCCGGGGCAAAGCGAGAAACATTCAGATAGGACTTTAGATTTTGAAAGAAGGACCTGAGCTGGTCATTTCGAACGGGCCGACTTAAAAGAGCAACTAGGGCACTCAGGTCTCGAAGGATCTGGTCCGTCCCGGCTGGCACGCCGAGTTCAGACCCAGGCCAGGAGGGAAGGTCCAAGCTTGACCGATAAGGAGCTGGGAGGAGGTCCCAGGCCCAGCGTCCCCGTCCCATGTAGAGGGTGGCAAGAAAAGCAACAGCAAAGACCATTAGACCCATTGTAAAGATCTGCCCAAAGAGGGTATTGGCCCCGCCAGTTATAAAGCCCATGGCCCGTTGGACCTGGAGCCCTTGGCGGCGGAGTTCTTGAAAACAGATCTCCAATACCCTATCGAAAGCTTCTTGATAGACAGAATCCTGGGTTTTTGGGCTCCAGTCAGGGGGCAGTTGACCCATGAGGTAGGGCATGCGAGAATACGCTTCACCCTGGTCTTGGAAGCCCGGCATCCGGGATTCGACTGGCCCTTCTAGCTCCAAAAGCAGAGAAACGACTCCTTGGCCGGCCAAAGAGACAGCAAAGGAAAAATAGGGTCTAAAAAGGCTAATGCTGTGGGCCATGGCCTCCATATCCATATCCTTATGGATGCCGGGATCAGCCCCACTGACCAAACCGGGCTTGGGGCTTAAGGCCAATTCCTGGATTAGGGCACTGGTCGCAAGGGCAGGCAGTTCCTCCTTTTCACCATGGAGAAAAAGGGCCAAAAGATCAGAAAAGATTGTAGCCTCCATGAGGGCTACCGAATGTCGCCGGGCCCTCAAACAGGCCCCCGTCTGGTCCTGACAGACAAAGCATGGACGGGGCTTAGCCCCTAAAGCAGTTCGAAAAAGCTTGCGAACGACATAGGGCCTCCCCCCTCCTCTCTCCTGAGACGACTGGGCAGGTTTCACGGAAGAAGAGCTAGCAAGTTCCTCTAGGGGAATTTTCAGGGCATCCTCCCGATAATAGACGTCAACATCAGGCAAATAATCCAGGTACAGGCCCCCTTCCCAGGCTTGGAGTATTTGTTTGATGTGAGTAGCAAAAGTCATAAGATGATCTGAACGGATTGCGCTTGACCCTTGAGAGGCTTGGGGATGGTCCAAAGCATGGAGGGCATGAGGGGCTGGGCTAGTGTCAGGCGGAGCCTGAAGAAGGAGGATGCCGAGGTCACCACCCCGGGTAACAATCCGGCGTTCTCCTAAAAAGACCGGGTAGGGGGGCTGATCTGCCAAAAAGGCCAACAAGGCATGGAGGTCCTCTCGCAAAATTTCAAAAGCCCAGGTGAGCAAGGGACTTTTTTTCCAGGGGCCAGGGACGTTGAGCCGGTAAGTCAAAACCACATCAGCCTCCTGGAGGGCCGCAGCCACGGCCTCCTGAAAGGCCTCCCGGCTTGCCCCCATGTCGGCTACCGTGACAGAAAGATCATGAAAATAAAAGGGGCGAAGGGGAGCCGTAGCCGGGGCTAGATTGGCCATCAAGTGGGCGAACTCACGCAAAAAGGTCCCCCCCAGACAAGAGGGACCTTGCATCTCCTGAATCCTAGCTTGGTACTGAGACAAAGAAGGCCCCCTTTATAAGAGACGGTTCAAGTCAGACAGGCGGGCGGCGGCAGTTTCTTTTCCGACCAGGCCGACCATCTGGTATTTGCTGGTAATGGGGGCTTTGATCATCTTTTTAACCACATGGAAGTCCTGGATCTTCCCGGTGCTTTTAACATGCATCCGGGGGCCCGTGCAATAGTGGATGGTGTCACCGATATTGACATGGAAGGCGTCGTGGTAGGAGACTCCCAAGTCTTGGTCAATCAGGTCCCTAACCTCCATCTCGAGCTCATCCAAGTCAAAGAGATTGGGCTCATCAAACTCCAAAATAAAGCCCTGGCGCACATCAGAATGCTGGAAATCTTGGATGCCGATGTTTTTTAGGCAGATTTCGCAGAGGTCTTCAGCGGTATGGGCCATTTTGCGGTACTTAATGGAAGGAAAGACAATATCGACAATTTCCTGAGGTTCTGGGCCGAAAACAGAAGGCCGAGTAATCAAAATCTCATCGCCTACCCCAATCATCAAGTCGGCATTCATTTTGAGATAGGGGTAAATCAGGTCAAAATGCTCCACGATGACCCGGCGGCCCATCTGTAAGGCCCTGGTAATGCCCTCAACCAGGTCAAACATCTGGTGAAAGCCCAGCTCAAAGCGCACATCCATGTGATAGGTATGAGGCTTAAAAAAGCCCGTGTCGTCAAGGTCAAGGAGGGGCAGGGGGCGGACATTGACCCCCTCGTCATCGTTGGTCAACTCTAGGCCAGGGAACATGCCTTTGACGAGCATACTCTTCCCCGAGCCCGCATCCCCAATAATCCCGATCAGGAGGTCAAAGGGGCTGAGATACATCTGGGCGATCTGCATCCCGCAATCAGCCATGCGGACGGCTCCCCGGGGAGCGAGGAGAACCGTATAAAGGTGGTTACTTTGCATTCTAGCAGAAAATGACATAATAGCTCCTTCTATAAATATAAACTGGAAAAAAAGCGGACAAACGGTAATCCGTCTGCCCGCTCCATGGTCTCGCTAGAAACACCCTTCAGGGGCCCTCTCATCGGAGCCGCCCTATAGGGCCTAGCTATACTTTCTTAGGTGCTTACTTGCTTAGACGCTTACTTAGCCTTGTGGTAAGCGATGACACGCTGCATTTCATTGTAAACGATCATATAGCCTTCGTCAACTCCCATACCAGGCTTGGCCAGGATCTGGGTGGGTCTGGTGGCCATCGCAATCTGAGTGCAGATCTGGGCCGACCGGTCAGTCTCATTACAAGTACCACCCTGGTAAGCGCCAACTCCATGCTCCTTGCAATAGAGGACAGCTTCAATGGTGTTGCTGATAGAGCCAAGGTCTGGAGTCTTGATCTGGATCATGTGGCCAGCACCAGCCTTCACGAAATCCACCACATCCTCGTAGGTATTGCACCACTCATCGGCCACCAGCTGAACGGGAATATTTTTCTCATCTAAGGCCTTGGTGAGGGCAGCCAAATCTTTGATCTGAGCCTCTCTTGACCCAGAATCCATGGGGCCTTCAATCCGCAGCTGGAAGGGTTCGGCAAGTTTAGCTAGTTCCTTGAGATACTTAGCCATGGCTTCGGTGTTTTCCGGCCCAAAGAGCTGGCCAATGGTCCCGTAGACGTCGATGTGAAGGGTAGGCTTGTAAGAGTCATCGGTCCGCATCTCTTGGATACGTTTGCTCAGCCAAGACACATATTCCTTCAGAATCTGTCCATCAGGCTCACCCAGTTTGGTTTTCACATTATTGATCAAAGCATGAGGCAGGACCTGGGCTTGTTTAATGATCATCTTCTCCGCATTCTCATAGCGGTTGTCGCCAGATTGGGTAAAGATATCCAAGGGCTCACCGGTCAGGGGGCAGTTGTACTCTTTGGCAACAATGTCGCAGGGCATGGTCTTGTGGGCACGGGCGACAGCATCCAAGAGAGCCTGGCTCAACCCATAGCGGATAGCCGTATGGAACTTCTTGCCTTCATGGCGAAGGCCTTCCAGCTTTTCTGCCAGCCGCTTGAAGGAATCCAGTTCCTCACCTTCAAAATGGGGAACGATCTCTTTTTCGATGATGGGGATGAAATCTTGGGCAAGGAAAAGGGGATCCCGTCCACCTGCCCCAGAATACTGGACTGCAGCGCAATCGCCATAGGCAATCGACCCATCTTCCAGAATGATCTGGACAGAGATGGCCTCACCGGCCTGGCGGATCTGGGTAAAGCCCTCTGTCATGGGCTCGCCCTCATATTGGAAGCCGTCCATCTTTGCCCCAGCCTTAATGGCCTTCTGGTCATCAAAATAGAAGCCTGTTCTTGCAGGTGAACAAATGATCTTTTTAATCTTCATAAAATAACATTCCTCCTTGTTAGAATGAAAATATATGTGTCCTGGTGGCGCTGCCAAAGCGATTGGTTCTGATTACGCCGCCAGGATAATTTGCTATCGTCGTGCTGACAGAATACTAATTCTGGTCATGCGGATAGAATCCTAGTTCTGGTCGTGCTGCCAAGGTCTACCAACTAAGCGGCCCTTACTAATGGCATAGACGTCATCAATAACCATCTGGAAGCCAACCTTACGTTTTTCGAATTTGCCCCGTTCCTCCATCTTTTTCGCATGGAAAGCCTTAAGATCATCATCCAGAGGCACGTTGCCCATGGCAAAGACCCGGACCGCCCCGTCATTATCCCGGGCGGGCAGCATCTTGCCTGCGTTATATTTACTAGGTGCCCAGGGAACATCAATAACTCCAGCCTGGATGGCACGGACCGCACCTTGAGCTAGGTCGCCATCGCCGAGTTCAATCGTCCGATCCATGACCTCTCTCGTCTCCCGACGAATGATATCCTTCTCTTGTTCAACCAAGGGGCCTTCCAGTTGCTGGTCTGTCAGCATGTGGATGATTTGCTTCGTACAACGAAGTCCCTCTCCATTGGCCTCCTTCGTCGGAACACCGATGGCCTCGTGAGGGGTCTTGACAATGACCTTGGTGGCATGCGAAAGGGCTGCGACCACCGAGCCCAGGGAAATAACGGCAAAGGCCTTGGCTTCATCAGCTGGGAAGCCACCCATCCACTGGTGGAGGGCCGTGGTCACCACCACATCCTCATAGCCAAATTTCTTCAAATACTCCTCAGTCAGTTCCTGGAGAGTTGCCACCGCCGCCACGTCTTGGGGGAGGTTACCGCACTGACCGTAGCCGACAGTAACATTCTTTACACCTTGTTCAGCCGCTAAGAGGGCCTCCAAAATAGCTACAGTATGAGAAACAAAGGGCGGAACCAGGGTCCCGGTAAGGGGGCCGTAGGGTTCCCTGTTGATGGAAATTCCATTTTCCTCATAGAGGCCGGTCAGGCGATCAACATACTGCCAATCTCGGATGGTCGTCTCCAAGGGAACATTTTTTGTATAGGGGACGTTATAAGAGATCCCACCGCCCTCATAGGCCGTGAAGCCGCCTGCATAGGCAATTTCTGTAAGAAGACGGGCATCAGGTGTACCATGGCGGACCTGGACGGGGACCTTGACGCTGGACGTCACGATTCGGCAGGCTTCAACCCCGTGGTTGACAGCTGGGAAGCCATTGAGCATGGACTTGCCTTGGCGTTTGGATTCCTCCACGCCCACTTCCGCCTCATGATAACGGTTCTGCCGGGTATAGGAGTCGATGGTGGTTGGCAAAAGGTCGGCCTCCCCTTTTTCTTCTAAGAATTGGAGGAGCTCAACCATCTTGTCCACCAGGGCCACGCCGGCACGGGGCTGGATGAGCGTTTCTCCCGCCTCTTTTGCTTTCACTAATTTTTCAGCAAAACGACGAGATTCAGGGATCGCCTTCTGGTAGGCAAAGGCCTCTTCCAGGTCTACTTCTTTGCCCGTAGGCCATTGGCTAAGGACCTGCTCCCGCTCTTCTTGGAAGCGATCCATCGGAATCTTCTTATTTTGTAATTCACTCATTGACTAGCTCCTTTTTCATAATTCTGAGGGCCTTTTCGGGGTAGTCATGGGATAAAACCCCCATGGCCGACATAATATATTTTCGGTCAATTAAAATTTTCGCCTTGACCGGGCGCAAAGACGCCGGATCGCTCTCGTCATAAAAAGCACCTTGAGCGATTTCTTTTGTATTTTGGGCCCGTACTAAGGCACCACCTGTTACTACAATGGTATCGATATTACGTAAATCTTTGCCCGTCTGGCAATAGACCTTGCCGTTACTCGTATAAAACTCTTCAAGAGTTCCACAATGACGTTTGACACCAACTTGAACAGCATAATAGGCAAGGGCATCATCCAAAGCCTGGCTTTCTGCATCTTGGGGAAGGTGGTCCGTATGGGCAGCCAGGTCATCAACCATGGCTTGGGTTTTTTCTGGGGTCAGCCCCGCTTTTTTTGCTACCACTTTTAAGCCAGCGGCCTCCACGATGCCCTTGATACTATAGCGCATCCCGATATCACCCTCGACGGTCCGCTTCTTATAGGGCTCGGGGAGGCCCCGCATAACGACATCCATACCAGAAGGAGCACCCGTAGCGACCGAATATACGTCGGTCGTCGCTCCGCCTGGGTCCAAGGCTAGGATCTCACCCAAGCCTTTTTCATCTTCGGTCCCGTCGGCCAAGAGACTGACGGCCGACAGGATGGAGGCGGGAGTGGGCATAATGATATCTTGAACCATAGCCTTGATATGGGACAGACCCTTGGCTTTCACAATTCTTTCGAGAAAAATCGCCCGAATCTGCTCCTGGACCGGGAGAATATTGAGGGTACCTAGCTGGGGCATGACATTGTCGCAGATCACAAAATTCAGGCCTGCTGCCTCAAACATCTTGCGGATCTTGCGCTGGGCCGTTCGATTGCCGGCCACAACAATGGGGAAGCTAGGAGCCAGGTCACAGAGGGCCTCCGCATTTTCTAAAATGCACTCCTTATTCCCCCCGTCGGTACCACCCGTAAGAAGGAAGATGTCTGGCTTAATCTCTGCAATTTCTTCCAAATCATCATCGGTCAGTTCGTGATCAAAGGTTTTGAGGACCTTGGCTCCAGCCCCTAAGGCGGCCAGTTTGGCAGCCTTGGCCGTCAGTTCTGGCACCAGGCCGGAGACCAACATCCGCAGGCCTCCCGCCGCCGAAGAGCAAGACTTATGGTAGAAGACATCGTCTGCTGTAAAATGCTGAGCCAAAGCCTTTTCCTCTTCGGTAATCTTTCCGTCAGCTAGGAGGCGCTCGAGGGTACCGTCTTGATCCTTGGCCAACTTATCTTGAAGGATCTCTAAGGCCTTAAAATAGCCCTCTTGGACATCGGTTTCCACAGTCGTATAGGCTGCTGAGCAGGCTAAAACCTCCTCCGAATCCAAGTCGACGGCCGTCAGTTTAGTATAGGTACTACCAAAATCGCTTAATAGAACGATCTTCACCAGATCTACCCTTCCTCTTTGCCTGTCTCAGGAGCTTTGCCCTCGTTCTCGCTCCCACTTTCCTCTAATTCGTCGAAATCAAATTCTTCGTCACCCTCATTAGGATCCTCTGGCACGCCCAAATCTTCCTTGAGGCAGCGAATGGTCTCTTGGGGAGGAGTGCTGGGTGGGAAGACCCGGGTAAAGCCCATTTCCTTGAAGCGCTTTTCGACATCATCAAAGTCCTGTTTTCCTACAACGATATTGCCACCACAATAGAGGAGAATGTCTTTTAAACCGGCCTCATCACATTTTTCGCGGAGACCCCGGCAGTCTAGCTCTCCATGACCATAGAGAGAAGAAACGACAATAGCGTCCGCATTGGTTTCAACCGCTGCGTTGATATACTCCTCCTGGGTTACCATAACTCCCAGGTTCGTGACATCAAAGCCAGCCTCTTGGAAGGCAAAATCCAAAATCCGGATCCCAATGGCGTGAACGTCTGCACCGATGACCCCAATCACCAATCTCTTTCCGTTATGTTTTCTTGTACTCATGCTTGTTGTTACTCCTGACTATTCAAATATTCCTGGGGACCCAGTTCATATAGGTTCGTCCCCTGATTATCAATGGCGACCACAAGGGGTAAGTGTTCCACTTCCAGGCGGCGGACCGCCTCGGCACCTAAATCTTCATAGCATACGATCTCTGCCTTTTTTACGGCATTGGCCAAGAGGGCACCAGCCCCCCCAATGGCGGCAAAGTAGACCGCTCCTGTCTCCTTCATGGTGGCAATCACTTCCGGGCTCCGCTTGCCCTTGCCAACCATGCCCATTTCTCCAGCCCGCAACATAGCGGGGGCGTAGGGGTCCATCCGGTAGGCTGTAGTAGGTCCTGCTGACCCAATAGGCTTTCCTTCGGGGGCTGGGGTAGGGCCAACATAATAAATTACCGCTCCCTTTGGGTCGAAGGGAAGGTCCTTCCCTTCTTCTAAGAGGGCGACCAGACGGGCATGGGCGGCATCTCTTGCCGTATAAAGGGTTCCAGAAAGATAAACTCGGTCACCAGCCTTCAGCTGGTCACAGACCTCGCGAGTCAGGGGAGTTTGCAATTCGTGCGTTGCCATAGACACTCCTTCCTAAAGCTCTTGGCTGATATGGCGGGTGACATGGCAGTTAATATTGACCGCCACGGGCAAGCCCGCAATGTGAGTGGGTAATTTTTCAATCAGGACAGCTAAAGCCGTAGCCTTGCCCCCAAAGCCTTGGGGACCAACACCCAGTCGGTTAATCTTTTCCAGAAGTTCTGACTCCAGGGCCGCATAATAGGGATCTGGATGGTGGGAGGCCGCATCACGCAGGAGGGCTCTTTTCGCCAAAAGGGCCACCTTATCAAAGTTGCCCCCAATCCCTACGCCCACAATAATGGGCGGGCAAGGGTTAGGACCCGCTTCCTTGACCGTCTTTAAGACGAAGTCCTTGACCCCTTCCACCCCATCGGCAGGCTTTAACATAGCCAAACGACTCATATTCTCGCTACCAAAGCCTTTGGGAGACACGGTAATCTTTACCTTGTCTGAATCTGGGATCAAGCGATAATAGATCATGGCCGGGGTATTATCGCCCGAATTCTTCCTCTGTAAGGGATCTGTCTCCATGCTCTTACGTAGGAGTCCCTTCTTATAACCCTGACGGACCCCTTCATTCACCGCATCCTCGATGCTCCCAGAGATATGGACATCTTGACCAATATCCAAGAAGACGCAGGCCATGCCAGTATCCTGGCAGATGGGCATCTGCGTCCTCTCCGCAATTTTATAGTTCTCGATGATATCTCCGAGGATCCCTTGGGCCGTTGAGAATGTCTCTTCTTCTTTTGCTTTCTCCAGCTTCTTACGAACATCAACAGGCAACACCTTGTTGACCTGGATACACATGTTCGCAATCGGCTCGATCAAACTTTCCGCTGTTAGCTCACGCATAAATCCTCCTCCTTGTCGTAGGAAATATTTCCACATTTCCTCCTCTAGGCCTTATCCCCCATATTCTAGGCTATTTGCACCGAAATGAAAAGCCACAGGGCATCAGAAAACCTAGGAAATAAAATCAAAAATTTCCTTATTCTTGGGGACTTTCTTCGGGACATTCTTGAGGACTTTCTTCGGGACTTTCCTGGGACTTCTCATAGCAACTTTTCTCTAACTTTTCCCCAAGCTTCTCGAGACCTTCTGCCTTGATTTGTAGCAGATTATTGAGTGGCCCGTTCTTATTTTCCTCTGTCTCCCCCTGCTCTAGGGCTCTTGCTGCAGCCTTGGCCTTCATGGCGTCCAAATAATCCAGCAAGGGGCTCCGGTTCGTCTGAAGGTAACGCATGTTCAGAGCCGCCGTCTCAATCAGAATAGGAATATTTTTTCCAGGGGCCACGACGATCGTATAGGTTGGCACCTGGATCCCTAAGATGGTCGTATAATGGGGCTCTGGATCGCTAACCGAATGGATTTGATGGATCGAGGACGAATTTGCCTTATCCTTCTCATCCATGGCCTGACGGGCCTCCTTCTCAGAGATCAAGACCACCAACATATCAATGTCATGTGCATCACTCGTGGCACTCAGTCCATAGAGGGCCGCAATATTAATCATGCCAATGCCTCGAATGACCATGAAATTCTTGGCTGTTTCCGAGCTCTCTCCCCGGAGTCGGTCCATCCCACTTTGCTTGACAACTGTCACATCGTCCGCAACCAGGCGGTGGCCCCGGCGAATCAGCTCCAGGGAGGTCTCACTCTTGCCAATCCCACTCCCCCCCTCAATCAGAACGCCAATCCCATAGATATCAACCAGGTTAGCATGACGACGCTCCTCAGGCGAGGTTTTTTCAGCAATATAAACCGCCAATGACGTAGCAAAGCGAGAAGTCCTTTCCTCCGTCCCCAGGAGGGGAATATTATATTGGTGGGCAAGATCCTCCATCCAGGGAAAGGGCTGGGTGCCATTGGCCAGGATTAAGACGGGAATGCCCTTGGCAAAGAGGGCCTCCACTCGCTGGGCTGCGATATCTTCGGGGAACTCAGTCAAATAGGCCATTTCTGCGTGCCCCAAGATTTGAATCCGATCGCTCACAAAATAATTATAAGAGGCCGCCAGTTGCAGGCCTGGGCGAATATAATCCGGATTTTTAATGACCTTGCGATCAAAATCCTCCCCCTTATAAAAACACCTTAACTGAAAGTGGTCCGCTAAGTCCTTGACCTTGATCGTCCTCGTTTCTTGCAGCATCTATTGCTCCTTTCTTTGTCTTTCTCTACTTTTCTTTACTCCAGGGCATAAAAAACGCTCAGAACCCCTAGGATTCTGAGCGCAAGCTTACCTATCCTTAATTATCAGGTACATACTCTTGCAAGGTCATCATGGCCTTACGTTTTTGTCCTTGCCTCAAATAGATGATCTCCACCTTATCACCGGGCTTCAAATCTTTTTTAATATTATTGATGTCATCAAAGCTGGTCACAGCTTCGCCAGAAAAGCCAATAATCAGGTCACCAGCTCTCAGGCCAGCCTCTTGGGCCGAGCTGCCATCAACGACTTCTTCAATCATCACACCAGCTCGATCACCAATCCCATACATCTTAGCTGCATCCTTGCTGATGGTCGAACATAGGATTCCCAAATAGGTCCTGCCCTTCACGTAACCATAGCGGATGAGGTGCTCAATGACAGGACGAGCCGTATCCGAAGGAATGGCAAAGCCCAAGCCCTCAAAACCACCGTTAGAAGGGCTCCCAGAAATCTTAGCTGCATTGATACCAATGACATCTCCATAGGCGTCAATCAGGGGGCCGCCGGAGTTTCCACTGTTAATAGCCGCATTGGTCTGAATATAAGCCATATCGACTCCGCCGACAGGGATGGTCCGGTTCAAAGCAGAGATAATGCCATTCGACACAGAACCTTGGAGGGTCCCCGTCGGGTTGCCGATCGCCAGAACATCTTCTCCAATTTTCAAGTCATCTGACCGGCCAAAGGACAGGCAATCAAATTCTTCCTTCTCCCCCTTGGTATCGATCTTCAAGACCGCAATATCAGTCAATGGGTCAGTGCCCACGATGCTAGCGGAGAAAATGCGCCCATCATCCAAGGTAACCTTGGTATCATTACTGCCTTCTACCACATGATTATTGGTGACTATATAACCATCCGGACTAATTAAGAATCCTGACCCAGCCGTTGGGGTGGAAAACTCTCCAAAGATGCTTTGGATGACCTTTTCATTCGAAATGGCCACCACGCTCGACTTGGTATCATCCACCACTTGGATGGTATTCATCTGCTTTTTTGTCTTATTTTCTTCCGTTTTTGCTTCAAATTTAGGAGAAAGTAGGCCGTTGTGGGTTACTTCATTCCTGTGCAGGATCTTGTCCTTCAGGGACATTTCATCTTCATCTGAATCGTCTTGATCCTGGTCGTCCTTATCCTCATCCTTGGTCGGAAGGAGGCGACGGCCATCCTCATCAAAGTCCTTATCGGTCTCCTCATCAAGGTCGTTCTGGTCAGAAAGGCCAGGGATGGTCACTTCCAGGTCATCATCCCTGGTCTTTTTCTTATCTTGATCCTTGTTATTGTTCAGATTATGATCCTGGTCAACTTTTTTTCCTTGACGACGGTTGGCCTCAGACAGCTGCTTACGGAGTTTAATATTCTCCTTTTGCAAATCCTCAACTTGGCTCCGGTAGGTCTCATCCTTAGGCTCCAGCTTGCTCTTACTCGCTTTATTCTTGTTATAGAAAGCACTGATGCCCCCGACAAGTCCGACAAGACTCAAAAAGATCGCAAGGATCACGATGATAACAACCGCACCGCCCTTTCTCTTTTCTCGTTTCGAAGAGCTCCCCGCATACGTGTAGGTCCCCAGACTTGGGTTAGCCCCCATGGGCTGACCTTGACTTGAACTGGCCCCCATAGATGGTCCCTGGCTTGCATTAAAGCCCATAGACTCAGCTTGGGACGAAGTTGTTCCCATAGGCTGGCCTTGCGATGCTGTTGAATTGACATGCTCAAATTGATCTTCCATATCATGCGCCTTTCTAATGTGTTTACACGCTTTTCTAAATCTCCCCCATTGTAGGTGGGTGACCTTAATCCAAGTTAAAATCCAAGGGAAAATTTGAGTAAAAAATCTCAGTTAATTTCAGGGACAAATTTACACAAATATTCCCTATCCTGGCCACGAAGCTAGGAGACCAGGCAGCTCTACCTTTGTCCTAACGAGCTGGCCCTCTCTTCCTTACTTGCCTTGAATCCTCCTCCTGAAAACCATGGGGGATTTGGCGGGTCCCAAAGGATCGCTGACCTGATGGCGAATAGGCTTGTTCAAAAAGATCCAAGGAAGAGGAAGCAGGGCGAGAGGCGGGCATAGAAGCAGCTTGCTGGCGCTCAGCTAAAGGGTGCCGGTCCCCCCTTAAAGCCTCTTCTTCTGAATAGTCCCTTGCTAACATAGACCGGGCTGCTGACTTGCGGGCTCGCTTCTTGATTTGTTTTTTCATCTGCCGGGCCGGGCCCATCCGGGCAAGAGAAGAGGGCAGGGCATCCATAGCTTCCGTGGTAGCTGCACTTAGGCTATAATCATGACGTCTGAATATAAAGCGATACCAGATGTAATCGATGACTCTCTGCCCTCCCTTGGCCATATTAAAGACCAAGGGGGGAACCACGATGGCCAAGAGAAGGTAGCCTACAATGGTCAGCCCCAACATGGCGATGGCCGAGATAAAGGTCACGAAGGTAGATAAGAGGGCATCTTCAATCTTAAAAATCTGGGCTGCAAAGTTCATATTCTTGTTGATATCCTCAGCGAAAGCAGAGGGCAAGGAGTCCAAGCGGACCGTCACTTTCTGGCTCGCCCACTGGCTGAACCAGGCCAGGAGCAAATAATACTGCACCGTATAGCCAGCAAGGACGCCTGCCCGGGCTGGCAAGGGAAAGTGCCAATATAAGGCTGCCAAGCCAGGTAAAAAAATATAGAGAAAAAGAAAAAGCCCCAGGTTAACAGGAAAGGGCAAGGGAAAAAGGAGACTCGCCTTGGCTGGCCACAAAATAGCCAGGGCCAGGGGGATGGCTCCTAAAATGCCGATGGCCACCTGGAGTCCAAAATGTTTTTTATTAAAATAATTACTATCAGTCCAAAAGCGTCCTAAAAAAAAGCCTTCTAAATTGTCCATCTCTCCTCCCTTTCTATGACTTGAAGCTTAAGGTGCCCTAGCCCGCCCCAAGGCAAAGGACCGTCCTTGTGAAGCGGCTGCCCCTGTAAGGCCCCAGCCCTTTTAGAGAAAAAAAGTCGCATAAAGATCCTCTTCTTTCAAGGCATCCAAAAGTGGCTGAAAAGCGGGGTCTGAAAGGTTCGGCTCGTAATAGGTGGCAATGCTCGGCTCCGTCCCATCGTCAATATTATAACTAGTTTCTCCCTCGAAAGATTTACGATGGAGAGAAACCTTGAAAAGAATGGGGTCCTCTTTCGAAGGAATCTGCCAAACACTCATCTCTCCCTCGAAATCTAAGCTAAGAGCCTTCTCAACCAGCTTATCTATAATCAGAGGGTCTACCATTTTAGTCCAGCCCAGCGAGGTCGCATGACTATTTCTAAAATAGATAATCGAATTTGAAATATCTAGGATCATCCGTCGATATTGGTCTTGAGCAGCTCGTTCTATCATTACAAATTTTACTTCCTCTGGCTGGAAGGATGCAGGTTTCTTAGCCATATCATCTCCTCTTGAACTCACTTTTGGGGCTTTTCCCCTTGTTGACCTACATTTTGGGCCAATTGCTTCATTTTCTTAATCCGATGGTAAACTCCCGACTTCGAAAGGGGCGGATCCAGCAACTTCCCTAGATCCTCCCAAGAAATCCCTGGGTTGGCTTTTAAGAGCTGGGCCACGACCTGAAGGTCCGGTGATAGGGTCGCCATCAGGCCAGCCTGCTCCAGGGTCTCTACCGCCATAAGCTTATCTAAATAGGCATTGGTCTGCCGCTCAATATTAGCTTTATCAAAATTATAGCGACGGTTGGCATCCGACCTGCTCGAAAACTGGGACCGCAAGGCCTCAAAATTAAGGAAAGTCTGAGTGGCATTGGCCAGGCGAAAAAACTGGGCAATTTGGTCTCCCTCCTTCCAGTAGATCACCGACCGACCCTGATGCGAATAACGGGCTTCTAGGCCAATTTCCTCCAAATAATCCAAATACCAAGGGGCCACCCCCGGGTAGTCTGCAGGATAGAGGTAGAGTCCATAGGTCTTCTCCGGATCTGCCAAAGACCCTGCCCCTAAAAACAAACAAGCCAGGACCAAAGAATGGTAATGGTTGGTGCAAAGTTCGGTTCGATCCGGGAAGTCCGCTAGTTCCTTCATTTTGGAATTCGTCGTAAGTTCCATCGCATATTGCTTGGCCGTCCCCCGGAGGAGAATGGTCCTAAGGGATGTCAGATACTGATAGAGCTTGGCATTCCGTGACCAGAGTTTCCAACGTTTTCCATCCTGGACCATGGTAGCTTTCACCCCCGTCTTATCCTCAATCCGCTTTTGTAAAAAAAGGAGCAGGGGATAATTAACGCTGTGCATCCAACTTTCTGATCTTTTCTCCTGGAAGTGATAAGCAAAACAGGCAAAATGTGTTAACAAAATCTCTTTTTCAACGGGAACACCCAGACTGTGAAAGTAAATCTCCTCCGGTGCATCCGTCAGCTGCTGGAAAAGCTCCTCGCGCAATTCTTGGACCAAAGGCTTATCCATGATCTGCCTCCTCCTGGGCCTCCATCTCCTTCTCTTGTCTTTCCGTCGCTTTCTCTTGGCCTTCCATCGCCTTATCTTGCTCTCCTAGCCTCTTTCCTTGCTCGTCCCGCGCTGGCAGTCCCTGGTCAGTGCCCAGCTTTTCTTTTTGTTTGCGCAGTTCCGCCCAGGTCGAATCTAGATAGAGGTCCCGGTGGACGCAAGACACCTGATAATGTTCCCGAGTCAGGTAACTTACCAGGGCTTCCGCAACAGCAACCGACCGGTGACGCCCCCCCGTACAGCCGATGCCCACGGTATATTGGAGCCGTCCCCCTTGAAAATGGAGGGGAAGGCAAAAGTCCAAATAATCCTCCACCTGCTTCAGAAAGGTACTTGCCAAGGGTTGACGGAAAATATACTCATGGACCGGTTCATCAAGCCCCGTCATGGGCCGCAAAGCTGGCACATGCCAAGGATTGGCTAAAATTCTAGCATCCACTACCAGATCACAATCCAAAGGTAGGCCATATTTGTAGCCAAAACTCATCATCCGGACCCCCATGTGGGCTGTGGAGCCGGAGGGAAGGTGCTGGTAAATCACCGAACGAACTTCCTGGGTGGTTAGCGAAGAAGTGTCAACCACCAGGTCTGCCATGGCCCGTAAATTGGCCATCAAAGTCCTTTCATCGGCAATGGCCTCGCCCAGAGACCGGCTCCGGCGCAAGGGGTGGAGCCTCCGGGTCAGGTTATATCGGGTGCGCAAAACCTCCTCCGAAGCCTCTAAAAAAATGATCTCAAGGGGATAGCCTTGCTTCTTCAGCTGGCGAATTTCACTCGTAAAGTCCCCAAAAAGCTCAAAGGCCCGGGCATCCATAACAAGGACCATACCTGGACAAGCTGCAATCGAGATGCCAGATGAGTCAGTCGGGTGCGCAAGCACCTCCTTATCCCCCCGGAGGGCCTCCAAAAGAGGGCGCAAAAGCTGGGGCGGCAGGTTATCGATACAGTAATAACCCAGGTCCTCATAGACCTTGGCCACAGTCGACTTGCCTGCCCCTGAAAGGCCAGAAAGTAGAATCAGTGGAAGGGCCATCTTATACCTCCTTACGGGGGACCTCCCCCTCTTCCTGGACAGACACGCCCGAAGGCGTAGGCGCCAATCCAGGAGTTGGCTTAGGTGAAGGCACCGCTGGTGCCCCCTCTTCCTTGACTTGACCTATAAAGGCCATCAAATCCTGAGAAAAGCCTCCTTTCTCTCCCAAGAAAAGGGGTTCTGGAACAAGGCTCACCCCTGTGGCTGCCAGAACTTTTTCATGGACCTCCCAGAAAAAGTCAGAAACCTCCTGGGAGCTCTCTGTTCCAAGATTCACGATAAAGCCAGCATGGATGGGAGAAACCGCCATCTTCCCTTTGGTATAACCCTTGAGGCCGACATCGGAAATCAACTTGCCCGCAAAATAACCCTCCGGGCGCTTAAAAGCTGAACCAGAAGAAGCTTCTTGCATGGGCTGGGCCCCCATCCGGCGTAGCTGGTAGTCCGTCATCTCGGCGTAAACTGCCTTGGGGTCTGGAGCTTTTTTCAATAGAAAATCAACGGAGACTAACAAATACTCCGGCTTGTCTTGTAGAAAACTGTGCCGGTAAGAAAAATCCATCTCTGCCTGGGTCAGTGTCAAGAGCTCCCCCTGTTTGATATCAAAAATCTTGACCTTCTCCACAAAATCACCCAGCGACGGCCCATAGGCCCCGGCATTCATGAAAGTTCCGCCGCCAACAGAGCCAGGGATCCCACAGGCAAAGGAGAGACCTCCCAGGCCATGGGAGGCCGCAAAGGCCGCCAGGGCACTCAGACGTTCCCCCGCCAGGGCTGTCAGGCGGAAGCAACCCTCTCCTTCCGCAGAAACCTGCTCCACCGAAAGACCCTTCCAGGCCGCCCCCATGTCCACACAGAGGGCTTCCAGGCCCAAATCCGAAAAAATAACATTCGTACCGGCCCCTAAAAGCAGCCAGGGTAAATCCCAACGCTGGATAATTTGTTGCAAAAGGATCAGGTCACTAGACTTCTTCGGGCAGGCATAGAGGGCTGCCGACCCGCCTACCCCCATAGTCGTCTTGGAACGCAAAGGATAATCAAAAACTAGCAAACCTTGCAGGCCTGCGTAGGCTGGATCCTCCTCTATGGCCCGACGAATCTCCTCGACCTTCTTCGGCAGGGCTAGACCCTCCTTATTTGCTCTCATCTTGCCACTTTTCTCCATGGTCCCTCCTCTCCCTGAGGCCCCTCGACGGCCTCCTTTCTGACTGACACGGCTGACCAGCAGCTGACCAACACATTTGCGCTGATACGGCTGACCAGCAGCTGGCTAACACATCTCGTCAACCTATCTAGCTCATATGTTGCCCTAGTATAGCAAATAATCCCGCTTCCAACAGCAGACCGCCCTCATTTGAGCAGCAGATCGCCCTCATTTGAGCAGCAGGCCGCCTTAACAGGCTCGCAGGCCGGTTACTTTTGAAGATAGGTCTCGTGGACCCGGTCTTGGAGATAGGAGCGCTTATAGGTCTTTTTATCAACGGCCTCTTCAAAGAGGGCCAGCCCCTCCTCCTGGCAAGAAGGACAGGCGTGGAGGGGAATTTGGACGGCAAAGATCCGGCCCCCTGTGGTACTCACCGACTCCAGGTAGGTCAGGCCGGGACAGGAGGGGCAAACCCGGTAAAAGTTGCTTTGCTGCTCGAGGATGTCATCTGTATCGTAATAGATCTGCTTTTTCCTTTGGACCCAAGAAAGACCGGCAAAGCGCTTGGCTGCCAGGCTCTCCCGATGCTGCCACTGGTCCAGAACCTCATCGCAGATCTTTTCGATTTGCGCTGTGATCGACCGCGACTGCTTCCACCTGCCCAAATCGTAGTCCGGCTCCTTGATCTGGCTGTAATCTAGGCCCGCCATGGCGGCCACGATCCCCGTGTTGACGTAGGGCAGGGCCGATTGGATTGAATAGCCCCCCTCAAGGATGGCTACGTCCGGGTTGAGCCGGTGGTTGAGCTCGGCGTAGCCCTGGGCGGAAAAATTCATATTGGTCAAAGGGTCACTATAGTGATTATCTTGACCCGCTGAATTGATGATCAGGTCAGGCTTATACTCTTCTAAGATTGGCAGGACCACTCGGTCAAGGACATAAAGGAAACCCTCATCCCCGGTATTGGGGGGCAGGGGGATATTGACATTGAGGCCAAAGGCTCCGGGCCCTCCGGCCTCGTCAATGAAGCCCGTTCCGGGGTAGAGGGTCCGCCCATCCTGGTGGAAAGAGATATAGAGGGTATTGGGATCATTCCAGTAGATATCCTGGGTTCCATCCCCATGGTGGCAATCCGTATCGACGATGGCCACCCGGAGGTCCGGTTTTTTCACCCGGAGGTGCTCCAGGCCTACGGCCTCTACGTTAATAATACAAAAACCCCGGTCTCCATAGACCACCCGATGGGCATGGTGGCCAGGTGGGCGGACGATAGCAAAGGCCTTGTCCACCTGGTCCTCCTCTACAGCCTCCAGGGCCCGGATAAAGCCTCCGGCAGAAATCAGATGCGAGGGGGTGACCCGGGCTTCCGCCGAAGGATAGGGAAAATGCACCCGGTAGACATCCTGGTAGCTTGCTAGATCCGGATTCAAGACGTGGATCCCCTCCACGTCCGCCAGACCCTCCTCAAAAATTTGATCTTGGGTATATAAGAGGCGCTCCTCCCTTTCTGGGTGAGTCGGCGAAATCGCCCAATCAAAAGCCGGAAAAAAGATCAGACCGAGCGAATGCTTTGCTTGCATCATGGGCCTCATTGGCTTCATTGGCATCATTGGCCTCCTTTCCTTAGGCCCGGACGAATTTGCGCCTGAACCCGAATATTGCGGAAAATAGGACCGTAATCCTCAATCATATTGAAAGACTCGGCCTCGGTCAGCTCCGCCTCAAGCTCCTCAGCCCCCAGGCCCATGGCTTCGCCCAGGTCACGGACCTTCGTGAGGGCCAGGTCCTTGGCCTGGTCCAGGTTAAAAGACTTACCAATCTTCTGCCGAAAATCCAATTCTGGAATGAGACACCAGCCTTGCTGGGTATCCGCCAAAAGATGAATTTCTGCCGTAGGCCGAGCCAGAGCCGCCCCCACGGCATTGGCCACTTCAAAGCGCTCCGGCACCTCCACCGGCAGGCCCAAAGCCTCCTCCAAATAAGGCTTCAGGGCCTGGGCCGGTCCCCCCAAGAGGCGGATCCCAACGGGAATGAGGGTCCGGTCCGTCAAAAGCTCACGGATGGTGTAAACCGGATGAGAACTTAGCTCCTCGATCAGCCCATCCAGGGTGTCCCGGAGGAGCTTGGAAAAGGTGTGGAGTATTTGTTCAGCCAGGGCTTGGGGAGTCTGATCCAAAGCCAAGGCCTTATTCAATTCGACTAGCTTCTCCTCGATCTTCGGCAAATACTCCCGCAAAGTTTCCTTTTGCCCTGCTCCTCCCGCTTCTTGGGAGCCTGGTGAGGCACTGGCCCAATGATCGCCAAGTTTTCCCAAATAGGCCAGGGCGTCGGTTGGGGTCAGCTGATCGCCCCCAAAAACAATGGCGGGCCCCAGACGGCGGGGTCCGATCTTCAGAACTCCCTCCTCAGCCCGAACATAACTATCGCCTCCCAGACCAATCGACCGGCTGAAGATCGCCCGGACCAGGGTTTTATGCCCGGCAATTTCAATCCCCTTGGGCTCAAAAACGGGTACCCCGTCTACCAAAAAGAAGATATCCGTGGTGGTCCCGCCTACATCGAGGAGGATGAGATCCTGGTCGGTGGGCCCAAAGAGGGCCTCACTGCCCATAAAAGAAGCGGCAGGGCCCGAAAGAATACTCTCTACCGGCTTTTCTACAGCCTGGTCCAGGGCCAAAGTCCCCCCATCCGCCTTCAAAATCGCCACCGGGGCCTGGATCCCCTTGGCCGCTAAAGCCTCTTGAAAAGCCTTTGCAAAATTCGCAAAGGTCGGACTGACGGCCGCATTGAGGTAAGCCGTCTGGACCCGGCGGGGAAAATTGAGCTTACCAGACATCCTGTGCCCCAGACTTATAAAAGGGATCTTTCCTTGCAAATACTCCTGAATCCGATTTTCTGTCTCGGGATTGCGGGTGGAGAATTTGCAGCAGATGGCCAGGGCCTCGGGCTTTTCATGGGGCAGGTCCTTGGCGAGGGTCTCCAAAGCCGCCTTAGGGAGGGGATCGGTGACCTTGCCTCGGTGGTCGGTGGCCCCAGGGAGGTAGTGGACCTCAGGGGTTAGGGAGTCATAGGGCCAAACGAGGCCAGGGCCTGTTTGGAGGACCAGGCCCACCTTAGCGGTCTGGTCCTCGACAATGGCATTGGTTGAAATGGTTGTGCTAAGGTGGATCCTCTCGATAGCCTGGGGATCTGTTCCCTCTAAGAGAGCCATCAGACATGACCAGATCGTCCCAAAAAGGTCGGTCCGATCGACGGCCTGTTTGACTTGGTTTAGGATCTTCCCCTGGTCGATCAGGGCACCATCAATGTTGGTACCACCCATATCCATTCCTACAATCATGGTTTTTCTCCTTGTGATCTATAGCTGTGGTAGCTGCCGAGACCTATGCTGCGCTCTTTCCTGTGATGTATGCTACGAAATTGCTTCTCCCACCAAGGCAGCAAGGACTGTTTTGGGATCGGGGGCCATCATGAGGGCACTGCGAACAGCTAAACCAGCCGGAGCCAAGGCCCAAACTTCAGGGGCCAGCTGGGGCGTGATCCCTCCCAGGGCATAGACGGGCAGGGAAGTCGCCTGGAGGACGGCAGCGAGGAAGGCCAGGCCTCGAGGGGGCCTTCCAGGTTTACAGCTTGTCTCAAAGACATGACCTGCCAATAAATAGCTAGCTCCGAGGGCTTCTGCCTCCTGGGCCTCCTCGGGCGAATGGACCGAGGCCCCTAGGAGCTGAAACGAAGCCCTAGCCCCCTCAGGCAAGGTGCGTAAGACCGGCAGGGGCAAGTGGAGGGCTGGCCAGGCCAGGGCCTGGGCGACCCGCCAAGACCCATGTAAAAATAGGGTCGTTTCCTGGGCAATCCCCCGAGCTATGACAGCCCGGGCTAGGTCCCCATAGGCCTCTTCCGACCGGTCTTTGGCCCGTAAAATTAGGGCCCTAGGCTGGGCCTTCGCCACGGCCTCTACTTGATCCAAAAAGTCCCTCCCCTGAGGGAAGGGGCCTGCCGGATCAGTAATGGCAAGGATCGGCCGGTCTGAACCCGGGGTTTCCTTATCAGCCCACATCTACATAAGCGTTCAGGACCGGTTGGAGGCCCAGGCCTTTGATGGCCTGGACCATTTGTGCCAGAGACCGCTGATCGGAGATCTCAAATTGTTCGTCGCCCTCTTCGGTAGCCTTTTTCCCCTCATACTTGTCGGCATGGTCGCCTATCCCTGTGGAAACGCCAGCCGAGACCTTGGTGGCCGCAATCCGCAGGATCCCATCCCGGAAAGCGGGGCGCTCCCGGGTCGACACGGTGATCCCCGCATAGGGAAGGAAAATCCGATAGGCGCACAGGATTTGAGTCAGCGCCGTCTCATCCACATCGTGAGGACCAATGGTCTCATTGTGGAGAATGGGGCGGAGGCGGGGACAGGACAGGGAAATCTCCGCCGCCTTGTATTTGCGCTGGAGGAAATAGGCATGGAGGGCCGTCGCCAGGGCATCCTTGTGGTAATCTGCAAGGCCGAGGAGGGCTGAGAGGCCCACCCCCCGCATCCCGGCCATCAAGGCCCGTTCCTGGGTCTCAAAGCGATATTGCCAGATCCGCTTGGCCCCGAGGAGGTGTAAATCCTGGTAGCGGTCAAAATCGTAAGTTTCCTGGAAAACCGTCACGTAATCGGCCCCGCACTCGTGCAAATACTCGTACTCATCGACATTGACGGGATAGACCTCCAGGCCAATATTCTTGAAGTATTTCTTGGCAAGCTTCAGGGCCTCCCCAATATAGGTCAACCCGCTATAGGTCCGGCTCTCCCCAGTCAGGATCAGGACCTCTTCCATCCCCGTGTCGGCGATGAACTTCATCTCTCGCTCGATTTCCTCAGGGCTCAGCTTGAGGCGACGGATCTGGTTGTAGCAGTTAAACCCACAATACACGCAATAATTATCGCAATAGTTAGAAATATAAAGGGGGGTAAAAAGAGACACATTCTTGCCAAAATACTGGGCCGTCAGTTTGGCCGCCTTCTCCGCCATCTGGGGGACGAAGGCCTTAGCGGCAGGGGACAGGAGGGCCTTGACCTCCTCGATCCCGCAGGTCTCTTGCTCCAAGGCCCGTACCACGTCTTCTGGCCCATAGGTCTCCGCCTGGTAGGTCTGGAGCTCGCCCATAACCTTATCTAAAATATCCGAAGAAATATGTTGCATTTTGGGCAAATACTCCCTCGCATCCCAGCGGCTGCTAGGGTCTTCTTCTAGTTGTTTTTTCTTCCGGCGCATGGCCTCTGACAGGCCCTCGTCCGGCACCCCAAATCGTGAATCCATCATCATGCCTCCTGTTGGTCATGGAGGAAACCAGTCAGGGGGTCAGAAGCCGACCCGCCCCGGGCCAGGACCCGGCCTGGTTGGGCCAAGAAGGCCTTCCGGCCTGCCCGGATAGCCTCGCCCATGGCTGCAGCCATGAGAGGAATATTGCCTGCCGTGGCGATGGCCGTATTGGCCATGACAGCTGCTGCTCCCATCTCCATGGCCTCAGCTGCCTGAGAAGGTCGCCCAATGCCAGCATCGACAATGACCGGTAAATCAATCTCGTCGATGAGGATTTGGATCAGGTCCTTGGTCACCAAGCCCTTATTGGACCCAATGGGGGCCCCCAAGGGCATGACAGCAGCGGCCCCAGCCTCAGCCAAACGCTCTGCCACCGTCAGATCGGGGTAGATATAGGGAAGGACCACAAAGCCCTCTGCTGCCAAGATTCTCGTGGCCTCGATGGTCTCATAGTTGTCTGGAAGGAGGTATTTTGTGTCCCGAATCACTTCGATTTTGATCATGTCCCCGGTGCCTAATTCCCGGGCCAGGTGGGCAATGCGAACAGCCTCCTTGGCTGTCCGAGCCCCGGAGGTATTCGGTAAGAGGGTCACCTCGGGAGGGATGTAGTCTAAGATATTCTCTTGCGCTCCCGTATTAGCCCTCCTAAGAGCCAGGGTGATGACCTCGGCCTTAGCCTCTTCAATGGCTGCCTGGATGAGCTCCAGGTTATACTTGCCGGAGCCCAAAATAAAGCGAGAAGTAAAGCGATGAGGGCCTAATAGGAGGGGGTCTTCCCCTGGCACCACGGGGGACACCACCCCCCTTGGGCGGTTCGCATGTTGCGAGCTGTCTTGTCCTTGTTGTCTTGTCATGGAATCACACTTTCTATAAATTTTTTAAAGCTAATATTGTAAAATGCAAAAGCTTAAAGATCTTCTCCCAGGAGAGAAGACACAATCACATGGGCCACAGCAGCACCGGCGGCCATGGCCTTGGTAGCTGGCAGTTGGCGGTTGAAATCCTTCCCCGAAAAATCGACGCTGCTGATTCGGTCGCCCACCAGATACCAGTGGGTAGACATTTTTCTTGTTTGTAGGCTATCCAGAGGACCAAAGCCAGCAATGCCAGAGGTGGTGACGAGGATTTTATCCGGATAATGGAGGAGAACCTCATTGGCGAGCCAGGCCTTTTCTTCAGGCCGGTCAAAGGCCTCGACAACCACAGTGGCCGGAGCTAAATAGGGTCCGGCATTGGCTGGGGTCAAGTGAACCTTCTTACTTATCAGCCTCTGCTGGGGATAAATTCTCAAAAGATTGGCTGCTAGGGCCTGGGTCTTATCCTCCCCAATCTGGTCGTAGAAATACTGCTGGCGGTTCAAATTGGCGCAGTCCACTTGGTCATCATCATAGAGATATAGGGTTCCCAGGCCAGACCGCACGAGGGCCAGAGCCACATGCGACCCCAAGCCGCCCAGGCCGCAGATGGCCACCGAGGTCCCCTGGACCGCCTTAACATAGGCTGAACCAAAGCGGGTTTCTAGGGCCCCTAAAAAGGGATCCATAGGCTTATCCACCTTAGCCTCCTCCGACAAAGCTGACAATCTCGACCTGGTCGCCTGCACTGACCTGGGTCGAGGAGTAGGCACCGGGCGGGATAATTTGTCCATTCAGTTCGACCACGACTCGGTCAACCTGGTAGGCATCTTTGGCCAAAAGTTCAGCAAGGGTCAGCCCCTCTAGGGTCCGTTCCTTGCCATTTACGATCACCATTTGTACCACCTCTTTCTAAGCCTACAGGTCCAGATGGGCCCTGAGGCATCAACCCTTATCATAAAAAAAACCTGTCCGATTCGCAAATACTCCATTCAACATCACCAATGAGTAGACATCAAGTTCTGGCAGTACTCTTTGAATAATATTCTACGATACTCCTAAGCTTCTTTCTCAGTCGGACCAGGATTTTTCTGGGATGGAGCTGGCTTCTTCTGGGACGGGGCAGGCTCTGGTTGCACAGTCCCTGACGGAACCGGATGAAAGCGTGTAAAGTGCGGTCGAAAGGTATCGGCTCCGCCCTGGGGTGGGGCCACAAGAAAGCGACGAATGAGGAAAATCACAGCGATGGCCAGGGCCCCATAGAGGAGATCGATGGTCGTGTGAGAATAAATAAGCATCTTCCTAGCGATCAAAAATAGGAGCAGATCTAAGAGAGATTCAATGGAATTATCTACTATCATATAGATAAACTCGATTCCTACGATCAGCATGAGGGCATAGCCCAAGAAATTACGGAAAGCCTCATAAAAGTCGCTGCTGGTCGCCATATTCATGGTCTGTTGGAAATAGGGCACTAAACCTAAAAAAGCGACCCCAATTCCAAGAATAACAACAATACAGATAATTCCTTCAATGACCTCAATTACGTGATTGATCAGGTTCTTTATTTTGTCCATAGGGGACCTCCAAAAAACAGGGTAAGGCGGACGGCTAAGGCACGAAACCCTCCAGGGTGGCAGGCCTTATTAAGATATGGCTTTTCCTAAAATCCACCAAGCTGAAAGGCCTTTTTAGGATACGGTTTTCCCTAAAAAATAGAAAGCAAGAAACACACGCCCTAGTTATTTCACTTGGAAAACCAAGGGAATCCAGATCCGAGGATTTGCCGAGACCCTAAGGGTTTTGCGGGAAAAGCCAGACAAGGCAGGCGGAGTTTCCTCCTTCCAAGCCCTTATGGTTTCCACCGCTTCCCGGGTCGGGACTGGCAACATTGTCGGCGTGTCCAGTGCCCTCTGCCTAGGAGGCTACGGGGCCGTTTTTTGGATGTGGGTCGTCGCCATCATTGGCGGTGCCTCAGCCTTCATCGAATCGACACTAGCCCAAATCTATAAGCGTCGGAGCCCAAACGGCCACAGCTATGGAGGACCGGCCTACTACATCGAAGCTGCTTTGAAAAACAAGGGCCTGGCTATGCTCTTCTCCGTCTCCCTCATTCTCTGCTACGCCGTTGGCTTCAACATGCTCTGCTCCTACAACATGCAAAGCTCCTTCGCCAACTACAGCTGGTACCATAAAACATGGACACCCGTCGTCATCGGTGGAATATTTGCTGTATTAACGGGTTATGTCATCCTCGGTGGGGGCAAGCGAATCATCCAGGCTACGGAAAAAATTGTTCCTTTTATGGGGATCCTCTACGTCGTGATTTCCCTCATTATGATCGTCCTCAATATAGGCCGTCTTCCCCATATTTTTGCACAAATATTCCAGGACGCATTTAATTTCAAAGCTATTTTCGGTGGTTTGGCCGGATCGAGCATGGTCATGGGGATCAAGCGGGGCCTCTATTCTAACGAAGCCGGGATCGGTTCGGCCCCCAATGCGGCGGCCGCTGCGGATGTCTCCCACCCGGTCAAGCAAGGTCTGGTGCAGATGTTCTCGGTCTTCCTCGACACGATCATTATCTGTTCAGCCACGGCCTTTATGGGCCTTTCTTCGGGTGTCGAACCCACCAAAGCTCTGGACGGAGCCCCCTATATCCAGGAGGCCTTATCGACCCTGATGGGGCCTTGGGGCTACTATTTTATTTCGATCGCCCTCATGCTCTTTGGCTATACCACCCTCATTGGCAACCTCTATTATGTGGAAAGCAACTTGGCCTATTTAGCCGGGAAGGTTCCTAGCCGGGGCTTTGAGATCAGCTATAAGCTCTTTTGCTCTCTTTTGATTTTCTTGGGGGCTATCCAAAAACAGGAATTTGTGTGGAATGTTTCGGACCTCTTCATGGGGGTTATGGCTTTCATTAACCTTCCCGTGCTTGTCATCCTGGGTGGGGCTGCTTGCAAGTGCTTGACCGACTATCAAAAGCAAAGGAAAGACGGAAAAAATCCCGTTTTCCGTGCTAGCAACATTGGCCTAGACCCTAAGAAACTGGATTATTGGCAATAGGACGCCTATAAAAAATCTAGGAGGGATCTAGACAAAGTGAAATAATCGGAGTAAAATAAATCTAAGCAATATGAAAATGATATCTAAATGATATCGCTTTCATATCACCCAACTCATAGCAATGAGTCTGCAAGCAAGCCCTCGGACGCCAGCTGGCAGCCTAGGGCGGTCTAGAAAGGAATATCCTATGTCCAATCCTCTTACTCAAGTTAAAGCTTCCAAAGATGTGAAGGAGGTCACCCTGGAACGCCGTCCGAACGGTTTACTTGTCCTTCTGATCTTTATTCTCGCCTACGCCCTGGCCATTGCTGGCGTTATCTATGGCGGAACCCTCCTTGATGAAGGGAGCGAAAGCATGGTTCCAGATATATCCATGGAAGAAAGTGATAGATTTTCAAAGGCAGCCTTCCCCTCCTCTGGCATGACGGAAGCAGAACAGGGCAAGGCCACGGCTAAGGGTCTGGTATTCTTTCTCCCCTCCCTGGCCTGGTTGGTCGGAGGTTGGGTATTATTAGGCGGCTTTCGTCTGATCCGTCCAGAAGAAGCGGTCGTCCTCACCCTATTTGGCCGGTATTTGGGGACTTTACGTAAAGAAGGCTTCTACTACATCCACCCCTTTGCCATCGCCTTTAACCCAGCAGCTGGAACAAAATTAGGTCAGAGCGAAGACGTGGAAGGCTTTGGAAAAAAAGGTGCAACGATCAATATTAATTCCAGCAACAGCAATGTGACGGTAGGCGGCAAGAAGATTTCCCTCAAAATCATGACCCTATCCAATGCCAAACAAAAGATCAACGATGCCCTCGGCAATCCGGTAGAAGTTGGTGTTGCCGTCACTTGGCGGGTAATCGATACAGCTAAGGCGGTCTTTATTGTGGACAACTACAAGGAATATTTGTCGCTGCAATGCGATATTGCAGTCCGGGATATCGTGCGCATCTATCCCTATGATGTCGCCGCCAACGTCGATACGACGGGGGATGGCCAGCCGGATGAGGGCAGTTTGCGGGGATCTAGTAAGATTGTGGCGGAACGGATCCGCCAGAATCTCCAAGAGGCTATGGAACCTGCCGGCATCGAAATCTGCAAGACTCAGATCACTTATCTAGCTTATGCGCCGGAAATCGCCGCTGTTATGTTGAAACGCCAACAAGCTTCCGCCATCATTGACGCCAGAGCCATGATCGTCCAAGGAGCGGTTTCGATTGTCGAGATGGCCCTGGATGAACTAGATAAGAACAATAAGGTCAACTTGGATGAAGAGCGAAAAGCCGCCATGGTGTCCAACCTCCTCGTCGTCCTCTGTGCTGATCGGGATGCCCAGCCCATCGTAAATACCGGTAGCCTTTACTAGGCCCCTTAGGGTCTAGACGCTCCGGCTGCCGCTCCGGATCCTGTTTCGGTAACTGATTTCGTTTCTGATTTAGTTTCTGATTTAGTTTCTGAATTAGTTTCTGAATTAGTTTCTGATTCGGTTCCCGATCTGCTTTCCGGTTCGCTGCCTAATACCGTGGCACCCAAGAAACAAATAGCCCTTCGCCTCTCTCCCGAGCTCTACAATAAGCTTGCAGCCTGGGCAGAGGATGAATTTCGGTCGGTCAATGGCCAGATTGAATACCTCCTCGTACGTTGCGTGAAAGAGCGTGAGAAAGGCAAGGGTCCCTACGAATCCGAATCATCTGCCTTAGAGGAAAATTCTTCTTCAACAGGGGCCCCTATTTCCCCGAATCCTCCCCCTCCTACAAATAATCCCGCCCCGTCTGACCCTCCTGCCTCCTCCTAAGCTCTTTCTTCTTTCTTGCGAAATCCTGACGGGTAGATTACAATAGTGATACATTTTCGTATCATTAGGAGGTACATATGATTATCGGCGTTCCTAAGGAAATTATGAGTGGCGAAGCAAGAGTCGCCGCTTCCCCTGACACAGTTAAAGCGATGGTAGACCAAGGTCTGACCGTCATGGTCGAAAAAGGGGCTGGTGAAGGTTCTTATTACCATGATCCAGAGTACGAAAAAGCAGGGGCCACTATGGTGGCAGACTGCGAGGAGATTTTTAAGAAGGCAGACTTAATCATCAAGGTCAAGGAGCCTCTCTTCAATGAAGAGAAGAATAAGCATGAAGTTGACATGATGCATAAGGGCCAATATCTGATTACCTTCATTCACCCTGCTGCGCCAGTCAACCATGAGATGGTCAAGAAGATGGCCAAGCAAGGCGTCATCAGTCTGACCCTGGACGGGGTGCCGAGAATCTCTCGGGCTCAAAACCTCGATGCCTTGACCTCCATGAGCACCTGTGCCGGATACAAGGGTATCCTCATGGCGGCTGATCGTCTGCCCAAGTTCATCCCGCAGATCTTTAGTGCCGTTGGGGTCATCAAGCCCTGCCAGGTCCTCGTCATCGGAACTGGGGTTGGCGGCCTACAGGCCCTAGCCACTGCGAAACGTCTTGGTGCGGTCATCCATGCTGCAGATATTCGTCCGGATGCTGCTGAGCAGGCCTCCTCTCTAGGTGCCAAAGTGGTAGACCTGGGGGTCGATCCCAAGGATGCCGTTGGCGAAGGTGGCTACGCCCTGGCCCTTTCTGAGGAAAACCTCAAGAAAGAGCGGGAAGTCTTGAAAGATGTTGTCAAAGACATGGATATCATCTTCTGCTCCGCTCTGGTTCCTGGCGAGCTGGCTCCGACCCTGATCACCGAAGAGATGGTCAAGACCATGAAGCCTGGTTCCGTTATCGTCGATATCTCCATTGACCAAGGTGGGAACTGCGCCATTACCCCTCCTGGCAAGATCGAAGTCAAGCACCACGTCACCCTGATCGGGATCAAGAATATTCCCGGTATGCTCCCAACGAGCTCGACCTGGATGTTTGCACAGAACATTGCCAATTTCGTGAAATATCTGGTCAAAGATGGCAAGATTGTCCTTGTCCGTGAAGATGAGATTATTGCTAAATCTCTCACCACCATTGACGGTGAGATCGTCCACAAGGGCGCACGTAAAGCGATGAAGCTCGACTAGTTGCGTCTTCTCGTGCCCTGCCTTTTCAGTTGCGAAGAGGCAGGGTCTTTTTTTCGTTGGCTCCTGGCAAAAAACCAGGTGGCAAGTCTTCCGCTAGCCTATAAAAAACCAGACAGCGGAAATTTCGCTAGCTGGGAAAAGTCTGGCGGCGAGCGGGAATATTTGTTCATGATAGAAAGGAAAACTCTCTTTATGAATGCGTATCAGCTGATCTTTCTCTTGGTCTTTGTTGGCGCTACCCTCTTGGGGTATAAGATTATCAACAAGGTACCAAGTCTTTTACATACACCCCTGATGTCGGGGATGAATGCCTTCTCCGGAGGTACTGTTTTGGGATGTTTGGCAGCAACTGCGGCAGCGGTGCATACTGGCTATAAAGTCCTCGGTTTTATTGCCATTGTCCTGGCGATGCTCAACGTGGTGGGGGGATTTGGTGTCACCCACAGGATGCTCAAGATGTTTAAGGGCAGCAAGGCCCAGAAGACCCAAAGCAAAGGGGGAGAAAAAGCATGATAGGTTCTGCGATAGTAACTGCCCTAGGGGGATTTGTGCCGGTCTTAGCCTTTTGTATGCAATCGAATGCGGTCATCTATTATTGTTTGGCGGCTATCCTGGCAGTCGCCGTTTTGCTAGGGATTTCTCGGATGAGTAAGGTGGAAACGGCTGTCAGCGGAAACCTCATGGGGGCCTGTTCGATGGGCCTAGCCATCCTCCTCACCCTCTGGTATTTTGAGATTTTCACCCTCTGGGACCTCTGGTTGGCCATGGCCTGCGGGACGGTCTTAGGCCTCATTTTGTCGGCTAAGATCAAGATGATCGAAATGCCCCAGATGGTCGGTCTCTTGAACGGATTTGGCGGTTTGGCTTCCATGATCGCCGGTATGCTTTCCATCTGGAATAACAAGGGGGAAAGTAATGCCTTTTCTCTGGTCACGGCGGGCCTAGCTATTGTGGTAGGCGGTCTGACCTGGTCGGGATCGGCCGTGGCAGCTGCCAAGTTGCACCGACTCATGAATCAAAGACCCATTGTCTGGAAAAACCACCAGGCCATTACGACCGTCTTACTGATCTTATCCTTGATTACGGTCCCCCTCTTTGCTGTAGCCCCCTTTGTGGCGGACGGGCCCTATCGGACAAGCTTAATTTTAGCGGCGGTCCTTCTTTCTAACGCCTTTGGCTATGTCTTTGCCATCCGGGTCGGAGGGGCAGACATGCCCATCACCATTTCCCTCCTGAATTCTTTTTCCGGGGTGGCAGGGGCCATTGCGGGCATGGCTATCTCGGACCTTCTCCTGGTGGCCGTCGGCGGCATTGTCGGGGCTTCCGGTCTCCTCTTGACCCAAATTATGTGCCGGTCGATGAACCGTCACCTCATGGATATCTTGCTAGGGAAGACGGCCAGTCCAGCTGGTGGGAAGATCCGGGGCGGAGCAGGGGCTGCTCCTCTCAAGACTGGGGCAGCTTCAGGCGTGGCAAGCTCTGACTCCTCTGCAGAAGCTGGCACAGATAAGGCTGGTAAGGATAAGGCTGGTAAGGCTGGCGTCGGAGCGGATGATACAAAGGTAGCTGATCCGGCAAGCTGGCTCGCTGAGGCCAAAAAGGTTGTAATCGTCCCCGGTTACGGGATGGCCCTTTCCCAAGCTCAACCCCTGGTTAAGCAAGTTTGCGATGACCTGGAAGCGGAAGGTAAGGAAGTAGTATTTGCCATCCATCCAGTAGCAGGGCGGATGCCTGGCCATATGAATGTGCTGCTGGCTGAAGTAAATATTCCCTACGAAAAACTGAAGGAAATGCAAGATATTAACGATTCCTTCTCTGAGACGGATGTAGCCCTGGTCGTTGGGGCCAATGACGTCATCAACCCTGCTGCCAATACTGCAGAAGGTACCCCCATCTACGGGATGCCCGTCTTGAATGTAGCGCAAGCCAAGCACGTGATTATTTGCAACTTTGATGAAAAACCTGGCTATGCGGGCGTAGAGAACCCCCTCTATCGGGAGGCCAAAGAAGAAGCCAAAACCGGGAAAGGAACCCGGGTTGTCCTACGTTTGGGCGATGCCAAGGAAAGCTTGCGGGGGCTCTTGAAAGAATACCATGCTGCCCTTCAAGGCCAAGGATCTTCTGCTGGCAAGGCTGGGGCTAGGACTGGGGCTGGGGCCCAAGGAAAGCCAAACGCTGTCCCCCTCTCTCCCGAAGATCGTTATGGGGCCTGGCTAAATGAAGCCAAAAAAGTCGTCATTGTACCTGGTTACGGGATGGCCCTTTCACAAGCCCAACCTCTCGTGAAACAGCTATCCGATGAACTCGAGTCCGAGGGCAAGGAAGTAAACTTTGCGATTCACCCCGTGGCGGGACGGATGCCAGGGCACATGAATGTCTTACTGGCAGAAGTGGATGTACCCTATGACAAACTCAAGGAAATGCAAGAAATTGACAGCAAGTTCAAAGAGACAGACCTGGTCATCGTCATCGGGGCCAACGACGTCATCAATCCAGCTGCCAATACCGCAGAAGGAACGCCCATCTATGGGATGCCGGTCTTGAGTGTCCACGATGCTAAGCACATCGTCATCCTGAACTTCGATTTGAAGCCCGGCTACGCTGGGGTGGAAAATCCCCTCTACGCTGAGGCCCAAGAAGACCAAGACCATGTTATTTTGGAACTTGGGGATGCAAAAGAAAGCTTGAAGAAACTCCAGAAGGCCTTCCGGGCTGCCCAGGCGGGGGCTACGGCTCAGGCCCATGCTACTGGATCAAGTCAAGAAGGCCAGGATGCAGGCTCAGCCTCCCTCTCTCCCGAAGATCGCTATGGGGCCTGGCTAAATGAGGCAAAAAAGGTCGTCATTGTACCTGGTTACGGGATGGCCCTCTCCCAAGCCCAACCTCTCGTGAAACAGCTATCCGATGAACTCGAGTCTGAGGGCAAGGAAGTAAACTTTGCAATTCACCCCGTGGCGGGACGGATGCCAGGGCACATGAATGTCTTACTGGCAGAAGTGGATGTACCCTATGACAAACTCAAGGAAATGCAAGAAATTGACAGCAAGTTCAAAGAGACAGACCTGGTCATCGTCATCGGGGCCAACGACGTCATCAATCCAGCTGCCAATACCGCAGAAGGAACGCCCATCTATGGGATGCCGGTCTTGAGTGTCCACGATGCTAAGCACATCGTCATCCTGAACTTCGATTTGAAGCCCGGCTACGCTGGGGTGGAAAATCCCCTCTACGCTGAGGCCCAAGAAGACCAAGACCATGTTATTTTGGAACTTGGGGATGCAAAAGAAAGCTTGAAGAAGCTCCAGAAGGCCTTCCGGGCTGCTCAGGCGGGGACCAGAGACCTGGCGGGGAGCACCGCGCAGGCCAAGGGTGCCGCAGGGAATGGGAAAGCCTCTAATAAAGAAAGTAAGGCCCAGGCTGGGACCCCTGTACCCAAGGATCTCACCGAGGCGGCCGAGCTAGCTGGAAGCTTCCTCAAGGAGGCCCAATCGGTTATTATAGTCCCAGGCTATGGTATGGCCCTCTCTCAGGCCCAACCCTTGGTAAAGCAGCTAGCCGATGATCTGGAAGCAGAAGGGAAATCCTTAGATTTTGCCATCCATCCCGTGGCAGGGCGGATGCCTGGCCATATGAATGTGCTGCTAGCTGAGGTCAACGTACCCTACGAAAAACTCCGGGAGATGGAAGACGTCAACCCCACCTTTGCCCAGACCGATGTGGCCCTAGTCATTGGGGCCAATGACGTCATCAACCCGGCGGCTAATACCGCCGAAGGGACCCCCATCTATGGGATGCCCGTCTTGGACGTTGAGGCTGCTAAGAAGGTTGTCATTTTGAACTTTGACCTCAAACCTGGCTATGCAGGGGTCGAAAATCCCCTCTACGCCCAGGCCCAGGAGTCGGCTGACAAGGTGGTCCTCCTCCTTGGAGATGCCAAGGAGAGCCTAAAGCTCCTCTTGAAGGCCTTACGGAAATAAGCAAAAAAACCTAGGGATACAGTCCCTAGGTTTTTTTATCTTTATACTTACAAGATCTTAGTGGTCAGACCAGATACTTATCCGTTAAATATCATACTCTCTCTTCATGATTTCATCCACTTCACTTACTGAATGCACTTTGCCTGCCAGAATGGAATCATAAGCCTTCTGCAGTTCAGCATTCAGTTGTTCTGTGGTAAGTTGATCGACGGAGAGAGGTTTGTTTATAGGTAGTTTAATCTCGAAAGGAATACTTTTCGTCAATTTGATCTGGCTATATAACATTTGTACCACAGAGGACGGAGTAAGTCCAAGTTGTGAAAGAATATCTTCAACGTCTGCTTTAAGCTCTGGATCGATGCGTGCATACACGGCAGCTGTATTTGCCATAAGAATCACATCCTCGTTTTGATGGTGTAGCATAGAATAGCATTTGGAACAGAATTTTGTCAAGCAATTTGCAAACAATAGCAAGCCTCAATTACTTGTAAGAGCCAAATCAACGATTATGTCCAATAAAGTGGTGTATAAAGGGTAAGACGAAAATCTCTAAAGAAGTCTAAAAAGAGATGAGTCATTT
>CAKZWV010000058.1 GCA_937922005.1 uncultured Clostridia bacterium | reverse complement strand
GTGTGGGAATTGTTAACCAGATCGAATTGCAAGGACGGTCGTTTGCTGGTATCTCTTTGGCCAACTACGGTATTGTGGAACCGGGTGATGTGGTTTATACCAAATCTCCATTAAAAGCGAATCCCTATGGTATAATTAAGGCAAATATGGGAGAAACAGGAATAGTTTCGACCTTATATGCAGTTTACAAGGCACGCGCGAATACCGTTCCTTTTTTTGTCCAAGTTTACTTCGAACAAGACGCTCGAATGAATAACTACATGAAGCCCCTAGTTAATATAGGCGCTAAAAATGATATGAAGGTTTCAAGTGAAAATGCCCTTGTGGGCTTAGTCCAATTCCCTGGTCGAGAGGAACAATCAAAAATCGCCAGTTACTTCTCCCACCTCGACCGCCTCATCTCCCTCCACCGACAAAAGCTCGAAAAGCTCCAGTCCCTTAAAAAGGCCTTGTTGGACCAGATGTTTCCTTCCACGTCAAAAGCAAGAGAAAGCGAAGGAAGTGAAAAAAACAAAGAACCAGAGAAGGCCGTCCCAGCCACCCCATATGATACTAAAGCACCAACCCGCTAAGCTACACAAAATGATTACCACCCCCTGACCATAACGAATCGAGCACCTGCATCAATCCACACCCACCTACGGCAAAGACAAAACATCATTCCTACCCACACACAAAACCAAGACATTCCAATCAACCAATATATAGAGAGAGAAGGAGACCCCTATGAAAGCCCAATTACTCATTGATTTTGGCAGCACCAATACCAAATTAACCCTCG
Source organism: uncultured Clostridia bacterium (assembly GCA_937922005.1). Taxonomy (GTDB): domain Bacteria; phylum Bacillota; class Clostridia; order Saccharofermentanales; family DTU023; genus CAKZWV01. Next base: position 34,836 of record CAKZWV010000058.1, on the reverse strand, counting down.
TCGACCTGGAAAACGAGTCCATTGTCGCTACCGCCATGGCCCACACCACCGTGGAGACCGACGTGATCCACGGCTATCACGAAGCCTTGAAGCTTTTGATGGCCAAGGTCCCCGACGCTGAAATCATAGGGAAAAAGGCCTGCTCCTCGGCAGCAGGAGGCCTCAAGATGGTCGCTATCGGCCTTGCCCAGGCCCTAACCACAGAAGCCGCCAAAAGAGCTGCCCTCGGGGCCGGTGCCAGGGTTTTAGCCAGCTTCCATGGCGATCTTCGAGAAGACCAGGTCCAAGAACTCTTAGCCCTCCGTCCAGATGTTATTCTCCTTGCCGGCGGAACCGACGGCGGCAACCAGACCTGCATCCTCCACAATGCCGCCCTCCTTGCTCCCTACTTGCGGACCCAGTCGTCCAAGCCCGGGGCCAACAAGGAGATCCCACTCCTTGTCGCTGGCAACGCCCAGACCAAGCCCCTCCTCGAAGAAATCCTCGCTGGCGTCCCCTACACTTTTGCCGAAAATGTCATGCCCAAGGTCAACGTTCTGAACGTTCAAGACTGCCGGACCAAGATCCAGAATATTTTCATCCACCACATCACCAAGGCCCCCGGCATGACCGACATCCAAGCGGAAGTCTCCGACATCATCATGCCTACCCCCGCTGCGGTCCTCCAGGCAGCCCGCCTCCTTGCTGAGGGAACCCCAAACGAGCCCGGCATTGGCGACCTCATCCTTGTCGATATCGGGGGGGCCACCACCGATGTCCATTCCCTCTCTGAGGGCCTGCCCACCAACGACGCCTTCTTGACCGGCCTCGAAGAACCCTATGCCAAACGAACCGTCGAGGGAGATTTGGGGATGCGCTATTCCATCGCCTCCCTCTTTGCAAATATTCCCTCCCCCCTTTACGACGCCCTCTTCTCTTCATGGTCTAAGGATGAGATTCAGACTTGGATCGACCATCGCAAGGATCATACGGAATATGTGCCTCTGGCCTCCGAGCCCCAAGAACAGGCCTTCGACCAGGGCGTAGCGAAAGTTTGTGCTGCCCTGGCCCTCAGCCGCCATACAGGTCGGCAGCGCCGAATCTATGGGATGCCCTGTTTTTCCTTCAATCAAGAGGGCAAAGACCTCCGTGCCGTTCCCACCCTCCTGGGCACCGGCGGGATCCTAGTCTATTCCGACCATGGAAAAGAGATCCTCCAAGAGGCCCTGACCCTGACTGAGCCCAAGGCTCTGACCCCGAAGGCCCCCCGGATCCTCCTCGACCGCTATTACATTCTTTCGGCCATGGGACTATTAGCTGAAAGCGACCCCGACCTCGCCCTTCGCATCCTGAAAAAAGAGCTGGATAAATAATTATTTGTGGCACCATCCTGACCTGCCCATCTCCTCCAAAAGATCTTGACAAAAAAGAAAGAGTTGGTTAGGATTTTCCATTGGGAGGCAACTCCCATCTTTTTTAGTCTATGGTTAGACATATCTAACTAATATGTCTAACTAATATATTTCACTTCATCTGTCTAACGTAATAGAAGGAGGATTTGATGTATGCAGGAAAAAGAAAAAGCCCAGGACAAACAAAGTGACCTGGCAATTCTTTTTAACTATGCGGGGACCCACAAGAGGCTGACCTTGCTTGGCCTAATCCTCTCTGCCGTCTCCATGATTTTGGGGATGATCCCTTATATCTGTATTTGGCAACTGGCCCGCGACCTGATTGAGGTCGCCCCCCAGTGGACGGCCGCCCAGGCCCTAGCCCACTATGGCTGGATCGCCTTTTATGCGGCTGTTGCTGGCATTATCATCTATTTTGCTGGTCTCATGTGCACCCACCTAGCAGCATTTCGCACTGCTTCCAATATTCGCAAGCAGGGCATGGCCCATCTCTTAGAGGCCCCGCTCGGCTATTTTGATAACAATGCTTCCGGCTTGATCCGGGGGCGTTTGGACGCTGCAGCAGCCGATACAGAGACCCTGTTAGCCCACAACTTAGCCGATATCGTCGGAACCATCACCCTTTTTCTTGGCATGCTGATCGTGATGGTCATTTTTGACTGGCGCATGGGCTGCGCCTCTTTGATTTCTGTCGTCATCTCCCTCATAGCCATGTATTCCATGATGGGAGGGAAAAATGCAGGTATGATGGCAAAATACCAAGCCGCCTTGGACCGCATGAGTAAGGCTGGCACGGAATATGTACGTGGCATTCCGGTAGTTAAGATCTTTCAGCAAACGGTCTATTCCTTCAAGGCCTTTCAAGAATCGATCAGCGATTATAGTCATTTTGCCGAGTTTTATAATGTGCATGTTTGTAGTAAGCCGCAGTCGATCAACCTTACCAGCACGGAAGGGGCTTTCATCTATTTGGTACCAGCCCTCCTTTTCCTGGCTCCCTCGGCCCTAGCCAAGGGGGAGTGGAAGGCCTTTGTGATTAACTTTGCCTTTTATGCCATTTTTTCTGCCATCATTTCTACCGCCTTGGCCCGAATTATGTTTGCCGCCTCAGGGATGATGATGGCCCATACCGCTTTGGGGCGAATCCAGCAAGTCATGGACGCTCCCACGCTCATCTCTACAAATAATCCCCAAAAGCCAACCAGCAGTCAAATTGATTTTCAAGATGTTTGTTTTACTTATGAGGGTGCCTTGGCCCCTGCCCTCTCCCATATAAGCTTCACGGTCAAGCCCGGAGAGACGGTGGCTCTCGTTGGTCCCTCTGGAGGCGGTAAGACCACCGCAGCCAGCCTCATCCCCCGTTTCTGGGATGTAGATTCTGGAAAAATTCTTGTCGGTGGGGTGGACGTCCGTAATATTGACCCCCAACTGCTCATGAAGAACATCGCCTTTGTTTTTCAAAACAATCATCTTTTTAAGACGTCCATCTTCGAAAATGTCCGAGCTTCTCGGCCAGAAGCGACCAGGGAAGAAGTCTTAACGGCCCTGAAAGCCGCCCAATGTCAGGATATTTTAGAAAAACTCCCTGAAGGAGTCGATACCCAGCTGGGCTCTCAGGGCACCTACCTTTCTGGCGGAGAACAGCAGAGGATCGCTCTGGCAAGGGCCATCCTAAAGGATGCGCCGATCATCGTCCTCGATGAAGCGACAGCCTTCGCCGATCCTGAGAATGAGAATCTCATCCAAAAAGCCCTTTTACAATTAACCAAGGACCGAACGGTAGTGATGATTGCCCACCGCCTCTCTACCGTCACCAAAGCCGATCAAATAATCGTTCTTGACCAAGGGCAAATCAAAGAGCAAGGAACCCATGAAGAACTCGTTCAAAAGAAGGGACTCTACGCTCAAATGTGGGATAATTACCACCAGGCAATTCAGTGGAAAATTGCTAGGACCAAGGAGGTACATGTATGATGAAAAATATACAAAAGGCTTACGCCCTTACAGACCAAGGCCTACAAAACCTAAAACGCGGGATCTTCTGGACTGTTTTAGCAAACCTCACGGTGATGAGCGGGGTGAGCATCCTCTACTGGCTCATGGATCGTTATATGAACGTTCTAACAGACCAAGGCCCACTACCAAGTGTAGTCATTACCCTCACGCTCGTTTGTCTTTTTTTCCTGCTTTCCTACCTGACCCACTACCAGCAGTATAAGGCGACCTACGGTTTAGTCTACGGGGAAGTGGCAACCACCCGCCTGCAATTAGCCGAGCGCCTCCGTAGGCTGCCCCTGGGCTACTTTGGCAAACGTGACCTCTCCGATCTCACGGAAACCCTCATGGGGGACGTCAATCGGATGGAACACGTGTGGAGCCACGTCCTTGCCTACTTATACGGGGCTTACATTTCAACTGCTATCATCGCCATCGGCCTGATTTTCTACGACTGGCGTCTCGCCTTAGCCAGCCTCTGGGGGGTCCCTGTAGCCTTTGCCCTCCTCTTTGGCAGTCGTAAACAAACAGAAAGAAGATCAGAAGTCACCAAAAAAGCTGCCATTCAAGTCTCAGATGGGATCCAGGAGGCCTTAGAAAACGTTCGGGAAATCCGGTCCAACAACCAAGCGCAGGATTATTTGTTGAAGTTATATGAAAAAATTGACCACCATGAAGGGGTCACCATACATGGGGAGCTGCTCAATGGTCTCCTGATCAATTTGGCTAGCGTGGTCATGCGTCTTGGGGTGGCAACAACCATCTTAGCCGGGGCCTCCTTGATCGCCAAGGGTCAAATTAATTTTATGGTTTTCTTTTCCTTTCTTATGGTCATCACAAGAATCTATGCACCTTTTGATCAGAGTTTGGCTCTCATTGCGGAGATGTTTTTATCTCAAGTCTCCGCTGCTCGAATCAATGAGATTTACGAAACACCCATCGCCACAGGTGACCTACATTTTAGGCCTAAGGGGCATGACATTGTATTCCAAAATGTTTCTTTTTCCTACGAAGACAGGGAGGTCCTCCACGACGTGAGCTTTGTGGCCAAGGAAGGAGAAGTGACCGCCCTGATTGGTCCTTCTGGCTCGGGGAAGAGCACCTGTGCTAGGTTGGCTGCCCGGCTTTGGGACGTCAACCAAGGGTCCATCGAAGTGGGCGGGGTCGATATCTCCACGGTCGATCCCGAAATACTCCTGACCGATTATTCCGTAGTCTTTCAAGATGTCACCCTCTTTGATGCTTCTGTGACGGATAACATTCGACTTGGCAAACATGGGGCCAGCGAGGAAGAAGTCCGTCAAGCGGCCCAGGCGGCCAATTGCGACGAATTTGTCGAACGTTTGCCCCAGGGCTACGACACCCTCATTGGCGAAAATGGGGTCAAACTTTCTGGGGGGGAGCGCCAGCGGATTTCCATCGCCCGAGCCCTCCTCAAGGACGCCCCCATCGTCTTATTGGACGAGGCAACAGCCTCCCTTGATGTTGAAAATGAAACCAAGGTCCAGGGGGCCCTGTCTCGCCTACTAGCGGGCAAGACCGTTCTCGTGATTGCCCATCGGATGCGGACCATCGCAGGAGCTGACCACATCGTGGTCCTGGAAGAAGGCCAAGTCAAAGAACAGGGTAGCCCCGCCCAATTACTCCAAGAAAATGGCCTCTACCGTCACATGGTTGACTTACAAAATGAAAGCGCTCAGTGGCAGATCGAGGCGTAAAGTAAAATCTTGAAGGTTATGGAATCATTTTCCCGTTTACCAGGCTCCTTCAGTGGCTGGGCTGATCGAAGCATGATTCATGATTTGGGACTTTGGGGGCATAATCTGAGACTTTGAGGCCATGATTTGGGACTTTGGGCCCAATTATTTGACCTTAAAAAATCATTATTGCGCCATATTATTGGCCTTTCCCCTGAAGGAGCTTTTCCGACCATTCCCAGTAGTACTTGTTATGGGGTGAAGTGGGGTCAAGGTCCAGATAATATGAGGAATTGATTTTATCCAGCAACGCAGATTGTGCCTCCGTAAGGGCAGAGACCTCCCCATGCAAGGAGGTCTTTTCCTTTTTGCTGATATTCAAGAGATAAGGGCCCGTCTCGTCTTCATAAAGAACAAAATGATCCCTTTCCCCAGGAGCTGCCTTCTGTGACTCATTCTCCTGTGTCTTAGCTTCCTCCTCTATCTTGGTCACTTCGGTGTCTTGGTCTTGAGCTTCTTTTACTTTTTCCGGCACTCCCTGGCCTAGCATTGCTTCTCGGGCCTTTTCCAAGAATGAAGCATAGTCGCCCCCGAGATTAGCGTTAACTTCGCCGTCTGACTTAAGGACACTGTAAACACCAATGATTTGACCCCTGGCATCCACTAGGGGAAACGATAAAACGCTCCTGCGCAAAGAACTTGCCTCAACCTCTGCCTTCTCATCTGAATGAACCTGATAAACCGGTCCAAGGAGGTGCAAAACAGATAAATCTGCCTCCTCCATGCCCATCCCCTCCGTGGACCGCCTGATACTTCCTACCAAACTTAAAAAGTCCGTTTGCATGGAGTTTTCTACATCCTCCTGGGTGATCGTCTCTCCTTTAGCCCCATGGCGCATCATCATAAAGCAAAACCCAGCTAAAAGCATAAGCAAAGCAACCAGAACCAGGCCAAATACCTTCTTCTTATTCATGGCAATCTCTTCCTTTTCTTCATACCCCACATTCGGACCCTAATAGGCTCGGATGATAAGTTCGGACAATAAGCTCGGATTATAGGCTCGAATGATAAGATCGAACAATAGGCTCGAACGTTGAGATCGAATGCGGCCAAAAGCTTATATATCTCCCGCCTTCCGATGCAAAGAATCCTCTACCGTAAACCCATGCGGGTACCTAGCTTGAAGCTTGGCGATATTTTTCTCCATCACCGCATCCATATCGGTGCCTATTGCATCACAGGCTTCCGCAATCATCCAAAGACAGTCACCCAACTCCTTCATCATGTGCTCTGGATCGACCTCATGGCCCTGGTACTGTTTTTGTAAGATTCCTGCCACCTCACCAGCTTCACTATTGAGGCCAAAGACGGCATGATAAAGCCTATTTTCTTTTTTATCCTCAGGAATACCAGAGGTTTTCATGGCTAAAGCCTGATATTCTTTTCCTGTCATTGCTTTCTTAATCCTCCTTAAAGATTCCTAACTGTCCTCTACTATAATCTATTGACCAGAAAAAAATAACCCCCTATATTCGCTATTCCAAACTTTTGACTTAACTCCTGAACTCTGCACAAAAGTGACACTTGTTAAAAAAAGTTTATGAAATATTTCCAACAATTCGCAATTTCCAGATTGTTCTCTTGCACTTTTTACTTTGATTTACTACGCTTGCTCTGACTCTTGCACTGGAGGAGAAGTCCTTATGTATTACGATTTTTCTATCCCTATCCCGGAGGCTCCCGGTAAGCTTGTCATCAAGAAAAAAGGCGATAGTTCCTATGTTCTCTACGAAATAGATAGGATTTACAAAAAAGATAAAGGATATACCATCCCTAAGCGGGTGATTATCGGCAAACTTGTCGCAGATGATGCTTCGGAAATGTTCCCGAACGAAAAGTATGAGCTTTACTTCCCCACTCCCAACCTACCGGTTGATTTACCTGATGCTTCCAGGAGTTGCTGCCTAAAGATTGGCACTTTCCTTGCAATCCAATCTGTCCTGTGCGAATATCAACTGCCTTCCCTCCTAGAAAAGTACTTCGGTGAGAAGACTAGTCTTTTACTCGATCTACTCAGCTACTCCATCGTAGAGGAAGAAAATGTTGCCCAGCATTACCCTGACTACGCCTTCTCTCATCCTCTTTTTACCAAGGGCATGAAAATCCATAGTGATTCTTCTATTAGTCGATTTCTTAGCTCGATTCAGGAAGAGCAGATTTTAGGCTTTTTAGATGACTGGAACAAGGATCGGGATCACCAACAACGGATATACGTCTCCTATGACTCTACGAACAAAAATTGCCAAGCAGGCGATGTCGACTTGGTCGAATTTGGAAAAGCGAAGGATGAAAAAGGCTTCCCTGTTTTCAATCTTTCTCTTGCCTTTGACAAGACCAACCGGGTCCCTCTTTTCTACGAGGAGTATCCTGGCTCCATCACGGACGTCTCTCAGTTAACATTCATGGTGGACAAAGTCTTGGAGTATGACTACAAGATAATCGGCTTTATCTTAGATCGAGGGTATTTTTCTAAGAATAACATCCAATACATCGACGAACAGGGCTTTTCCTTTTTGCTCATGGTAAAAGGATGCAAATCTTTAGTTGCAGATTTAGTAGAGGCCAATCGCAACAGCTTTGAAACGAGACGGGATGCCAATATTCGTTCGTATCGAGTTTACGGCACTACTGTAAAGTCTAGAATGTATGAAGATGACACCAAGTTGCGATATTTTCACCTTTATTTTAGCGCCGAAAGGCAAGCCGTAGAAAGAGAGAAACTAGAGGTAAAAATCGAGAGAATGGCAGAATTTCTCCATAAGAACGAAGGAAAAGCTATTCAGTTTGGAAGAACCTACAAGGAATACTTCCAACTTCACTACAGCAAGGATGGCAGCTTGCTCTATGTCGAGGAGCGTGCTGATGTCATCCAAAAGGAGCTAGGCCTATGCGGTTACTTTTGCCTTGTCAGTTCAGAGAAAATGACGGCAGAAGAAGCACTAATACTCTACAAAGGAAGAGATGCCTCAGAGAAGTTATTTGCCGCTGACAAGACCTTTCTTGGAGGCAAAAGTATGCGTGTTCAAAGCCAAGAAGCCATCTCTTCTAAGATCTTCATTGAGTTTTTAGCCTTAATTGTCCGCAACAGAATCTACAACCTCCTCAAGGAGACCATGCACCGAATTGAGACCAAACCCAACTACCTCACAGTTCCTGCTGCTCTCCGGGAACTTGAAAAGATTGAAATGGTACGCAGGAACAAGGGCTACTATCAACTGGACCATGCCGTAACCAAGAAACAAAAGATCATCCTGAGCTCTTTCGGTCTAGATGCAGATAGCGTTCGGGAGATCGCTGTACAGATTGGTCAAGACCTAGTACTTGCCGATTGATATTTCAGCTAGAAAGAGGGGAAGACAGATGCCAAGGAAGAAAAGCTTAGAGCGCTATGATCAAGAAATCTTGGAAGTACAAAAGCAAATGACTAGGGCAAAGAACCGTTACGAGGCACTTTCCCAGCGACTTGCGGTATTACAAAAGAAGAAAAAGCAGCAAGAGATTAACCAGATTATGGAAGCCTATGGGAAAAGCAATCGCAGTTTGAAGGAAGTTATGATATTTCTAGAGGACTGACCACACAAGAGGAGCTTCTTAGTGTTACTTTTGTGCAGAGTTCAGGAAGAAATCTCTTTAACTTTGTCGAAAATATCGGGACCAATATAGAGTAAAACAATGGCCACAGCGGATGCGCTTCCGGTGTGGTCATTGTGTGATAAAGCACTTGCGCTATGATGTTAAGAGACTGCAAACGAGCTAGAAGATTACATCGACTGTAACAGCATTTTCAATTTCGACAAAAGATTTCCCTTCGAAGCATTTCGTGTTTAAAAAATCGTTAATTATGTCTTCTTCACTAATCATACCTGATGGAGCTGTATACTCACAGATGCAATCAGCTGTGTCCGTATCTGTCTTTGATTTCCAAATAGAAAATTGTGTGTTTGCTGTAATTCCACCTGGTTCAATCGTATAGACAGAATTTTGATAAGAAAATTCGATTTCTCTATTTGATTTCAAGTATTCTTTTAATTCTTCCATGTTTGTGCCAATCATTATATCACCCCTTTAAAATAACGTTTATATCTTTCGTATAAAGCATCACCTGGATGCAGTACCACAACATCATTGCCGCTGCCGCGTACACCATTCTTATAATAGTGGACGTGCAGAGACTTCTTACCCTGGTGCTTGCCATAATCAATATCTAGAATTGGAATTCGATCATCTCCAAAAACTCGTAATTGATCAAAAGTACCATCCTTCCGATAAGAAAGATAGGATGTTCCCGGCGTATTAGAACGTTCCGGCAAATTGATACTGGCTTTCGGGTATTTGGGCAGCAGTACCTTAACGCCATCAACATAATCAACTGTGTGCCATTTAGCAGGAGCGGAAAACCCGCCACTCTCTAAAAAAGAACCTCGGCTACCCATTATCCAACACGCTCCTTCCATCTCTGAGAAAAGCATGGATAATAATGAGTGTTGTCGTATTTATCCAGCTCCGACACATGGCGTCCGCACACAATCAGATGTGAAGGGTGCTTTCTTTTCTGAAGTTCTTCTACGCCCAGCAGAAATATTCTTTTTCCGTATGGACTGGACATACATCCATTGGTAGAAATGGCGATAGAACTGTTGTCAGGAAGACCGTCAAAACACCATTCAAAATCCTCGATTGTGCACCATGATGCAACAGGAATGACTGTAAAACCATTTTGCTGCAAATAATACGTAATTACGCGATTACGAGTACAGTTCCAAATAATCTGTCCAGGAAGCAGTTCTGGAAAGAGCGAGTAATCCGTAGAAATAATTCCTTCAAATTTTCGGAGGTTCTCAAAACTCATCTCGGGATGATTCCAGAAGTTTTCAAACAATGCATCGTCAATAAAGAAATCCACCCAGTGATTTTCAGGATGAGATACACCCTTACGTTCATTAAAACTTATCACATCGTGAGGTAAAGCTTGTGTTGCTTCTAACTGTGGCAATCTATATTTCCCCACAAGTGTGGCATTATGCCAGTAATATAACTTGAATATATCGTACTTGCGTATATTTGTTTTAAGCATTTACATGCTCCTTTCTGTCCGATCGGACAATTGTTAAATTGTCAATTGACGTTTTGTACAAAATGTCAATTGAAGTAACGGAAAGGATATGCTACAATCTTAATTGTCTAGAAAAAGGATATAGCAAATCCAAAAATGAAACGTATTTTAACTGCTGGAACTGTTATGGATACGTTTTATTTTTTTACCCTCAATTGAACCACCTCCTTACTTGTCTGCGATTGTGTTCTGTCAAGTAAAAATCCCTGAAATGAGCATCAGGAATTCCCTGTGGCCGTTACGTGAGTCGAATGACGTGAAATTTGATGCCTACGGCATCGTTTCTTCAATATTCTCGGTTAATCCTTGCCTCATCAAAGCGTGTTCTAATCTGTAACTTTTGCCTTCAAAGAGCAACAAATGACCTTGATGTACTAGCCGATCAATCATGGCAGCCGCCATTTGAAAATACAGCCGCCTATAAAAATGAAAATATCTTTAACTTTGTCTAAAATATCGGGACCACTATGTCATGCCGCTGCCATTCTTTAAATATTTAGTAACGATTTGGTGATTCTATGAATAATCACTTCTGATTCATCATCATTTCGCCAAGTATCTTTGGCTCTGCAAATAGGGTATACAGAGTCAAGATCATAAGTATCACTAACCGTAATGAATTCAGAGAACCAAGCATCACGAGAAAACATTGTATCTGTCTGTTTGGTCTTGAATACAATGGCCATATCCATTAGAATCTCATCGCCATTAGAAAGATGAACGGAATCTTGGATAATTTGTACATCTTGTATGGTATCCTCAATGATATTTAGAGAGATCTGGTCACCACATACCGGCTCAAATTCTCCAGCAGCTTTTTCTATAGATAAACTTGAAAGGTCAACAGATTCGTTATTCATCATAACAATCCTCTGCTGATTTCGGATTTCATAGGGTTCCCCATTTATCTGAATGCGCAAATTCCCATAAGCTCCATTCCCAATGGAGACATATTCGTATGAGTTGAATTCACATCCGATAAAGCTCTTAAGCATGGATACCATATAATCATTAAAAGTAGCATAAATCATTTACTTTTCCCCCTTAATAAAATGAATTTTTTGATCCTTCACAAGTGGTGAACCCGAAATAGTAATCTCTATTGCAGGACTTCCTTTTGTGGATGTAATCAGCCTATGTACAATGCGAGTTCCATCATCCAAAACTGTCATTGTGCCTTTCTTGTTATTGAGGGGAATTGTCTGTCCACCTTTACCGATTTGCTTATAAAAAGCGACAGATGTTTCCTCTGGAGTGGTTGTAGCAATAACACGACAATTTTTGCCCTTTTCTCCAAAATAACCGGTTGGCGTAAGTCCGTATTTCTGGGCAAGTGATTTGGCATTGTCTTGTATGTTAGATTTAGGTGGGGTTGCTTGTTCCGTGGATGCACCTTTTCTACCAATATACTTGCCAGAGTTGCCAGCTCCCATTATCCCACCTTCTTTCGCTTAGAGGAAATCCAGTCAGGATAATGTATAAACTGTGCAGACTTTGTATAAGCACTAAAAACAGAATCGGGCATAGAGCCATAGACTAATACAATTTCTGGCTCTAAAGTAAACAGCATGGCTTCCAATCCTTCTTGGAAATAACGTCTGTTTTCCGTGCCACGGATGCATCCGTAACTACTGATTGTAACAATGCTATGTTTGTCGACTCCGAGAAAAGCAAAGCGTTCAGGTAAGGCTACGGTTGTATAACTACGTTCATCTCCCCAACGGATATTCGGGATAACATAGATTCCCTGGGATTGTAGATAATGCCCGATGGCTCGGTTCATGTAGGTGTTTGCAACTTGAAGGCAAAGGGGCATATCTCGATAAAGCGAACAATCAGGAGAAATTACTGCGGAAAATGAGGATAATTTCTCTACATACTTTGAGGTATTGGTTAACAAATCTGCAAATTTGTAGTCATACTCATAGAAATGAACCGCTTCTGTATGCGCATTACTACGAAGCATCTGCGTAAAAGGTATCAATCCCGGAGGGATAATGAGCTGATTTGGTTTATGAATCTGTGGAATCTCAAGGTTTCCGCAGAAAATGGCCTTTTCAACCAATTCTGGAGTAAAACCATCGTCAATGATATTCATTTTATTTTTCAAAAAAATTAATCCTTTCTGCTAGTCCCAATTTTGGAGCCCATTATACTTTCGCCATAGATGTTCCAGAAGGATGCGCCCATCCTACCCAGTCAGGCAGACCAGTAGGGGGAAACGTGGGCGGCCCAGAAAAAAATCCCGTTATTCGAGAGTCCTGATTGAGTTTCTAGTACAAACGGGTGCAAAGGTCAGAATAAGCACGGCCTTTATGGCCATTAATTTTTTGTTTTTCGAAAGTCAGGCGGACATAAATTTATAAATTTTTAACCCTTTCAGTTTCCCTATCATCAATCTCGAAAGATCCGTCATTTACTTCATCTAGCCTTTTCATAAGTTTCCCAAGTAGATCAAGCATTTTGTATTTATCTTTTTTCTCTTGTTCCTTGTCAAAATATATGGGTTCATCTTTATAATCAATTTTATAATATGATGAATATAAATCTTGAATTTCATCATTTATTTTTTGGACACATTCATCATTATCTACCACATCTATACCTGTAACTAATTCTTCCTTTTTAGTATCGTAAATATCTTTCCAAATTGGACCCGCTATAAAATCTAACATGATTCTTAATTCTTTCATTACTTTGAACCTCCTCCTGGATAAACTGATACTATAAACCCATTCGTTCCTACTCCTGTAATCACAATATATTCTCCTTTATATAGGTAAACTTTTTCTAATCCCTTATTCTTTCTTTTAGAACTAATTTCTGTTCCATTTTCAAATATACCTTTTATTGTGCCAGGAATATTTTCTTTTGAAACACCAAATTTATTTTTAAAATCCTTTTCATGCCCATCAATTATATGTTTAAGACCTTTTATTTCATCTCCATTTTCAAGCCATACAAGCTCGTTTTTCTTTGTCTTTGTAATCATAACAACATCTTCTTCATTAAATTTAACACCACTTCGCCTAAGTTCATCCATTAAATGTTCTGGCTTCAATGCTCCCTTAGTATTTTTGTATAATCCGCTATTACCTGCTCCCATTAAATTGTACCTCTATGGATTTTGAAGTATAGGGTTCAATGGAAATAAGATTAGTTTCATTATTATAATTGCTGAATATTGAATCTGGCATTCAACCATAAACATATATTTTTCTGGATTTAATCTTTTAAAAAATTCTTCTAACCCTTTTTCAAAAGAGTATCTATTTGAATTTCTTTTTACCTGACCATATGAGCCTATTGCATAAGTTCCTTCTTTTTCTAATCCATCAAAACAAAATTCATAACTTCTTGAGTCACCCCATCTTACATTTGGTATTACTTTTATACCGTTATTTTGATAGTATGCACCTATAACTCTATTCATATAAGTGTTATATATTTGTCTAGTAATAGTCATATCATAGCAAATCGAAAAATCAGGACTTATAACAGCTTTAAACTTTTTCAATTCATCTCTATATTTTTCAGGATTATTTGTTATTAGTTTGAATGCCCCATCATAAATGTAAAAATGAACTCCTGAATTCTTCCCATTATGAAAATTCCTTTTTTCAAAAGGGATAAATTTTTTAATTCCATTGATTTCTTCCTTTTTAATTAAAGGCATATCATATTTACCAACCAAACTTACATTTTCTATTAACTTAGGATTAAATCCACTATTTACGTATTTATAATTAATCATTATTTACCTCCGGTTAAAATTCCGTAGTACATCATCTTAAAACGGCCGCCAAATCGTGGAGGCACATTTTTAGTGATGTATGTAAGACTTGACAAACGGGTCCGAATTCTCGAAAATAGTCCTTGCTTATCAAGAATAGAGATATTCGGATGTAGGCACTAACCTAATTGTTTCAGCCATTCAGCAATTAGGTTAGTGCTTTTTTTATATTTGAATGCAATCAATTTAAATCACCTCCTTTTTTTATTCACACTATTAGCTTCTGTAAGGACGCTGATACAGCCACGTGCTACGCTCTTGTTCTTTCTCATATTCTTCTTCAAAACTATAGAAATATGAGGATGATTTCGGAGCTATTGAATTGAGAAATTGTTCATACTTGTATAGGATAACATCATCGTACTCTGACTCATCCCGGCAGTGCAATTCCTCTTTTGTCCTTGCCAGTGTGTTTATCCTTTTCTCCGCTGCTTCCCACGAAACATTGAAGACTCGCATAATAAATTCTTCTGAAAGAATCATTCCTCTCTTAGACAACTCTCGCAGTAACTGTTCAGGCATTAAAATCTGAGCAGCAAAGCAGTTTGCTTCTACTTCTTGAACACCATAAAGCGCATCATCATAAGATAGGTTTCTTTTGTGCCCCAATATATAATGGCCAAATTCATGAAGAATAGAAAACCTTATGCGGTACAAGGCTTCGGACTGATTATAAAAAATAATATGAGCACCGTTCATTTCCATAAGGACTGCCGATTCACTTCCAAATTGCCTGATATCCAGTCCAAATTTAATACTTGCCTTTTCGAAAGTACAAAAGGCAATATCAGCCTGTTCTTTTACTAGAGCTTTCGCTTTGAAAGGAAATCCATCCATAGTGGTAGAGCAGACAATGATTTGATTTGCCATAATATATGCTTTCCTGAAATTGGGAGAATCTGCCTTTTCAGTTTTAGATATCATCGTTCTCTTCCTCTTCATCATCAAAAATATCCTTAAATACCGCCTTAAGCATACCTTCAGCCACTTCCAAATCTTTTTCACTAAGTTTACCTAAATTTCTTTGCAATGAACTCAGTGCCTTATTTTCCAGCGAAATATTACCAGCATCATCATTTCCAAGAAGATAATCTGTCGTTACTCCGAAAAACTTTGAAAGCTCGATTAGAACATTCATACGTGGAACTGTTCCGTTGTTTTCCCACATATTGATCCTGCTTTTCGTAATATTTAATTTTTTTGCCAATTGTTCCATACTAAGCCCTTCCTTTTCACGAAGTTCTCTTACTCTCATGCTAAAAAATTGGTTAGCCATATGCACCTCCTTCTATCGTGCTTTTTAATTGTACTATGCAATATTATTTATGTCAATAGGTTGCGAGAACTTTTTAACATTTATTGCGATAATTGAATTCCGCCAAAAATCGACGCTTATCTAAATAAAATAGCGATATTCCGCAATAAAGTATCGATTCTGTCCTATCAGAAAAATGCTTTGACGATAAATCGTTTTTGGGAATTGAAGGCGATATCACGGTGCCGGTCCTCTACGAATCTAACAAAACGAAAACACCCACACAGGAGCATTTCTACTCTTGCATGGGTGTTCTTCATGCCCGCTAGCGTTAACGCCACAGACAGGCAGAAGCGCTTTCTATCCCTTGTTGAAACACATTCAGCCCGTCAAGCTAAGATCTGCGGGAGTATTTGTTCATCAAGGTTATTTTCTATCCCTTATTGAAACTCTTTCAGCCCGTCCACAGCTTCGTCAACCAGGGCATCATCCACCAAGAAGGGGAGAGTAATTTTGCCCCGACCAGCCTCGTTAAACTCAACGGCGGTCTCCATGGCGTGCTCATTTCTGGCCCAGCTTCTTCTGGCAACGCCGCTGATGACGTCCCAAGAGAGGGAGAGCTTAATGATGTCATCGACCATCTCTGACCCATCCAAGACGAGGCCAAAGCCGCCGTTGATGGATTTGCCGATGCCGACCCCACCACCATTGTGGAGGGCGCACAGGGTCATGCCCCGAGCAGCGTTCCCGGCAAAGCACTGGGTAGCCATATCGGCCATGACATTCGACCCATCCTTGATATTAGAGGTCTCACGGAAGGGAGAATCGGTGCCAGAGACGTCATGGTGGTCACGGCCCATCATGATGGGGCCGCACTTACCTTCCCGGACCAGCTCGTTAAACTTCAGAGCAATCTTGACCCGGCCCACTTCATCCTGATAGAGGATTCTAGCCTTGGTACCAACCACCAGCTGATTCTTCTCGGCATCCCGGATCCAGTTATAGTTATCCATATCCTGATAACGACGATCTTTATCAATGCACTCCATGGCGGCATGGTCAGTCTGAATCAGATCCTCTTCCTTGCCGCTCAGGCAGACCCAACGGAAAGGCCCATAGCCATAGTCAAAGAGCAGGGGTCCCATAATATCTTCTACGTAAGAGGGCCAAATAAACCCGTCTTTGTCGTCGATCCCGTTCTTCGAGATCTCCTTCACGCCCGAGTCATACATGGCCTTCAGGAAGGAGTTGCCATAGTCGAAGAAATAGGTTCCATCCTCAGTAAACTTCTTGATGATCTCATAGTGGCGACGCAGGGTCTTATCGACCAGCTCCACGAACTTCTTCTTATCCTCAGCCAGCAAGCGGGTCCGCTCCTCAAAGCTGATCCCCACTGGGCAATAGCCGCCGTTATACACGTTGTGGCAAGAAGTCTGATCCGACAAAAGATCAATGTGTTGGCCTTTCTCGTGCAAATACTCCAGCAAGTCTACAATGTTGCCCAAATAGGCGATGCTAAGGGTTTCTTTTTTCTCGATGGCCTCTTTGACCCAAGCGAGAACTTCTGCCAGATCTGCAGACTTTCTCATGATCCAGCCCTGCTCCAGGCGGGTATCAATTCTGGACTCGTCGACTTCAGCGATGATGGTCACAGCCCCAGCAATATCGCCAGCTTTTCCCTGAGCTCCAGACATACCGCCCAAGCCAGAGCTGACAAAGAGCTTCCCGGCCAGGTTATCGTGGTGCCCTAGGCCCAGCTTCAGACGTCCGGCATTCAAGATGGTGTTGTAGGTCCCGTGGACGATCCCTTGGGGCCCGATGTACATCCAGCCGCCTGCGGTCATCTGCCCGTAGTTGGCGACGCCCATCTCTTCGGCGATCTCCCAGTCATCTAGGTTATCGAATTCCCCAATCATCAAACCATTGGTGGTAATGACCCGAGGAGCATTTTTCCGGGATTTGAAGAGGCCGAGGGGGTGGCCCGACTCCATAACGAGGGTCTCATCGTCGTGCATTTCCTGGAGGTAATGCATAATCACGCAATACTGCATCCAGTCGTGGCAGACCGATCCCGTCTCCCCGTAAGTAACGAGTTCATAAGGATAGAGGGCTACGTCAAAGTCTAAGTTGTTGTCAATCATGACCTGGAGAGCCTTCCCAGCCAAACAATTTCCCTTATACTCGTCGACCGGTTTCCCGTAAATATGGCCTTCTGGCCGATAGCGGTACCCGTAGATCCTTCCCCGGGTCGTTAACTCCTCTAAAAACTCAGGAATGAGCTCTTTGTGGTATTTCTCTGGGATATACCGCAAAGCGTTGCGTAAGGCAATTTTGGTCTGGTCCTTGGTTAAGCGGAAGCCCCGGTGGGGTGCTCTCCGAATCCTGGGATCAAACTCTTTTTTCTCTGGCAAATAATCCAGCACATATGGCATCGCCGCCTGTAACTTTGTGTTTTCCATTTTAGACTCCTTACTTGCAAGATTAAGGCTGTGCCCACGTTGCGTGGGTCAGGTCACATTCCTGAAGGCCTCAAAAGTACTATTAGTATATCACAACGAGGGATTATTTGCTGGAGACTTGGCTAGGAAAGAAGGCATAGCCATGGTTGAGGGGACCCGATCCCTGGCCCAGGTTCATCTGGTCGGCTAAGGCCCCGGTCACATAGGCTTTGGCTTTGGCGATGGCCTCTTCTAGGTCTCGGCCTAGGGCTAGATTGGCTGCGATGGCACTGGAGAGGGTGCAGCCGGTCCCATGGGTATTGGGGTTGGCAATCCTTTCTCCTAGATACCAGCGGACCTTTGTCCCATCGGCTAAGACGTCAGCAGCCTTGGTCTCCTGGTGGCCACCCTTGAGGAGGACCGGGACTCCGTAGGTCTTAGCAAGCTCCTGGGCGGCCTCCTCCATCTCCTCGGTTGTAGTCAGTTTTCTCCCAATCAGGAGCTCTGCCTCAGGCAGGTTGGGGGTTAAAAGGCAGGCCAGGGGGAAGAGAGCCGTCTGGAGGCTGGTCATAGCGTCTTCGTGCAAGAGCCGGGCCCCACTCGTCGCCACCATCACCGGGTCGACCACGATGTTTTTCGCCTGGTATTTCCTTAGGTGGTCAGCAATGCACTCGATGAGGGGGGCAGAGGAGACCATCCCCACTTTCACCGCCAGAGGGGGAATATCTTCAAAGATCGTATCGAGCTCCGCCCTCAAGAATTCTGGGCTAGCCTCTAGGATAGCCCGGACTCCCTGGGTATTTTGGGCGGTCAGGGCCGTGATGGCCGTCATGGCATAGACTCCGTGGAAGGCCATGGTTTTTAGGTCGGCCTGGATACCAGCACCTCCGCTAGAATCGCTGCCAGCGATGGAGAGAACGGGCGGGAGTATTTTGGGCATAGGGTCAAGCTTATGAGACATGGAAATCCTTTCTATATAGGTGAAATATGGGCCCAGATAGAGGGCTATAATAAAACAGCGTCCCCAAGTTAGGCACCTTATGATAAAAAATCGTCCCAAGAACGGCCCCGCTGGATTAGGCAGGTGTCGACCTAGGGACGATTTTATGATACAAATGATAGATCAACGCAGGTCATGCCTACTTGACGAAATGCGTATCGACAAAGTGGCGAAGGGCTTGGCAGGCCTCCTTGACCTGGGGGGCCCCAAAGATGGCCGAGACGACGGCAATCCCGTCTATCCCTGTCCCGTCCAGCTCACCTACGTTCTGCAAGGTGATGCCACCGATGGCCACCACAGGGATAGACACCGACCCGGCGATTTCAGCCAGGAGTTCTGGAGAAATGCCCTTGGCATCGGCCTTAGTATGGGTGGGAAAACAGGCACCTACCCCCAGATAGGAAGCCCCTGCAGCCTCAGCAGCCTGGGCATCGGCTATCGTCCGGGCAGAGGCTCCTAAGATGGCCTTGGGACCTAAGATCTTTCGGGCCTCCCCAATCGGCATATCCTCCTTACCCAGATGAACCCCGTCAGCCTGGGCTTCCAAGGCCAGGTCCACGTTATCGTTGACGATCACTGGAACCCCGTAGGGCGCACAAAGATCCCGAATGGCCTTCACTTCCTCAAGGAAGGCCGCCCGGGATAGGTCTTTTTCCCGAACTTGGAGGCAAGTAATGCCTCCCTCTAGGGCCTCTTGAATCTGCGCAAGCAGACCTTCCCTGCTTTGGGCCCAACGTCGATCGGTCACGGCGTATAAAGATAAGTTAAGCGAAGAGCCAGACATGGCAGCTGCTAATTCCTAGGATTGCGTTCCCTGGCACATGGCGGCAAAGGCCCAGCGTGTCATGCTTTGCAGGTAGACTTCACCAGGTCCTCTAACGACCGTATCCATCAAACCTTCTCCACCGAAAAGCACATTTTTTAAACCACTGACCATACGAACATCGAGGTCACAGGTCTCATCCATGGCAGCTAAAATGCCCGTGTCGCAGACGACTTCTTCCCCTGGACTCAGCTGGATCCTATGGCAATAACCATCAATTTCTAGGAAAGCCAAGCCAGGACCGGTCACCTTTTGCATAATGAAGCCTTCTCCCCCGAAAAAGCCTGCGCCCATTTTTTTCTGGAATTGAATGGAGAGATCAACCCCTGCCGTTGCGCAGAGGAAGGCGCTTTTTTGGCAAATAATACTTTGCCCTTGGGCGAGTTCTTTCACAATGATGCTCCCGGGGAAAGAGGAAGCAAAGGCAATTTCCGCCGGACTAATGGCCGTATAATGGCTTAAAAAGAGGCTTTCTCCAGAAAACATCCGTCCCAGGGACTTACCGAGGCCCCCACTCTTAGCCTCCGTTTTGACTTGGCCCCGGAGCCAAGACCGGCCTCCGGCCTCACTGATCATGGTCTCTCCTGGGCTCAACTGCACCAGGACTACCGGCAAATTATCCCCAACAATCTGATATTGCATATACTTCTCCTTCTGACTTCTTGCCCGAATCGTAGCTTTGCGCCACGATCGTCACTAGTAAGGACACACTAGCAGGGCTGCCACTAGTGCCGGTGCCCCAGCTAGGGCATCGCTAGTCAAGCTTCGACTAGTAAGGACGTCACCAGAATAACAAAATCCCGGTTTTCCGTCAATTTTCCTGAAGATTGAAATCTTCTACCAGGCGTTTTCTTCCTTCTGTATAATTTTCCTTCGTTTTTACCCCTCTTGCTGTAGCCCTTTGTAAGGCTTTGATGAGTTCATCTTTGAAGGGTTCATTGCTGCTCATCTTAAAGCAGAAGTGAATTAGGTCGGTTCCCGTATAAAGTTCAGGCCGGGTCGAAGCATATTCGGACCAGTCAAAGACAGTAACAAAAGGATAATAGGCTTCTTTTGCTAGGGTTCGTTCATAGCGGGTCACCTCATAGGCCCCCCAAGCTTCAGGATTGCCATTAGCAATGTGGGGAGTGATCAGAATCAACCGGTGACCTTCTGGAAGGGCCTCGATGATCCCATTGAGATAGGCAGTCGCATGGGTGACTTGGTTGGTCCCAAGCTCAATAACCACATTTTTCCCAAGGAGGCCCTGGGCAATTAAATCTCTAACATAATTGTAACCTGCATCCATGGCCATCCCGTAGACTCCATAGACCGTTGAATCCGGAATATTTTCTTGCAGATAAGTACGAATACCAACCGTCAGACAGTCGCCAATGATAGTAACCGTTCCCTCGTAGTCCAGATCGTTTAATTCCACAGGCGGATCTCCAGCAGTACGGCGGCGGGGCTTTCTCCGGCGTCGTGTAGCTTTCGTATCTTTACTGTCTTTCGACCCTTTCTCTTGGTCGGAATCCTCACCATCTTCGGCTTGCCCATCTTCGGCTTGCTCATCTTTGCCTTGCCCATCTTTGGCTTGCCCATCCTGGTTCTTCCCGTCCGGGTCTTGGTCCTTATCACCCGAATTCTGGTCCTTCCCGTCCGGATCTTGGCCCTTCTCGCCCGGATTTTGATCCTTGTCATCTACATCTTGTTCCTTGTCGGCTCCTGATTCTTGGGCTTGGGCCTCAGGATTATTTGCACTCGAATCCTGTCTTGTTTGATTTTTTACATCAGAATCCTGGTCTTCTTGGTCCTTAGCCTGATCAACTGAGCCATAAGGATCTTCTATAAAGGATCGGGTTGGGACAAGGTTATCCTGCTTATCCTTGTCTTTCGTTGTATCTTGATCTTTATTTTTTGCCTTATCCACCATCGAATCAGCCGAGACTTCTTGGGATATCCGATCGGCTCGGATCATTGACGTATCAGCCTTGACCTCTTTCCCAGCAGAAAAGCTTGCCGCTTGGACCGCATCTCATTCTAAGTTCTGAACCCCTAGACGCTCCCGGCCCATATCAGAGATTTGTCCTTTGAGGGCCATTTGCCATAATTGATTGGAAAAGTCCGTCAAGACCGGAGCTTGATTGAGCAAGGAAATAAAGAGGATCCCTGTCAAAACCAGGGCCAGGCGGGAGGCCCAGATGGAATAAGGCCGAATCTTCGGTTCTTTCAAAGCATTGACAAAGAGGGGTTCCCAGAATTTTTGCGAAAACCAGGCTAAGAACAGAGATAAGGCAAGGGAGAGGCAGACCGCTAGGTGCTGGTTCAAGGGCTTGGCCAGGCCTTGGTGAAAGATGATAAAAAGTGGCCAGTGGAAGAGATAGATTCCATAGGATAAGTTGGCTAGGGTCGATAACCAAGCAAAGCGGCGGGAAGGCTTGGCCGAAACCTGAGCAGGGGCCCCAGCAGGAGCAGCAGTTGGAACAGCATTTAAAGCAGAAACAGGAGCAGTGCCAGGATTAGGGGCTTCCATTGGAGCAGGGGCAAAGCCTGGGGCCCCTTGCGGCATCATGACAGGGGCCGCCTGGGCCATAGTAGTTGCTGCCATGGCAACTGGTTTTTTCTGCTCCCAAAGGACCCGTAAGAGGAAGAGGACAAGGCTAGTCAAGGCCCCAACCACCGTGAAACCAAAAGCATAGGTCTTAATGTCTTCATAAGATAGCCACCAGGCAAAATAATGGAGGCTCCCAATGCTAAGGACAAGGAGGATCCAGGCTAAAATCTTAGGAAAACGCCGGGAGAAGCTATGAAAGCGGGCACTCGTCTCCTGAAAACCACTACAACAAGCAGCGAGAATACCCCAGAAGAAGGGGCTCATCCTGGTCAAATCGGAGAAATACAGCCAGGAAATCAGCCGATCTTTTCCCCCAAGATAGTCAAGGATGCGGTGAGCCCAGGTCATGTCGCCACTCCCAGGTGGAGTCAAGGTAGCCATGCCCCCTGCAGTACCGGGCAAGCTTACTCCCCCTAAGCTTCCAACCGCTGCTTCCATCGTCGCTTGACTGGCTTGCTGGGCCACATGGAGGCACCAGCTGCCTGCAGCTAATAAGCCTACAGAGAGGAAAATAAATAGAATGCTATACCAGGCCAGACGCCACCGGACCTTGGTCGGTGGGGAAAAGGTCACTAAGGCCCAGCCGAGTAGACCAAAAAAGATATAAAACCTCGTTTCGATCCCCAAAGACCAAGTATGCAAAAAAAGATGCTTGGTAAATTGGGCCTCATAGCTCCCTCCTGTTAGGATTTCATAGTAATTCGTTACCCCGCCAAAGGCTGCCGCTGTCTGATGGGCTAGACCTACCTGATAATCTTTAGAAATGAACCAAGAAAGCCCAACAACAAGAGCCAAACACAGGGTCAGGGTTGGCCAAAGTCGGTAGAAACGCTTCCGGTAAAAGCTTCCCGCTTCAAAGCGAGACGCCTGGTAGCGCCAAGCCCTCTCCTCCTGGTCCAGGAAGCTGCCCGCCACCAAAAAAGACGAGAGGGCAAAGAGAATGTTTACCCCCAAGAAACCTCCGGAAAGGATATTAGGATAAAAATGATAGGTCAAAATCAAGATAAAGGCTAATATCCTGATAAGGTCAAAAGAGCGTATCCGTTGATTCATAGAGCTTTCCTTTCGTAGCTTATGGCGCAGCCGTAGCATCAGTAGCTTATGGTGCCGTAGCATCCGTTTGTTCGACGTCTTGGTCCTCCAATTGTCGACGGCGGCCATTTTCATAGGATTCATCCGTCTTGAGGGGGCGATAAGCCGCTCTTTGCAGAGCATCAATCAATTGGTCCTTGAATGGGCCATTACTGGTTAACCTAAAACAAAAATGGACCAAATCGGTACCTTCATATAATTCGGGTCTGGTGGACGCATACTCGGACCAATCACAGACGGTAATAAAGGGAAAATACTTGGGTAAGGTTCGCTCATAAAGGGTTACCTGATAAGCCGGCCAAGCCAGGGGATTCCCGTTGGCAATATGGGGGGTGACAAGAATCACCCGATGGCCCTCAGGAATGACCTCAATAATGCGATCCAAATAACCAATGGCATAGGGCACCGCATTGGTCCCTAGCTCAATGACAACATTCTTACGGAGCTGGCCCTGGGCAATGATATTTTGGAGGATTTGCAGCCCTCCACCCATGGCTAGTCCATAGACACTACAAACATCAGTATCTAAAATATTACTCTGCAAATAATCCCGTATCGTGTCGGTCAGACAGTCTCCCAGCAGGGTCACCCCTCCTTCAAAGCCTTGCTCGTTCATGGTCACACGAGGGGCATCGGGGTGACGGCGCAGGCGCTTTCGCCCACTTTGCCCGTCCTTCTTGGTCTCTTCTGCCTCGCTCGCTTCTGTACTTTGACTAGCTTCTGTACTTTGACTAGCTTCTGAGCTTTGACTGGCTTCTGTGCTTTGACCGGTTTCAGCAGCTTCCTGGCCTTCGTCTCTCTCAGAAGCTTTGGTGTTTTCCGTAGATTCGCCACTTTCAGTAGCTTGGGTGGTTTCCGTCGCTTCGGTACTTTCCGTGGCTTGGGCGCTTTTCGGGACTTCCGGATTTGCGTCAGCTGCAGGTTCCATCGCCTCTTTCTCCGTCTCAGCTAGGGCCATCACATCATCTCTTACCATATGGCCTTCTCCAGCCCCTTCTGAGGCACCTAGACTGGCTGCTTGGACAGGATTGCTTTCTAATTTCTGAACGCCCATACGTTCCCGGCCCATATCTGCCATCCGACCCTGTAAGGCCATCTGCCACATTTGACTGGAAAATTTAGTCAAGACAGGAGCTTGATTCAAGAGAAAGACAAAAAGCACCCCCATCACAATCATGGCCATGCGGGAGGCCCATAGGGACCAAGGCTGGAGCCTAGGCTCTTTGATGGCTTTCACAAAGAGGGGTTCCCAGAACTTTTGCGACAACCAGGCCAAGAGTAGGGACAAGGCTAGGGATAGGCAGACTGCCAAATGCTGATTTAAGGGTTTGGTCAAACCCTGGTTAAAGATGATAAAAAGGGGCCAATGAAAGAGGTAGATCCCATAAGACAAGTTGGCCAGACTTTCTAGCCAAGAAAAACGCCGAGGAGCAGCTCCTGGCCCTGGGGGCTGGGTTGACACGGTCGCTGCCTGTTCTTCTAGTTTTCCTTGTTCCAAAAGGAGGCGGAAAAGGAATAAGACAAGGCCCGTCAGAGCGCCAACTATGGTAAAACCAAAGGCATAGGTCTTGATATCTTCGTAAGAAAGCCACCAAGAAAAATAACTGAGGGTTCCCAGGCTGAGGAGAAGAAGAATCCAGGCTACGATCTTGGGAAAACGGCGGGCCAGGCCATGAAAGCGGGGGCTGGTTTCCTGAAAGCCACTGCAACAAGCCGCCAGGATCCCCCAGAAGAAGGGGCCCATCCGGGTGAAATCGGAGAAATATAACCAAGAAATCAAAAGATCTTTGCCCCCAAGAAAGTCGAGAAGGCGGTGGGCCCAGGTTACATTTCCTCTGCTAGGAACAGCCGCAGTCGCTATGCCCCCGGCACTCGTGGCCAGGCCTGTGCCCCCAAGACCACTCCCTACAGCAGCTTCAAAGGAAGCTTGGCTGATTTGTTCAGCAACTTGGAGGCCCCAGGTCCCCAAGGCTAAAAAGCCCAAGGCAATAACAATGAACAAGATGCTAAAGCTGGCCAGGCGTCGTCTGACCTGAGTGGGATGAGAGAAAGTAAGAAGAGCCCAGGCTAAGAGGCCAAAAAAGATATAAAATCTCGTTTCGATCCCTAATGACCACGTATGTAAGAAAAGATGCTTGGTAAATTGGGCCTCATAGCTCCCCCCGGTCAGGATTTCATAGTAATTGGTAACCCCGCCAAAGGCGGCGGCCGTCTGATGGGTCAGGCCCACCTGATAATCCTGAGAAATAAACCAAGAAAGGCCAACAACGAGAGCCAGACACAGAGTCAGAGTAGGCCAAAGCCGGTTCAAACGTTTCCGGTAAAAAGTCCCCACGGCAAAGCGGGGTCCCTGGTAGCGCCAGGCCCGCTCCTCCTGGTCCAGAAAGCTTCCTGCCACCAAAAAAGCCGAGAGGGCAAAGAGCATATCTACCCCCAGGAAACCTCCAGATAGGATATTGGGGTAAAAATGATAGGTCAAGATCAAGAAAAAAGCTAGAATCCTGACAAAATCAAAAGAGCGAATCCGTCGATCCATCTTACTAGCTACCTCCCTCTGCCTGACTTTGCCTTTGTCGACCGGCTTCAAAATCAGCTTGGGTCTTGGCTGGCTTCTGAATCGCCTCCTGCAAGGCTAACAGGAGTTGGGCTGTATATTGTTCATAAGTATCGATTAACCCATAAAAATGCACCGTGTCCGTCCCCTTATAGAGCTCCGGCCGAGGTGCCGCATAGGCCGCCCAGTCGTTGACCGTAATAAAGGGATAATACTGAGGCAGGGTCCTTTCATAGGCCCCCGTCTGCCAAGAGTTCCAACTGGGATCCCCCCGTCCATCAAAGGGCGTCACGAAAATGAGCCGATGCCCTTCCGGCAGCATTTCAATGATCTGATCCACATCCTGTCGAAAGCTATCACGCCCGTTGGTTCCAATGGCCACCACAAGATTCTTCCCTAGCTGGTCCTTGGCCTTCAACTCTCCGACAATCTGAATCGCCTTATCAAAGCTAATAAAGCCCTGGGCAAACACATAAGAATTAAGAATATGCTCCTGCAAATACTCCTTCGGCCCCAACAAGACGCTATCGCCAATAATGGTGACCGAGCCTTCAAAACCCTGGTCATTCAAATCCCCAGGTGTCAGCCCGGAGCTGGGAGCCTGTAAGGAGGGATCGGGAGTATTTGTGGCGGAAGCTTGAGGATCTTCTTGCTGAGTCTGGGATGAATTCGCCGATTGGGATCCGGCTTGGGTAGCCTGCTCTGCCCGGGCCTGGGCTAAAGCCTTCTCCTCCATGGCTTGGACACCTGTCCGCTCCTGGCTAAGGCTATCGACCTGGGCAGCTAGAGAATACTGCCAATACTGACCCTCAAAGGAAGTCAGATCCGGGGCGAAAAAGGCTAGAAGGAGGACCATAGCTGCTAGGAAGAAACACGCAAAAGAGGAGATCCATACGGACCTCCACTCCAGCTGAGGGGCCTGGGAATATTCTGGCATGACCCGGGTAAAGATGGGTTCCCAATAGTGCAAACTTAGCCAAGACAACACACCGGACGTCACAAGGGCCAAGCCCACCGCTACAATACGGACAAAAAGGGTGTCACAAAGGACGAAGATGGGCCAATGAAAGAGGTAAATCCCATAGGACAGGGCTGACAGGGAGACAATCCCCTGGTTCGAAATCGCCCTGACCCGCCGACCAAATTTATGTAGTCCAGCTCTTGGTGCCTTATATGCTGCAGACCAAGGATCTCGCTCATCTTCTTCGTACCAGTCATCGTAATCCAGATCTTCTTCGTACCAGGCTTCGTGATCAAGACCTTCTTCATCCCAGGCTTCCTGGGCCCGATCCTGGATTTTCGCTTCCAAGATCCTTCCACCATAAAGAAGAAGAAAAGACAAAGATCCTACCCCCACAAAGCCTCCCATGTAGGTCCAAGGATTGCTATAGGAAAGCTTCCAACATAGGTAAGCAAAGGCCCCTATATCAACGCCAAAAATGATCCAGAGCAGGAATTCAGGCAGGCCATCTATCAGGCGGATGCAAGAGTGGGAAAGCGTTTGGGTGCCAGTAAGGCAGGCCGCTAGGACCCCCCAAAAGAAGGCCCCCAGCCTAGTGACATCACAAAAATATAAAAGAGCCATGAGTTGGTCTTTTTGACCAGTGTCGGCTATTTGTTTGGGAATCTGTGACCCGCCCCAGGCCAATAAGATGGTAGAAAGAACGATCATGGCTAGACTGGTCCAGCCCAGGATTTTCCGGGTTTCCCGGGGGTGGTGGAGCTTCTTCAAAGCCCAAGCCATCAAACCAAAAAGTAGATAGAAACGAATCTCCACCCCCAGGGACCAGGTTGGCAGAAAAAGGTGGCGAATAAATTGATTTTCGTAGGAACCTCCGGTTAAAATTTCATAGTAATTCGTGACTCCGCCCAAGGCCGCAGCCACCTGATAGTTGAGGTTCACCTGGTAGTCGGCTGACATCAACCAGGAAAGACCCGTGCCAATCAGCAAGCACAGGATCAGGGCGGGCCACAGGCGATAGGCTCTCTTGCGATAAAAGGAGGCAAGCGAAAAGCCCCCTCTTCCCCTCCTCCATGCCTCAGCCTCTTGATCCATGAGTTTCCCCGTGGCTAGAAAACCTGATAGGGCAAAAAGCAAGTCCAAGCCAAGGAATCCCCCTGGATAAAGATTGGGGTAGAAGTGGTAAAAGAGTATAAATATAAAGGCTATCACCCGCAAATAGTCAAAGATCAAAATTCTCATAGGGTACCCTCTATCCGCGATCTGCCTACGGGCTCGGGGCCGTTTCTGGGACCGTCTCCAGCTCTTGGCTCGGGGCCGATTCTGAGGCTGTGCTAGGCGCTTGGCTCGGAGGCGTTTCGGGGGCCACCTCCGGCGCTGAGACAGGCGTGACGCCAGGCGCTAAACCGGGCCTCTCCCCAGGAGTAGACTTGGCTTCCAAGAGCTGGTAGGAACTTTGGGCCTGTCGGCGATACATGTGGCCATTTTCGGTAAGCAGGGTCACCTCTCCCACCGGCATGCCTTGGCGGAAGACACCAGCCACCACCCAGCCCTCATGCGACAAGAAAGTGATAGGGCCATGAGGCAGGCCATCCTTAAAGTCTCCTTGTAAAATATCACCGGCCTGATTGGTCACGACCCCTGCGCCGGAAAATTTGGCAGCTTTCATCGTGCCATTATAGGTAATGTCTTCGTTAAGCTTATACTGACTTACTTCATGGGATAGGTTGGGAGCCACCAGGCTATAGATGGCAGCGACTAGGATGAGCACTCCCACGCATATATCCCTCCGCCAAAGGGCCAGGTTTCCTGATTTGTTCATTGGATATCTCCTCCATTTTGCTCATTGGATATCGCTTCCATTTGGGTATTAGATATCTCCTCTATTTGAGCACGCAAGTCAACCACCTGACCTATGACAAGGAGGGCAGGGGCAGCAAGCTGCTTTTGAATCAAACACTCTGAAGCCTGGCCTAGCTTGGTCACATAGACTTTTTGCTCGGGACGATAGGCACGCTCAATCATAGCTACTGGCGTATCGGGGTCCTTCCCAGCGGATAATAGACCTGCAAAGATTTGCGATCCATGGCCAACGCCCATTAAAAAGACCAAGGTTCCTTCCACCTTGGCGATGGTGGAGTAATCTAGGGGTTCGTCATCGGCTGTATGGCCGGTGAAAACATGAAAGGACCGAGCTAATCCCCGGTGGGTAATGGGAATAGAAGCCGCCGTCAGGCCAGCTAAGGCCGAGCTAATTCCCGGGATGACCTCCACCCGGATCCCCCGTTCCTTCAGGAAGAGGACCTCTTCCCCTCCCCGTCCAAAGACATAGGGGTCGCCTCCTTTGAGACGAACCACTTCCGGATAGGTCTGAGCAGCCTCATAGAGCAAAGCCTGAATCTCTTCTTGCCCCATACTATGGGCCCCCACTTGTTTTCCTACATATTGGAAGCGGCAGCCAGGCTTAGCCCAGGTCAACAACTCTTCCGCTGCCAAATAATCATACAAAATAATATCAGCCATCTGCAGGCGGGCCAGACCTTCCCAGGTCATGAGACCCGGATCCCCCGGTCCCGCCCCCACCAGGCTAACCCGGCCCGGCAGCCGAGCTTCCAAGGCTGCGTCCAAGGCCTCCTTCGCCTGGGCTTCCAAGGCCTCGTGTTTCTGCAAAGCTTCGTGGGGCTGATCATAATTTTGTATTACCACTTGACGCTGCTCATTCAAATATTTCATCAACTCTGGCGTCAGTGCCGTCATCATGGCCTGGATCTTTTCTTTCATGACCTTAGCCACCATGGGATTTTTCCCATCCGTGGCAATGGCCACCTGGATAGCCCCATCGGCCTGGTCAATCTGCGCAGGAAAGCGCACGCTCGTGTTCTCCCGAGAAGTCACGTTATTGGCCCAGATTTCTCGGGAATTGGCCTCTTGGACGATCCGATCGTTGAGGTCGGGATGATTTGTTGCAGCAATGACAAGATGGGCTCCTGCCAGGTCTTCCGCTTCATAGGCCTTTTCCTGGAGGATCAGCCGATCCGCCTGGATAAGTTCACCAGTCTGTTCGCCGGTCAGTTCTTTGACAGGTTCTCCGGTATGTTCCCCAGTATATTCCTTGATAAGGTCCTGAAAGCCCGGGGCAAAAGAAGTACTGACGACCCGGATCCGGGCCCCGTACTGGAGCATTTTTTTCACCTTGCGAAGGGCCACTTGGCCGCCCCCAATAAAAACGATGTTTTTATCGGTAAAATCTAAAAACACATTGCAAAACAAGCTCACTCCTCCTCTTCTAGCCCGAGGCTGCGACCATGTAGCACCACCCATCGCTCAGAGGCACCACAAGGGACATGACGGAGGGGCCAGGATAGCCTATCTGGATATTCTGAAGAATAAGGCAGCCTAGATGACCCCATAGTCCCTATCCTTGAGCCTAACAAAAATAGGTTACAGAGGCATAAAAAAACGCCAACTTCTTGAGAAATTGGCGTAACAAGAGCAAAGGCGTGTGGTAGCAAGCAGCCTTACTAGATCGTGCCCCCTAAAAACTTCGCAGCCTACAAGGGCTGTGGGTATTGGGTCTCCCATGGCTTACTCGATCGACCAGAATCGCGAAGGCATCATTGCTCCTTGGCGGAAACCTAGTTGTAGAATCCTCGGCTGCAGAAGAGAATCGGGCCCTATAAGATGTAAGGTCTTAGGGTCCAACACCGCAAAATAATCCTCACCTCCTTGCATCATGGTCCCTAGAATACATAGTCCATAGGGGGTTAGTTTGGCATCTTTGATGATTAAATCATTCTTTGTAAAAGCAGCCTTAATTTGGAAAGATTCGTCTAACAAAAGAATAGAGGAGCCAACAACAACGTATTGAAGGGAATCGTCTTGAATTACTTTACTCACCCAACCATTGCCTTCATCTAACCGATAGCGGTTACTCTCTTTCAGAGAAAGGTCATGTAAGCTAATCAGTAAAGTCCCTTCTTCATCACAACCATATACCGCCAACCGATCTTCAAATACTCTAAGTTCAACAGCAGCCATCATATCTGGAACTATGGTCGACCCTATCTCTTGAAGGGTATCTACCTTAATAGCTGACAAACGGACCTGATCCTTTGTATCGGTAATCAGCCCTACTCCTGTTGTTAAGAGATATATCGTATCATCATGAATAAAAAATTTGGAAGGCATACCGGGAAACTCTTGGCTTTCTTTCAAAAGATGAAAAGAAGCATCATAGACGCCAATACTGCTTTTAAGAGAATGAGGTTGAGATAGAACATAGATTTTGTCCCGAAATTCAGCAACATGGTGAGTAGCCGGTTTAGAAAATGTGATACTCTTTATAAGGCGACCGTCCTGATCCAGTAAGGCAGCCTTTTCACCATCGATCTCAGGTAATAAAAACCCAGATGTTAGGGTATAAATATTTTCTACACCATGTAACCTTAGTATATGATTTGAAGAATCTGTAGCATCCAAGTTGGTGATCCATGTAGCATCTTGATCATAATGTGTTACAAGATACTGTACTGACTTAGGTTGTTTTTCCCCAGTCTCCTGTTCATACTGCAGAACATCCTTACGACGATTGCTCGATGCCTCTTCCTCAAGAGTAGCCTGTTGTGGTGTTGAATGCCACCAGAGAAATATAGCAAAAAACAAGAAAAGAATGGCTATGACCAATGACCTGCTACCGTTCTTGTTCATATATTCCGTCCTTAATAGCTGCTATAAAAAGTAACTGTAAATGGTGAGGCTAAGATGTCGCCAGGTGTCACATAAGTGCCTCGTTCTTCATCAATACGGCCTTCTAAATCGTATCCCTCTCTATACCATGCACGCCATACCAATTTGCTACAGTACCAAGCGTTCTCCGACCAGCGACCGGAGAACAAATCATAAGGTTCACCTACCTGTTCCTCTGCATAGGCTACGACATCAGCTTTCTGATAATCTTTAGCACCCTCTACCTCAAGTCCCTTGATTTTTTTATATCTATAGGGCCAGCAGTTCAAAGTGATAGCTACGCCATGATTCGGATTATCTGGGTGAGCTTCTATAACGTGTGCACCATTTTGTACTAGTCCCACATGATCCGTTAAACTATCCAAAGCAATGAGAATATCTCCACACTTTCCCATGGAACCTTGCAGAGTTTTTAATCGAGGTTGGTGATTTTGCACTACTGGGTATTTATCCCACATATCCCTAAGCTCTTTGCGCTGTTCTTCCAGGATCTTCAACTCCTCCGGTGTATAACCTTCCCATTCCGACTCTGATGTAGCTTGAGCAAAAGAAGTGGAACTCAATAAGAAAATTGCCAGCAGGGGCACTGTAATAAAATATAGTTTCTTCATTGGCTCACATCCTTTCTATCATGGACACCCCGTCTGTAAAGCCCTGCAGAATAGAGGAACTTTTTTGTCTGGAAAGCCCAATTTTCATAAATTTTACAACCGCCATGGTTTTATGTCAATAATTAAAAAAATCTTCCAATTGTGTCAATACAGCGATTTTCTTTTTTTTCGCATAGGCTTCCAAGTCATGACGGAGCCGGGTTTCCCCTTCTTGCATGGGCCCGGGTGCCACAAAGAGGGTCCCACAAGCCTCAAGACTCTCTTTGGCCTGGCGGAGAGCCTCCTCTTCCTGACCTTCGGCTTCATAGGAGATCACTTTAGCGGCTAGGGCCTGGGCAAGGGGCTCATCTTGGTCTCCTGGAGCAAATATTCCCGCCACGAAGGCCACTCCTTTTCTTTGCAAGGCCCGGTAGTAGGGCAGGCCTCGACCTCCTCCCCCTAGAACAAAGATTTGGGGAGCCTGGGCTGGTGGCTGAAATTCTAAGCTGGCGTAGGTAGAAATATATTGATTTTGCCGGTCTTGAATGTTGTAGAGGGCACAGATGTTTTCAGCTGTGAGAACGGCCTCCGGAGGACCATAGAAAAAGGCCCTGCTTTCCTTCAGGGCTAGGACTTGGTCAGCCACCTTAGCTACCCAGGCTAGGTCATTGAGGGCCACAACAAAGCTCAAACCCTCTTCCTTGGCCAAGCGGCGGAGGACTTGGAGGAAGGATCCAGCATAGTGAATATCCAAAAAGGTCGTCGGTTCATCCAAGAGGATAAGTTCCGGCTCTTGGCAAATAGCCCGGGCCAACAAAATCCTCTGCTGTTGCCCGTCGCTGGCCTCCCCAAAGGGTTTTTCTGCCAGATCTTGGGCATCGACCAGGGTCAGAGCCCGGTCTAAAGCCTGCCAGTCTTGGTCACCCATGAGGCCTAAAAGCCCAGTGTGAACTTGACGGCCCGTTGCAGCGACACTGGCGCAACGCATGGTCTCCATGAGGGGTTTTTCCGTCAAAACAACGGCAATCTTTTGAGCTAGTTCCTTGGGCCGATAGTCAACTAAATTTTTTCCGTCCAGGAAGACCTCCCCCTGCCTGGGCTGCAAGAGATTGGCCAGAGTCCTCAGCAAGGTGCTCTTACCGGTTCCATTGGGACCAATCACCACCAGGATTTCCCCAGGCTTTAAAGAAAGGTTAATTTTATCAATCAAGACCTTATCACCATAGCCTACAGCAAGGCCTTTCGTTTCGAGCAGGGGGGCGGTGCCAGACCCTGGCGAGGACGCTGGGAAAGAAGCGATCGGAGAGCCTGCGCTGGAATGGCTAGAAGAAAGAGGAAGGGGAGCGGGAGTATTTGTTGAAGAGGGGGAAGATGAGTGTTGGGTCATGACAGATCTCCTAGCGGTTTTTCTTCTGTCGCTTGAAAAGCAAGCGAAGGACGATGGGGGCCCCAAAGAGGGCGGTCAGGGAAGATAAGCCCAGCTCTACAGGAGCAAAGGCCGTCCGGGCAATCCAGTCGCACAAGAGACAAAAGGCGGAACCCGTCAAAAAGCAGGTCGGAATGACGTAGTGGGGCTGTTCATTGCGCAGACCAATGTGGACCAGGTGGGGGACGGCCAGGCCCACAAAGGAAATCGGGCCCGCATAGGCTGTCACGATGGCGGCAAGGGTACTCGTGATGAAAATCAAGGTCACTCTAAACATTCTGAGATTGACCCCAGCACTTTGAGCATAGACTTCTCCCATCTCGTAGGCGAGAAGGGGTTTGGCTAGAAGGAAACTTGCCGCAAAAAGGAGGCTAATGAAGGGCATACAGATCTTCAAATCATCCCAGGACGCTCCTGAGAAGGTGCCTTGGGCCCACAGTCCCATGTTGGCAATCAGCTGATCTGAGGAAAAGTTGATCAAAAAATCGGTGACGGCGGAGCAGAGATAGCCGATCATGAGTCCGGCGATGACGAGGGTCGTAGACCGGTGGATCCGCCGGGCAATGGCAAGAATCAGGGCCATGACAAGCAGAGACCCGCTAATCGCAGCTGCCAACATACCTGTAGAGGAAGGGTGAATCTGGTAGAGGTTGGCCAGGAGGAGGGCCAAGGTCAGGGACATTTTTGCTCCACTAGCGATTCCCAAGGTAAAGGGACCGGCGATCGGGTTATGAAAAAAGACCTGGAGGAGGTAGCCGGACAAGGCAAGAGCCCCCCCTGCAAAGGCCGCTAAAAAAAGGCGGGGCAGGCGGAAGGTCCAAAGGACCAAGGCCACGTCCTCCTGGGAATGCGGATGACAGAGGCCCCAGATCAGCTCGGACACCGTGGTATCGAGGGAACCTGACGCCAGGTTCGCCAATATGAGGCCCAGGTTCACGACAAGGAGCAGGACCAGGAGGATACCAAATCGGAGGCGGTCTTTTTGCCAAAAAGTCCGTTCCGCAGTGCGGTCCGAAGTACGTTCTGGAGTACGTTCTGAATCACGGTTCGAAGTGTGGTCTGAAGTCCGTTCCGAAGTGCGTTGTTTGGTTTGTTTGGATTGCTTAGGGGCTTGCATAACGAGTTTCCGCCAGCTTTTTCGATCCTACTGGACCGGATAAAAGAACTCTAGTTTTGAAAGGTCAATTTTGCTAAGATCTCCTTTGGCCTCTAAAATTTTACGAACTTCAGCAATTTTCTCCCCCATCCGATCGGTTTCATGGAAGGCGTATTTTCTGGCGCACCAGATATTGTGGTTTTGATAGGCCTT
>CAKZWV010000057.1 GCA_937922005.1 uncultured Clostridia bacterium | reverse complement strand
GGGGACCTATCCTTTGGTAACGCTCTCACCAACTCATCTCAGTGCAGACCTGCTATCAATTTGGGAAACGACTAATATGCAACCCCTCTACAATTACATGACACTTTCTGATTTCAAACGAGTGACGAAACTTGACCTATCAGTAAACCTTATGGTGTAAGAGG
This sequence comes from uncultured Clostridia bacterium, assembly GCA_937922005.1. GTDB lineage: Bacteria > Bacillota > Clostridia > Saccharofermentanales > DTU023 > CAKZWV01. Next base: position 15,790 of record CAKZWV010000057.1, on the reverse strand, counting down.
ACAAAAAAACGAAAGACAGATATTCAAGAAACTCGACTATCACGGCCTTTATGGCCATTTTTATTTTTTTGTTTACCGAGAGTCAGGAATCCTCCTCATCTCTTTATTTTTCCTGAAAGGTCAACAGCTTATCTCTGTAATACTCGTATTGCTTGGTCCGTGCTTCGATCTCGGCCGGGAGACCGGAAGTCAGGTCGGTGCAGAGAGCGTCGAAGTTGTCGAGGACTTGAACAAGCCGCTCTTGAGCATCCAAGGATGGAACTGGTATTTTAATTTCTTTTAACTCACTGACAGACGGAACATTTTTAATTGCGCCTCCTCTTGCTACACGATTTAACTTCTTGGAAAGAGTGTTCTCAAAGAAATACTGGAGATAACGCACATTCAATTCATCGTGTGGTGTCAGTTTTAGTAATGCTTGGTTTATTACACCCTCTGGGGCATCTTCTGGAATTACAAAGGTCTTTCCAATTGTTCCAGAACAGCTTACAATCATATCCCCAGGCTTAATTGAGAATCTTTTGAGCTCATCATATTTCTGATCGTCAATGAAATATCTAAATTCCAAATTTCGGTAAATTGCGTGTTGTTGCTCATACACAGCATATCCATGTGGTTGAAATGTCTCTTTTTTCAAGGCACCGCCAAAGGGTCCACGTACAAAAGTACAAACCTCACCCAATTGAAGTTTCTTTGTCTCTGCGTGAGGAATAAGCAGCTTATCCCGATAAAACTCATACTGTTTCTTTCTAGCTGTAAGCTCCGCTGTAAGCTCCGCTGTAAGCTCCGCTGTAAGCAGCGTGAAATTGTCCAAGATACGGACAATTTCACGCTGCACAGGGAGAGGGGGGAGAGGGATTTTAAACTCCGAATATGTGCTTAACCACAATCGTTTATGCCTATCTGATGAATAGTTCAAAAACCCCATCAAATGAAACAAATATCTGATTAGTATATTTTCTTTTGCTGTTATCATTTTCATAGCGGATGATTTTGCCTTAAATGGAAAATCAACCCATTTGAACGCCGCTGTAAAATCATCAAAGATAATAACAGGTGATGCTTTTGATGCAGGATAGATACCGTTAGTTTCATTGGTATATCCTAAAATAAAAGTCTGACCGGCTGTTAGCACAGGGGTTTCAAAATCATCATTATAGGCGGTGCTTTTCACTAAATATTTGGATGGTTGCTCATAATTGGTTATAGCTCCAATTTTTTTATACTCCACCCCATCCGGACAATATTCCTGAATCAGTTCATCCAGCTTGCTCATTCGTCTTCACCGTCTTCCTCGATTGGAAGTGGATTGTGAACGCACGAGTTCACAATCTCAAAATCTGAAAAATACGGGAGATTTCTTGTTGTAAACTCATTTGCCATAATTCACCTCAGTTTCAATCGCTTCCGGCAGACTTGCCCCTGCTTCCACTAGCAGCACCCGGTCAAAGTCGCTTGGGGAAAGCTTATCCTGCACCATATGGCCTATCCTGCGCCATCTTGCCTTATGATTAGCTCCCTACGGTTTTCCTATGACTTCGTCTTTAAAGAGGCCTTCCCATCCTAAACCAACAGGAACTACATAGCCCATATCGAATCAAGTTCATTCATCGATCCCCAAGCGATAGTGGACCTTCTTCCCTTGGAACCAGGTATAAAAGTCATTCTGAAAATACTCCTGGACTTCCTCATCATCCACCAGGGTGATGAGGCCATCATCGCTGATGCCCATTTCCCCACCTTCCCAGACAGGGTCGTCTAAGTCAGGGTCCCGACTGAGGGTGGAGTAGGCAATCTGCCCTTGAAATTCAAAGCTGACCGACCAGCCCCAGGGGCCCCGCAAATCCACCCGGAGAGCCTCGCCTCCCAGCTCTCCCAAGGGGCTGAGCTGCTGGCTCACCAGGGGGAGGGGGGTCCAGGCCTGGTCAGGAGCTTTTCTTTGGGCAAGGCTTTCCAGGTAAGCCCCTCGAAAACCCCCAGTAAAGCCTAGGACCATCTCAATCTGGTCCCAGGAGGTCAGGTCTCCCTCTAGGTCAAACTGGGCCTTGGCATCGATATCCAGAGCCTTTTGGAGGGCCTGGGGGGAGGGGGCCTCCCCCCTTAAAAGTCCTTGAACTTCGGCCCTAGTCAGCCAGGCGACGTGACCATAAAAATCGTCGTCGGTGACCAGGTTCCAGTCATCCCGGTTAAACTCATAGAAATAAAGGGCCTTCTCCAAAACAGGAGCGTCTTGGACGAAGGAATATTTTTTGCAAAAACCTGTTTTATCCTTGTTGAGGATCAAATAATAATTCTGATAGGCTGCATCAAAGGACGTATCATTAGCAACTTCATCGTTAAAGGCCCCAAAAACGGCTGTCCTGTAGAGGGCCCCATCCGCTTCCTTGACAAATGCAAACATATAAACTTCTCCCGTGCTCCATTCGTATTGATCGTATTGATCATCTTGCTGTCCGACGTTTCTAAGACTAAGGCTTATATTTTCACCACTTAACGGTCAAAAGCAAGTCTTTCGTCTTTTATATCGGCCAGCACTTACAAAATGAGATCTTTAGTTCCCAATTGGCCTTGCGGCCTGCTTTAATGTATCAACCCTATTATAGTATAATAAGATCTCAGAGGTCAAAGAATCAACAAGGGTCAAGGGGTCAATAATCTGACCGAGCTCTTTAAAAAATCGGCAGAGCTTCATTCAAGGAGGTCACCTATGAAAATAGACACCCATGTCCACCTTACACCACCCCATATCATCAGCGGCTGGCAGGCCCTAGGGGCCAAGGAACCCTATTTTCGCCTGCTTTCGGAGAGCCCCGTGAACCAATTCGCAGACGCTAAGCGGGTCCTAGCCATGATGGACCTAGAAGGGATCGATTGGGCCGTCGTCTTTGGCTTTGCCTTTCAAGATCCTGGCCTTTGCCAGGCCGTTAACGACTATACGATCGCCCAAGTCAAGGCAGCCCCCGATCGCCTGATCGGCTTTGCCGTTGTCAATCCCCTTGATCCTAAGACGGGAGCCGAGCTGATCCGCTGTTTTGAGGCAGGCCTTCGAGGGGTGGGCGAGCTCTTCCCTGAGGGTCAGGGCTTTTCCTTGCAAGATCCCAAGGCCATGGGCCGGATTGTAGAGCCCTGCCTGGCCTACGACTTTCCCCTCCTCATCCACATGAACGAGCCTGTGGGCCATCCCTATCCAGGCAAGACGTCTACCTCCTTGGCCGATGTTGAAAAATTAGTCGATTTATTCCCCGAACTGACCCTCATTTTAGCCCACTGGGGTGGGGGCCTCCTCTTTTATGAGCTCATGCCCGAATTACGCCGCAAATTTTCCCGAGTCTACTACGACACAGCAGCCTCAGTTTTCCTATACCGCCACGAGGTCTATGAGGTGGCCAAGGCCATCGGGATCTTCCCCAAAATCCTCTTTGGGAGCGATTATCCCCTCTTGCCCCCATCCCGCTATGAAAAACAAATTGGTCGGGCTAGTCTGTCTTCCGAAGACCTCCAAGGTCTCTGGGGTAGCCACGCAGCCCAGGTCTTAGGCCTCATTTCCTGATCGCTTCTAGGGGTGTACTCCGTTTTTAGTCTTTTTCGGAAGAAGCCTCCCCAACCATCGGGTCAAGACGGTCATGGGCGAATGTAAATTGCTCTTGGAGGCTTTCGATTTTTTGTCGGTCGAGATCCAGGGTCACATTGGCACAGGCTGTCTGATAGCAGGCAGCAAAAAAGTCAGCTACATCCGGCTTAACGTCGGGATGGGCCTTAGCGTAGGTGATCTGCAAACCTTCCAGGAGGGCCATCATCACGACAGTTTCACTTTTTCCCCGCAATAGGAGGAGGTGAAAGATCTGGTAAAGTTCTTCTTTAGCCGTTTTCGTCTTAATGATGACTTGCATGGTAGGACTGACGTTTTCAGCGATATAAAAATGGTCGGTTCGGAAGAGGTCCCCCAAGAGGGAGCAAAGTTTACGGATACAGTCAGCAGTCAGATAGGGGTCAGATCCGCCACTGGATAAGCCACGAATCCCAATTTCTACCAGGTATTGGAGGCGAGATTGATAGCCTTGCCATTCGTTGGGACTTGCACCAATGATCAGCCCCTTTGCAATTTCTGGTTTGAGGGCATCGATAGCCGCCTGGTCCTCGGGTGACATTTGGAATTCAGGAAAGTCCTGGTCCTTTTGAAAGTTAGGATCATTGCTAGCGTTGCCTTCTTTTGAGCCCTCTTCTGAGCTCTCTTCCGAACTTCCTTCTGAGCTCCCTTCGCCTGGTACTCCAGGATTAGCTTTTTGGAGAATGGCGATATATTCGCCCTCATTCACGTAAGAGCCCAGAGATTGACTAATGAGGAGGAGACCCTGAAAAGAGGATAAGGTTTTTGTCATTTTAGCCTTGTCAAGAGCAAGGAGATAACCTGTTGTATGGGCGTAGATTTTTTCCTTATAGGCTAGGAGCTTAGGAGCCTGGAGGTTTGAAGAGGAGCGCTTTTCAACTTCTTCAGCGATCAAGACTCGGGCTTCTGCCTCTAAGTCATCGACAACGTGATTCGCCTTGACGTCTCTGATAACCTCCTGGACAAAGAAAATAAAGTTGACCATGGAGATGAAGGCAAAGACGACCCCAAAGGTTCCTGATACCAGATCTACCTCATAGGTAGATTGAGGGATCATAAAAAGACTGAGGACGGAGTAGAAGAAGCCGCCGAAGAAGGACCCCAAGACGTTGAGAACAATGGGCTTGTCGATAAACATCTGGAGGGTCCCGGCAGCAAAACTGGAGTTATAAAGGCTTAACACTGTGAGAATTGTCGAAAAAGTGAAGGTCGAGATACTCAAAAATACACCACTGAGGTTAGCAAGGTAGGTCTCGGTAACCGATGGGCTTAGTAAGAGGATAGATGGAATATAGGCCTTACAGAAAGGGAAACGCACATCTATGAGCCAAGCGACGATGATTAGAACGACAGAAAAAAGCAAATATTTGATAAGGTTAATAGCGTTACGGTGGGTATTGACCCAGACACGGATACGAGATTGCAAGAATGGCCTCCTTAGCCCCTGTCATAGCGGGGTTTTAAAATTTACTCGTCCCATTCTAGCCCAAGACGTTAAAAAAACCAAAGAGCCCACGCGAGTGGGCTTTTTAGAAAGGATGCTTCATGCCCTTACAACTTTTTATCACATCCCTTTGGTCTTTCATACCAAAAGAGTTCCTAGGCATGGCCTGACTCAGTAGCCTCGGGGCTAGTCGCCCTGCTCTACGTTCTTTTTGGTCTGATCCTGGCCGAGGCTCTTTTAGGGAAGGGGGCCATCCCCTAAGCACTCCTGAGCCTAGAAGCCTTTCTGGTTCCTTTGCCCGAGTTTCACAAGACCTCTGCGGTATAATACTCCTATCGTTGCAGTCAGAAAAAATCCCAACATGTGTGTGTAAAAATAAGAGATATCCGGGGACAATATAGAAGAGCCATCAGCCATTATGAAATACAGTATCGGCCATATCAGCAAGCAAAGAATATTAGCAAAATTGATCGTATCGATGGATTGAATTCTGTGGAAGCGAAAGAAAGGAATCCAACTTAAGAGAGAAGTATTCACGAATAGGAGTATTTGCAACATGTAAAGATGAAGACTTACACCGCATAGATATATCACAATATAGGAGTAAGACGGACTTTGCAGATATAGAACAAAACCGACATAGATCACCAGAAATAAGTTTAGAGCGATATGAAGCAAGACCCGCATGACAAAAGTGATCCTAAAGAAAGTATTTCCCTTCCAAGCTTCTGTAAGAACGAGTTTGATATGCTGTAGGCAATCTTTCCTATCGTGGGCTGCTAAAGTGGAATGTCCGCACCTTTCTTCTGTCTGAACTGCTTCAGGTTCAGGTCTAGGAGAGGTCGATTCACTAGTACGATTCATTCGAATTCTGCGGTCACTGCAGGTATGGCTTAGTTTCCAACAATCAACGCTTACCGAAATGATTATGATAAAATATCCAATGAAAATCATCCAGTAGGCATAGATAGTCTTCCTAATCCAGTAGCTGCTGACATAAAGCATATCTTCCAACACCACCTTATATCCCCATACCCAATATAGGAATGACCAAATTCCTAGGCAGAGGAAATTGGTCATTCCTAGATTCTCCAATATGCTTGTTTGGTCCATAGGGTGAAAAAGAGACAGGTTAAAGATATCATGATTTAGCAATAGCAAGAACCTGTATGATAGCAAATGAGCTAAGCTGCAGGCAAGGGCAAGGGGAAGCCATAGTGGCTTAAAATCATCAAAGATGTCCGTAGGAAATAGTAGCATGCATAGCGAACCACCCCCGATAACGCACAGGAGGCTAAAAGTGAGATTTAGTAAAAATCGAACCATATAGGCTTTTGAGCATTTCATGATGAATCCTCCTTTCCCTCTTTTAAGATTCATTCTAGCCATCTATGAACATCCGCTTAGGCCGGATGATTCAAAAAAACCAGCAACATAGCTGTTGCTGGTTGTAAAACAAGTGAGATTCTTTCCTGTTCCCTTGTCAGATAGCAGGGGAAATTTCTAGATTTGCTAATTATTATTCGATAGATTCCATCAGAATCCTCACTTTTCAGTGGTTAGTCCTCAATCGGCTCGGCAGCTTTGAGGTGGTGCTTTTGGGCGTACCTGGTCATGATGAGGGTCAGAGCCCCGTCGCCGGTGACGTTGCAAGCGGTACCAAAGCTATCTTGCAGGGCAAAGATGGCGAGGATCATTCCTGTGCCATTGTCATCAAAGCCTAAGAGGCCCGTGATGAGGCCGAGAGAGGCCATAACGGTTCCTCCAGGGACCCCAGGGGCTGCAACGCCAAAGATGGCAAGGAGCATACAGAAGGCAATCATTTTCCCCATAGAAGGCATTTCACCATAGAGGATCTGGGAGATGGTCATGACAAAGAAGGTCTCCGTTAAGACTGATCCAGGCATATGGACGTTGGCAAAGAGGGGAATACAAAAGTCGACTACATCGTCCTGGAGGGGAGGACACGAAGCGTGAGCACCCCGGAGGGCAACAGGGAGGGTTGCAGCGGAAGACATGGTTCCGACGGCGGTAAGATAGGCGGCCCCGTAATTTTTAAGCACATCCCAACCACTCTTTTTGGCATAGAGTCCAGCGACAAAGTAGAGAACCCCCATCCAGATATAATGGCAAAGCATGACGATGACAATAATCTTCAGGAAGACGGGGAATTGCTTCGTTAAGACTCCTTGGTAAGAAAGCTTCATGAAAGTCGTAGCAATAAAAACAGGCAAGACGGGGATTAAGATGTGGGTAACGATGGTCAGGACTATTTGCTGCAGTTCTTCGAGCAAGTGCGCCCAGGTTTTGGCCTTTGTCCAGGCGGTGGCTAAACCGATCAGCACTGCGGTGACTAAGGCGGTCATGACGGGCATGACCTGAGGAATGTTAAGCTGGAAGACCATCTTGGGTAGTTCCTTGAGGCCCGCCACCTCACTGGCAATATGTAGGTTGGGAATGATCCCAAAGCCAGCAAACATAGTCAAGATGGCCGCCATGACGGAAGAACAATAGGCGACCAAGAGTGCCACGCCCAACATCCTAGAGGCATTGGAGCCCATGGTCACAATGGCCGGGGCAATAAAGCCCAGGATGATCAGGGGCACCATGAAATTCACAAATTGTCCCAGAATGTAGTGGACAGGCACAATGAAAGTCATGACGGCTTCATTGGCGACAAGACCCAAGAGGATCCCGACGATTAAGGCTACCAAAAGGCGGAATGGCAGACTTTTGAACAGATTTTGCATAATATACCTCCTAAAACTAGGCAGAACTAGTTTTCAAGCCCTTTTATCGCCCTATAGGATAGCTTATTTCTCTTTTTCTTGGTAGGGAAGGAGGAGGCTGTGAATCTTTTTGAGAGAGGGCACGGAGCCTGCGCTTAAGGTCTTTCCGTCGACCAGAATGGCCGGGCTTTGCATGACCCCTAGGCGGACAATGTCCACTAAATTTTCCACCTTTTCTAAACTGGCCTCTAGGCCCAGGTCGGTGACGACCTCCTGGACCCGGTCATAAACCCGGGCACAGTCTGGGCAGTTGGCCCCGATGATTTGAATTTTTAACATTGGATGCTCCTTTTCTTAATTGTGGAGATGAACGGGTAAGGCTAGGTTTTTCTCCCATTCATCATGGACAGTGCGGACGATTTGGATAGAAACTTTGGATAAAAAGACCAGCTGCGTTTCCTTTTTGGGAGAACAAGGCTTAAAGTCCAAACGTTCCTCGACCATATCCACTTGGACCCAGCCATCGGTCAGCTGGGCAAAGCCCTTGATCCGATAGGCGTCAGGGGCCACGGCCCGTAAGAAGGCCTCGAAGCCCTCTTTAGGTAGGGGGACATCGGTCGTAAGAGAGAGCGTCTTGGGCTTATTATCCACCATATTGAGGGAGGCTTCATCCTCTTTTCATTGATAGGCCATAAAATCGGTTTCCCAAGTCTCGGCCTTGATCTTGCCAAAGGAGGTGACTTCGATGAGACATTTGGGGTTCACCGAACGGATGCTTCGCTGAATAGCCTGAATTTCTTTTTCTTCGACCAGATCACTCTTATTGATAACCGCCAGATGACAGTGGACCAATTGACGGAGGACTGTCTCTTCTGAAGGCAATTGCTGGTTAATATGGAGGGCATCTACCAGACAAATCACCCCCCGCAAGCAATACGCCCCTGGGCCCGTAAGCTCTGTGACAGCTGCCAGGATCTCTCCGACATTCGAAGGGTCTGCCAGGCCGGAAGACTCCACGACCACAAGATCCAGGTCTTCTTGAGCCATCTGGGCCAGGGCTTCTACGAACTTAAGTTTAAGGCAAGTACAAAAGATCGACCCAGCCGAGATTTCCTGCATGGTAATTCCATCCTGAGAACGAAGGATCTCTCCATCAATGGAAATTTTTCCGAACTCATTTTGAATGACCCCGATCTTTTTATTCTTCACTTCCTTCAGAAGATCATTCAGCAAGGTCGTTTTCCCTGAGCCTAGAAAGCCAGTGAGGACATAGAGATCCTTGCAAGCGGGTATTTGGTCTGTTCTTGCGTTTGTCATAGAGGAATCCTTTCTTTTCTTTTTTCATGCTATTTGATGCATGCCATTCACTATTTATAACTAGCACACCCTAATTTTATGCATTCTATTTTATGCATGTACACCATTCGAATGCCACAATAAAATGGCAAAATGATATGCAAAAAAGCACTGAGCCCTAAGGATTCAGTGCTTTCTTGGTGCCCAGAGTCGGAATCGAACCAACGACACGCGGATTTTCAGTCCACTGCTCTACCATCTGAGCTATCTGGGCAAAAATAAGGCCGATTCGTAAACCGGCCTTGGATTGGCGACGTAGGCGGGGCTCGAACCCGCGACCTCCAGCGTGACAGGCTGGCATTCTAAACCAACTGAACTACTACGCCATACTTGCTCTGTCTCAACAGCGCTTAACCATAATAACAGAGCAAGAAAAGATTGTCAAGCATTTTTAAAAAAAATTCTGCTTTTTTTTAGTCAGCCTCGAAAGAGGGCCCCAAAGCCATGTCGGGCTGAACTCCACTTTTGCTCCAGCTTTCGCATAAGCCTAGCTGGATGCTCTTGAAAAGGGGCTTAGGGCTGGGTTTTCGTGGTGGGAACGGTTGGCCCTTCTTGGCCGGGCTCCTGGTCAGCAGGACTAGGGTTGGCAACGTGGTCTGTGGACTGGGCAGAGTCGGCGGGAGTATTTGGAGAGGAGTCAGAGAAAGTGGCTGGATCGGAGGAGTCAGCCGCATCGGAGGAGTTAGCTGGAGCGGCAGAGGCAGGATGATCGGAAGATGAGTCAGGGGCTGGACTTGGTCCGAAGCTAGGGTTATTTGGGTCTGCTTGGGGGGCTGCTTTCGTGTCAAAGTAGAAGGCAGGGCCTTGTTTGGACCAGGTGCTGGGGACTTTGGCCAGGGGAGTTACCTCGAGGCCCGGAGTCCGATTGGCCTTCATGATTTTTTTGACCCGTTCCAGGGAGAGCTGGAGCAATTTGACGTTATTGGACATATTGTATTGTCCGGGGTTATCTAAGGCTGCCATGGTGGGAATAGGGGTGACTAAGGTCCGGTTTTCTCCAGGGAAGACCTTGCTCGAGTAGATGGGGAGATAAGAAGCTGAAGCGATGCCCACTTTACCCTCTTTGTTACGCTCAAAGCGGGTTAGGGCTAGGATGCCATCCTCCGCATAGCCGTTGTTGTTGTCGGCGTCGAACTGGGTTGCCGAAATCCCGTTGCCCACGGAATAATAGACGAGGGTCTTGTGGTCTGAATGCTCGTTCCGAATGATTTCAATAGGCTGAACAGACCGAGGGCCAGTACCCAAGATCACATCTACATCCAGATTGGCAAGGACTTGAGCCCAATATTTTTGCATGTCGTTGGGAGCTGTCTGATACTCTTGGCCCCAGTGGACGACGAAGATAATGAGTTCAGCCCCGGATTTTCTCATTTTCTCGACTCGCTGCTTAATTTCTGCCTCGTCGTTGGCCAAGAAGGTGGCTTCGTGAGGATTCACGGTGAAGGAGTCGACGTAGGGGTCGATATCGGCAGGAATGGGGATGCCATTCAGCGAACGAACGTAGGTGGGGGCGATGGCATCAGTTTCATAGGTGTAGTCGGCGATGGCCGTCTTGATGCCCCCTAATTCCTTAAAGAGGAACTCGGGACTCTTGTCATCTGCCCTTGTGCCAATGACATCCATGCCCGCATCTTGGAGGGCCTCTACCGTCGACACGAGCCCCTGGGCACCTGAATCCATGGCATGGTGGGTTGCGGTGGCTGCCCCATCAAAGCCAGCTTCCTTCAACGCTAAGGCGACCTCGGGAGGAGCCGAGTAAGTACCCTCCCCCTGGTAAGGCTCGCCTGCAATGGTGCCCACGAAATTGCAGAGGGCGTAATCAACAGGGGAAACTTCGTTCTTTAGCTGGGTGAAAATTGGGCGGAAGTCATAGCCCCCTTCAGGCTTTTCAGAGCCCGTGAGGATGGTCGTATCAAAGCGCATATCGCCTGCAAAGAGGAGGGAAAAGCCTTCTCCCTGCCGTCCCAAATCCACCTTCTTTTGTACCACAATCTTCTTTTCCGGCTTTTTCGGAATGGGCTTCCCTTGCGCGTAGAGATCAAAGTCTGCCTTGAGCTGCTCAGGATTCAAGAAAATATTCCTGCCTTTAGCTCCCGCTTTTTTGTTCTTGCCTGCTTTATCGTTATTTTGGCTGTTGTTGCTCTTGTCGTTGTTGTCGCTAGCCTGGGCGGTCTTATCGGAGTCAATAACTGACTCCTCGGCCTTGCTGTCGGCTTTGTCGTTCTCTTGATCGGCCGCTTTTTTCTTCTTTTTGCTGCTGGTCTTTTTTTTGTTTTTTTCAGCCGCCTTATCTTTCTTTTTGGCGTTGGGTTTTTCTGTCTCCTGGGCCTGGACCTGACCTAGGACCGACGTTTTTTTCTCCCCCTTCTTGCCTGCTTTGGCATCCTTGGAGCCGCAGGCATAGAGGGGGAAGAGAAGGAGACAAATTTGTAAAATGGCAAAAATTCGAAGCATTTTGCCTCTCTGCCCTGTTTTCTTAGTCATCCTGGCCCGGTCTTCCCTCGTCTCCGTCGTTGTATCCGTCTGAGGAAAAGAGTTAATAGGGGCACAAAGGGGGGAGCTTTTTTGTCTGTTTAACGTCGTCATGGCAAGGGGCCCTTTCTAGAGGTCTGTTACAAATATTCCCGCTTTTTCCTAATCGTGATTTATTTTACGATATGGATTGCGAGGTTATGACCTCTTAATAAATATGATACGACAGGACCCTTTCCTTTCACAATGAAGATAAGAAAACGTAATCATTTTGTAACGCATTGTAAAAGGGATGCAATCTGAAACAATGGCCAAACTGCTTGCACACAAAAAATACTCACATAACGTGGCTACGCTATGTGAGTATCGAAGCTGATGGGAACAACAGGATTCGAATATGGGCAAGTTCCGCTGTATGGCGGTGACAAGATAGAACTGGCTCTAGCCCTTGATGATGCAGCGGTTGAAGCAGAAAATCTAATTGGCGCATATCTAACGTATTCCTCCATTCTAGAGCTGAGGAGGCAAGCGGGACTGCTTGGGCAGTCGGTGCCTCCCAGCTCTTCCTTGTTAAAGAGAGCTAGGGTCATTGCCAACGCAAGCTTTCAAGACGAGACTTTCAGCTGGAAGCCCAACGGCAATCATACTTGGAAAATGGGTACACGCAGTACATGGTCATTTGCGAGCCTACAGCATGTGACATTTGTAAGAAGTTTGATGGAGTGGTACAGAACGTCAAGGACTGGGTCCAGGGAGAAAATGCCCCAGCGTTTCACCCCTTCTGTAAGTGTAGCACAACATCCTATATGGACAGGCGGGAGCTTGAGCAAAGCTTCGCAGAGCTGGAAAAGGCCGCAGGGATGCCTGAAGAAGAACGTTTCCAGAACATCTATGACAGCGTTGTGAGACATAGGAAGGACCTGATAAGAAATGACATACCAGAGGGCTTTTTCATGCAAGCGCCGGAATCTTCTGGAAAGGCCGTACAGTTGCTAGAAGAGACCATAAAAAGGTTAAATGCTAAAACGGACATCTCATCAGAGATTGGGAGGGCACGAAGGTATTCTAAAAACTGGCTAAAAGCTGATTTGGATGAGCTTATAGAGGCCTGGGGTGTTGACTTCAGTAGCGCAAAAATGAGCGAAAATGGCAAGAAGATATACCTTGACACAAACAGAGAACATGTTAAAATAGTGCTGTCACCTAGTGGGAAATACTTTAGAATTCGGGATGATTGTTTTGATTATACTAACCAAGACGGCTATTTTGATATCCAGGGAGACCGAGGCGAGGAGCTGCGAAAAAAGATTAATCGAGAGTACGGTGATGAGGCAGAGCGGCTTGACACAGAAGGAATAATCAAAGAAAGGACGCATTTCAGATATGAGTAAGTATGATAACTTGCCAACCTATAGCCCAGACATACAAATCTTTTTACATAAAGGTGTTAATCATATGCGTAAGAAAGATTGCGTCGAAGGAAGAGACGTGAGAACGACGATAATACCCGAGGCTGAGTGGAGCTTGATGCTCAATGATTTGAATGATGAGCTGTGCGAACAAGACCTATTATTCTCAGAATGTGAGCAGGAGATGTATTATGACGAGGAGCTGCGACACGCCGCAAAAGTACTAGAAAAGTATAAAGATCAACTACCGACCGTCTATTGCGAAGTAAAAAAAGCAGCGGATTTGGGAACGGCTGCGTTTATTAATTTTTAGCAACTAGGATCATTAACGCACTTTCAACCACCTTTCGGGGTGGTTTTTTGATGCCTAGAAAGGGGCTTGTTATGGCCAAGAATCGTTAAAGCACTTGTAAGAATGCTTGGAAAAAAGATAAGACAGAGGGCGCTGAGATCATCAGTCACAAGACCTTTAAAAGATGATAACGAAATTTGCCTTTTTAGGTAACTTCAAATCATAAACGTAAAAACAAACACAAGCGGGGAAACCCGCTTTTTTATGCCCAAAAACTCCAGTGGCTGAGAACACAGGAGGAAGAGAGCATAGACTACTGAGCAGGTAGAAAACTGTGAAAAGGAGACCAAAATGAACAAAATTCAAGATCCAAAGCTGGAAGATACAGTAAAGGAGGAGAATGAAAACAAGGATACGAACAATCCGCAAGAACAAGATAAACCGGAAAAGAAGAGCTTAGCTGAGCAACTCAAGGAGGATCCAGAAATTCAGAGTGAACTGGATCAAAGGATTACTCAGGCCCTTAAGACAGCAAGGGAGAAGTGGGACGCAGAAGCAAAGCTTACAGAAGACGAGAGGGCCAAAAAGGCCCTGGAAGATAGAGAAGAAGAGCTGACCCAAAAAGAGCTGGCCTTCACGCTGAAAGAACGGACCAGCGATACAAAAATTAAGCTGATGGAAGAAAAACTGCCTCCTGATTTTGCCGAACTCATAGCAAAGAGTACAGGGACTCAAGAGGAGGCGGAAAAAGTCATAGAAAAAATTAAAAAAGTTTGGGATGAGCAGATGACTGAGCAAGTCAAGGCTGGGGCAAGACAGGCACCAGCAAGCTCACCTAAGGAGACAAACGAGGAGGCGGGGTCCGGTACAGGGTCACTAGCCGAGTTTGCCTTAAAACAAAGAAAGGTTAAGTAAAAATGACTGTAAAATTTAATCCCAATGACGTGATGATGAATAATAAGGAAGGCTTCGTACCCGAAGAGTTTGGGCAGCCGATCCTTGAAGATATGATTGAGGGCTCTTTGATGATGCAACTAGCAAAATATGAGCCCATGACGACCTCAAAAAAGAAATTTGACGTGTACCTTGGGGGCCTGGGTGCTTACTGGGTGGGCGAGGGTGAGCAAATCAGAACCTCATCTCCTAAATGGACCCAAATATCCATGGAAGCTAAAAAGCTTGGTGTAATTATCCCTGTATCGAGGGAATACCTATACTATAAGCAAAAAGACTTTTGGACTTTTATAAGACCGAGAATTGCAGAAGCTTTTTATAAGAAGTTTGATGAAGCCACTATTCTAGGCACTGAATCGCCTTTTGCCTGGAGTATAGATAAGTCTGCGACGGCCAAAAAGGTCAGTGGCGAATTAACTACCGCTAATGTCACTAAGATGTATGACAACTTATACGGTGACGGTTTTGCGCCCAATGCCGTAATATCTAAGCTTGCCAATAGATCTACTCTCAACAGTCTAACAAGGCAAGTAAATGGCGTGGCTACGAGCCTCTACACAAATGGGCAACTAGATGGCGTGCCGGTCTTTGATCTCAATCGAAATATCCAGGGGATAGAAAAGGGCACCCTATACACGGGCGACTTTAACTATGCTTATTACGGGATTCCGTATAACTTGAATTACCTCATCTCTCAAGAAGCTACTTTGACAACCCTTAAGGATGAAAACGGTAATCCTGTAAACCTTTTTGACAGGGAACTTGCAGCCCTAAGAGCGACAATGGATGTGGCGTTTATGATAGTCAAGGACGATGCTTTCGCAAGCCTTAAGCCCGCAGCTGGCGGCACCGGTGGCGGCGGGGCTAAAAAATAGAAATTTGAAGCAATAGGAGGGTAGGGCATGACAGAAGACCAGCTAAAAAGTTTGGGCACAATAACCGGCCTAGAAGATGAAAAAATATTAGGATTTGCCCTGGCGCAGGCTGAAAAACGCTTGAAGGCGATCTTAAATAGCAAGGCTGAGGCCTTAGAACGCAAGCCTCTGCCCTCAATCCCACAAGGGCTTGAATTCATAGTTCTTGAGGTTGCAGTAAAAAGAATTAGAAGGCTAGGGTCTGAAGGCCTAGCAAGCGAAGCGGTAGAAGGCCATAGCCGGGTTTTCCAAGACTCTAGCAATGACTTTGATGAATTTATGACCGACATTGATGCCTTCTTTGAAGATGGGGACCTTTCAGGCCGAAGAAAGGGGGATATCTGGATATGGTAGGGCTGCACAAGGTGCTGTTTATAGTCCCTTCTGGTGCTGCTTATTATGATCCGGACCTCGGGCGAACTGTAGTAGATCCGCCACAAAAGATTGAAAAGTCTTGTTGGGTCTACTCCTTGAGTACTCGGCAAGCCCTTGAGACCTTTGGCCGGGTAGATGTCCGGGGGGTAGAAGTTTATCACTTAGGCGAAGTCCTGGAAGAGGCCACTGAACTAGAGCTGGAATCCGGAGAAGTCCTCACCATTGAAGCCCGCCGTCA
>CAKZWV010000056.1 GCA_937922005.1 uncultured Clostridia bacterium | reverse complement strand
TTCGATTCGCTGCATAATCTCATCGGGAACATCCAAGTTTAGACTCTCTACCTCTCTTATTAAATTTTCATTTTGCTTGCGTTTCTTGCTGTCCGAAGCAGAGCAACTCAACTCATCATTTTTTTTCTTCATTCACTCATCTCCATTTCAGTTAGCTTGTGCTAACTATTAGTTTAAAAAAATTATCTTTTATTCCTTTCTAATAAACATACGCTTCCGTCAAACTCGACTTCTCCACCAAGTTCCGATAAAGCTTGGAGCGGGTCATCAGTTCCTCATGACGACCTATGCCATTCACCCGGCCGTCTTCAAAGACGACAATTTGATTCACATTTTCAATCGACTTCATCCGATGGGAGATGATGACCACAGTCTTGTTTTTCATCAATGTATTCAAACTCTTTTGAATGGCCATCTCATTTTCCACATCTAGGGAAGCGGAAATTTCGTCCAGGAGAAGGATGGGTGCATCCTTTAAGAAGGCTCGGGCGATGGATAGTCTTTGCCTTTCCCCTCCAGAAAGCTTGCTGCCGTTCTCGCCGATCAGGGTATGGTAGCCCTCGGGAAGTTTTACGATAAAGTCGTCGCAGTGGGCCTTCCTGGCCGCTTCCATGACTTCTTCATCACTGGCGTCCTTGCGGCCAATGCGGATATTTTCCATGACCGTTCCATTAAAGAGGGTCACATCCTGAAAAACCATCGAAATCTGCCGATAAAGGCAGTCCGGAGCGATGTCTTTTAGGGAATGACCGCCAATGGTAATCTCGCCCCGGTCAACATCGTAGAGGCGGGAGAGGAGCCGGATCATGGTGGTTTTACCCGACCCGGAAGGTCCAACCAAGGCCGTTACTTCCCCCTGCTTGGCCGAGAAATTCACCCCATTCAAAACCGGATTTTTTCCATAAGCAAAGGAGAGGTCCTTCACTTCGATATCAAAGTTTTTCAGTTCCACTTCCCTTCCCTTTTGAACCGGTGTGTTTTTGAGTTCCTTGATACGATCTACCCGGACATCGATATCAAAGAGTTCAGCGATGTTCATGCTGACGCCCTCCATGGCGGAGGTCAGGCGAGTGGCAGCGATCATATAGCCAATGGCATAGAGGGCCGGCATCTGGCCCTTGAGCATAAAATAGGCCACCGTCAGGATCGTGCTGGCCAGGGCTAATTTGACAACGGTCATGGCCGACATGACCGGGATGCCCTGGCCCACTTCGGCTTGCATGTGCATTTTTTCGGCCGCCCGTATCGCCTGGTGAATTTCCCGTCTTTTCTCGCCCACCAGATTGTAGGAGCGAATTTCTTGCTGCATTTCGATGGCATCCTGGATAATTTCCACATTTTTTCGGCTTTGGTCATAGAACTTTTTCACAAAGCTTTTTTGATAGCGTTTGGAAAGCAGGATGATGGTAAGGCCAACTGCCGTGGGGATAAGAATGGCCAGGCCAATCCAAAAATGGCTGATTAAAATCATGATGAGCATGATGACTAAAAAGATCCCCGCTCCGATGGCCTGGGGTACCGCATGGGAAAAAGCATGTTCCATATCCAACACATCCTGCATCATGGTCTGGGCCAGATCGGACAAATCATGTTTGGCAAAATAGCCCAAGGGGAGTTCTTTCATGGTGTCGGCAATAGCAATACGCATGTCCCGGGATTCCGCGTAGGTCGTGTTGTAGGTAGCCCGATACTCAAAATCCAAGGTCAAATACATGAGAACCACGATTACGGCCATGGCCAAGAGATAAAAGGCCGGATGGCTTAGCTTTCCATCCGCCAAAAGGTCCTTAGCAAAGGCAAAAAAGGTCATCATAGCCGCCATGTAGGTAATGTTTACACAAAAGGAAGCGATCGATGCTCGCATCATGCCCCTCGCCCCTTTTTCAGTAAGGGCAAAAGTTTCTTGTAATTTTCGTTTCATCAGGCTACCCTCCAGTCATTGGCTTGGGCATAAAGGCCCTGCAGATAGGCATAACGCCCATTTTTTTCCATTAAAGCCCGGTGGCTACCCCGCTCGATAATCTTACCTTCATCCACGACCAGAATTTCATCCGCCTGGCGAATGGAAGAGAGCCGGTGGGCAATCATGATAACGGTTTTTCCCTTCATGAGATTGCTGAAGGCCTGCTGGATTTCATATTCATTTTCCGGGTCGGCTGCTGCCGAAGCTTCATCCAGAATGATGATGGGCGCATTTTTCAGGATGGCTCGAGCGATGGCGATGCGCTGGATCTCACCACCGGACAGGTGTACGCCTTTGGAGCCAATCCGGGTCTTTTCTCGGTCAGGGAACTTGTCCAAAATATCTTCACAGCGTGCCAGCTTCATGGCTTCCATGACTTCATCCCAAGAAGCCGCCGGATTGCCGATTTTGACATTGTCGTAGATCGTGGTCTTAAAGAGTTTGGCATTTTGAAAGACCATGGCCAGCATCCGGGTTCTAGCAAATTCCGAATACTCCGACAAAGCCCTGCCACCAATGAGGATTTCCCCCTCCTGCGCCGGATAGAAGCCGGCAATGAGCTTAGCCAAGGTGGACTTGCCTCCGCCGGAAGAGCCGACCAAGGCGTAGGTTTTTCCCCCATCCAGATGAAAGCTCAAGTCATCTAAAACCTTGTCTTTTTCATAGGCAAAAGAGACATGCTTGAAGTCGATAGCACCATCCACAGCTTGGTCAACGGAGCCGGAGGCCAGCTTGCCGGTCTGCATTTCCTGAATCAGGCTTTCGATCTTATCAATGGAGGATGAGGCCAGGTAGGAATGCATGCCCACATACATAATCTTCATGAAGGCCACGAAAATTATGTCGCAAAAGAGGACATAGAAGATGGCCTTGGTCAGGTAGAGTTCGGGATCTTCCCCCCGCGCCAGGAAAAAGAAGGCCAAGGGGATGAGCAAAAGGTAAACGGCGTTAAAAAAGGTTTGGAAGGTCACGTAGGGAACGCGGCAGGACATGCTGTAGGCCAACACCTTTTCTCCATAGCTGGCGATGGAATCATAAAAATTCTTCATGGACTTGACGTTGGCATTAAAAATCTTGACCACACCCATATTGCGAACATATTCCACAGCATGAGCTCCCATGGACTCCTGCGCCTGCATATATTCGCCCATGAAGGCGGATTCCCCCATCATCTTGCTGCCAATTAAGCCACCAACAACGATGGTCAAAACCATAAAAACGCAAAGCCGCCAGTCGATCATGCCGGCCAAGACAAGACCAAAGAGGGGTACAAAGAAGGCTGCGGCCAAATCCGGCAAGAGATGGGCTACACTGGTGTGGGTTAAGGCTGTATTGTCATCCAGCATCTTGCGGATTTTCCCGGATGGATACTTGTCAAAAAAAACCGAGGGGGCCTCCAAAAGGGCATCCATACCGGCTTTTTTTAAGTTCGCCTCCAGACGGAAGGCAATCCGATGGGTGGCCATACAACCGATAAAATAGATTACGGTGTAGGCCAGGGCACAAAGACAAAGGATTGTGACCAAATGGGCCAGCCCCTCCAAGCCCGAAGCGACTAAAATCTTTTTTAAAAATAAGTAAATCGCCTGGTACTCGGCAATGAGGGCAAGAGAAGATCCGATAATAAGTAAAAAGGCCAGGATGAGAATGCCTCCCATGCCGGGCACGTAGGGTTTCATTTTTTTGTAAACGGACATAGAAAATTCCTTTCTAATTAGGCTCAAATAAGCCTTCAAAAAAACGATTCGTTCGTTAGTATCAACTAACACCTGGCGAAATTTTTTATGTAATCATCTTGCCTTCCCGCATATAGTCCAAAGCAAGCTTCATCATAGCCACAAAAAGCGGCCGATTTTTACGGAAGACTTCCCGGGCGCCTAATATTTCTGATCCCAACATGATGGTGTTCATGAAATGGAGCAGGAGGTCGGAATAGAAATATTCCATACCTTTTTGCGATTCCGTTCCAAAACTTTCTTCAAACATGGCCTGATTATCCTTCTTCAATTCCTGAAAAAGATCCCTCAGAGTCTGGTTTCTCTGGGAGGCCTGAAGATAGATAACATAAAGGCTCATAAGGTCGCTTTCATCCAAAACCTTATCCACCATCATATTGACTACACTTTCGTCGTCCCATGCCGAGGCTTGACCGACCGTCTGCTTTATGATGTTAATGCGGTAGGCGATGCCTTCAATCATGAGGTCGTGGAGGATATCGGTGGTAGAGGCATAGTAGTGGTAGAAACCGCCCTTGGAAAGGGAGGTTTCTGCGATGATATCTTCCATGGTGGTTTTTTCAAAGCCTTTTTCTAGGAAGACAGATTTAGCCGCTTCCATAATTTCCTTTTTACGCTCCCTTTTTGATTTGATCACTCGCATCATTTCCTCCATCGACGGTGCCGTCTATCCTGTTATCTAATGCTAACTCTCAATTTTTCTCCTGTCAACTATCCGCCGCCCCGTCTGAATCCGAGTTTTAAAAATTCACTTGCTTATTTTTTGCAAAATATCGTTTAACAATAAAAGCCACTCCGCAAGGAGTGGCTTTAGAGATTGAAGCGGTTGGATAGGACGACTTTAAGCATTGAGCACCTCGTTATGGAATAGCTCTGTTTTTAAAGTCAGAAGTCAGTCATAGGTAAACGAGAAAAGCCTAGCGGACGTTTGATTCATCCCCGTCGCATGATGGATAAGATTCGTTCAAATAGAATTGGCGAATAGGTATCTTTTTGCACGAAATGATTCCAATCCAGGATATCTTCTGCGTTCGTCACTTCTTTCGGTAACTGCAAACGGCCGTCTTTTAGACTGATGGAAGGGGAAAATTCCAATACATCGTCTCTGTAGCGGATGGTGATTTTCGCATTCGGAGCGATATCGCTCTGATTTTGGCAGATAAAGGTAGTGCCCGTAGTGGAGATGTTGTCCAATTGACTATTCTCCACTTCTTTTAATTTACCCTCTTTCGTCGATTCCAATTCTTTGAGAGAAACGGAGGCATTCTCGTATTTCGGAATGACCAGATAGCACTCCTCACCAATGAGGTAAGGCGTATGGCTATCTTTGCTCTCTTTTATTGCTAGGAGCAGCCGCGGATCTTCAGAGTTGGTAAATACGCCCGTCCAGGCTTCCAGTTTGGCAAGGGGGGCTGTCAAACTCGACTCGTCAAAGGCAGATCCGAGATAGAGGATAAAGGCTTTGTGTTTTTCATCCTTGGGATCGATACCGAGACGTCTTGCCATGCGCAGATACGCCGGAGAGATCGGATCGGAATCAAATCGATTCGCGCGCAACTTCAATGTTTGCGGACTGCGTCCCATCATCATGCCGGTATAAGACGAAAAGATAAAGGTGGGGCTGCCCACTTCATCGATATAGATTTGATGCGTCTTTGTTTCGAAATGGTCCCACAGCGCATTAAGAATCAGGCCGGTGCAGTTGTTTGGATTATTGAGATACGATACATCGGTGTCTGTACTATAGTAGATGTTCGTGTTCTCCTCCTGCGCCTCCCGTAAACTGTCTTCAATTACCCCCAGAATCTCGTCCTTTTCCACGCCGAAATGCTTCATGAGCGCCGCATCATCCATGCGCTTGCCGTCCGGAAGTGAAAAGTTGAACACGGTGAACTTCGGGTACACGCCAAGCCAGGTATTGGCTTCGCTAATTTGGACACTGAGCACATTCGGATCTTGGTAGACGGAAAAAGAAGAATAGATCCCGATATCGTTGCCCTCTATATTCTTCTTATTCGTCTCGTATTGCTCCTTCATGTTGTTGACCATTCCGTCAATCTCAGCGTTTGCCGCTTTTGCATCCGCCGAGTCCAAAAGGATTCTTGGCACGTGGAGACCGAGCGCATCGCCTTTGGCAGAATCGATGTATTTTGTATCGATGAAATCCTTCCAAATCTCGCGGTCCTCCACATAGGACGACATGGATCCGATTGTTGCCCCGGCAACCGGCTTTACGTTTTCTATTCCTTTCAAAGCCGTCTTGTTGGGCTCTTTCTCCTCGTTGGATGTGGTTTTAACGGATTCTTCCACCACAGAATTTGCTGCATCGGTATTGTCCGTTCCGCTATTCGCGGGCTTCTTTTCTTTGTTGCATCCGGAAAGCAGCACCGCCGCCAGCATAAAAAGAAATAAGCGTTTCGTATTTGTTTTCATGATATCCTCCATGGTAAGCCTTTGCACGAGCGTTGATTCCGGATGAGAAAGAGGCCGGCCGGATGCGCATCCAACCGACCTCTCGTCTACTAGGACATATAAGTTGTCTTATTTTATGGTTATGCTGCGGATAATGGCCTGCACGTCGTCGTCCTCCAGACTAATTTTCTGGCCTTCCACTTCAGTAAAGAGTACCACCTGCAATTGGTGGGGCTTCTTCATCGTTAAAACGGTTATGGGATATCCGACGCTTTCCGCTGTAAAGGCTTCCCAGGTGTAGTCTCCAATTGTAACCGGGTCAATATCCTTCGTATTTTGGTACATTGCCCTGGGTGAAAGCATCTCCGTATCCGGATCACAATACGTGATATTCACAGCGGGGCTCTGCGCGCCCTCCACCTCGCTCTTGTAAATATAGGCCGAATCGGCGCTATCCGGTTTGTCTACAAATTTCCATCCTTTCGGAACCTCTACGGAAAGCAGCTTCGTTTGATAGACAGCATTCTGACTTTTCTCCGACGTTTCCACTGCCTTTTTTCCCTCTCCGCTATCTTTGTTGCAGGAGGACAAAAGGGGAAGCAAGGCGAGTACAAAAAGCAAGGCAACGATGCGATATGTTTTTTTCATTGTTATGAACCTCCTTACCCGTTCTTCTCCATTTTCAGGGGAAAAAAGAACCTCACAAAGTCCTTCTCTATGGTGATGGTAGCAAAATAAAAGAGGCCTGTAATCATCCAAAAGGATGATGACAGGCCTGGCTTACCTCCTTTTCCCGGTCAAGCTTTGTGCAACATACAGTCTATAAAACGTGGTAATATAAAATTACAAGTTAGTGATGACAAACTAAAAGTTGAGGTGATGGCATATGATTATGCACGATTGGAACAGCAATAAGAAAGACGTCATCCTGCTGATCCATCCGATGCTTTCGTCAGCAAATGGAATGAAAACGTACGTTGCCGACAATATCGGAAATGGATACCGCTACCTCGCACCGGATCTTTCCGCCCATGGTGATGCAGTGAAAGACACCTACAAAAGTGCTGTAGACGAGGCAAAGCAAATTCATACTTATCTGGTGAAAAATCAGATTCTGAAGCTTAAGCTTGGCTTTGGCGCCTCCTTGGGAGGGGTAATTCTCCTGCAGCTTCTCAAGTATGACGATATTTCGTTTGAGCATGTGTTCTTTGAGGGAACGAGCTTTTACACTAACGCGAAACTTCTGGAATGGATCCTCCGATTCGTATTTCTAAAAAAACATAAAAAGGCCGTGGTCGATCCGGCGCTCAGTGTAAAAAAGATGGCCTCCCTGTTTGGAACGGAAGCTGCCCCGCTTCTGGCAAAGCATTTTATTGCCATGAGCGAGGAAAGCATAAGGAATATCGTTCACGACTGTGCCTTCGTGGAACTGCCGCCGTTGTCCGATACGCTTCAGAAGAATTGTCTGTTTGCCTATGGTGATAAGGATTTCG
>CAKZWV010000055.1 GCA_937922005.1 uncultured Clostridia bacterium | reverse complement strand
CACTTTAGCCCAAGGTTAAAACCGTGTTTAAGTACTGGCTTATCTTGCTATATAAGGTCTAGCCGAACCCTTCGTTCAGAGTTCGTTTATCTCTTTTTGCTTAGGAAGAGGCCGACAACCATCAGGCCAACAGAGCTAAGCAGTAAGACGATATGATCTTGCTCACCGGTAGCAGGGAGGTGGGCTTCGTTGGGGTCAGGATTATTGGCGGTGACAGCACCCAGGACGGCTGGGGCTGGAGCTTGCAATTCTGCCGTTACAGGAGCATTCTCGCTAGGTTTAGCGTCTTCGGCCTTGGCAGCTTCTACCTTCTTGTTAGCAGCGGCTGGGGTGCCCGGAACATAGTAGATGTAGAGGACAGGCAGGGCATCTTCGACGACGACTTTGTTGCCATCCATGTCATAATACTCTCTGACCAGGGGGTTTCTCCGATAGCCATCGTCATAGACGATCTTGTCGAATTGATAGCCTCTGGTAGCTAGCTGACGGATTCTGCCCTGGATGACCTTGTGCTCTTTGACGAGAATGTTAGCTTCTTCTGTATTCCGAGGCAGGAGGCCTACTGGAACGACTTCACCCAGAGGGGCTCTGCCTTTCAGGATGTGCAAAACGGTCAGAGGAGTCACTTTGCTGTCATAGTAGAGGTCAGAAGCGGTTAAATCTTTGTTTCTCTCGGCTTTGACGAAAGTCATCCCTTTGAGTCGATTGCCTTCGAACTTCTCTCTGAAAGCAGTTTCAGCATCGTGCAAAGAAGAGGCTACTTCAGTCATCTCAATATCAAGTGCAACAATCTCTTGCTTGTTCCGGATATCGATAGCACGAATCTTGAAGGTGTCCTTGTTGCGGGAAACCTTTAGGGTTACAAGCAATTTAACTTTGTTGTAAGCATTTCCGGGCACATAGCCCTCTGTGTCCCAGTCCTGTACTTCATAAGATCCAGCAATCCTACTCTTTAGATAGGCAGGAACCTGCTCTTTGATCATATCTTCGAATAAAGCGTTATAATATTCCTTAAATGCTTTTTCTTTAGCATCCTGGCTGGCTTTTTCTAAAGCTATTGCACGAGCAGCTTTTTTATTATTGTCAGTTTGTTCTTTGTTGTCTTTAATCTCTTGCCATTTATAGCTGAATTTAACCTCCAGACTATCGTCTGATTTAAGTGGGTTATACAGATGCTCAATCACCAAGTCGTTACTCTTATCTAAAAAGGTGCAGTTAGCACGCAGGGTGATTTCTTTTGGCAAGCCCAACTCCACTACTTCTTTGTCGTTTTCTTCCTTCTCTAGCTTACTCTCTTCTGCCTCCACAGCGACGGGGAGTGCCTGGAGCATAAACATTAGAACTAGGGGAAGTACTACTAAATAATTTTTTAGTTGTTTCATTTGTCCTCCTGAACTCCGCGATTGGTTTAGGTCAGATTCGTGAGTTGCACACGTCGTGAATGATTTCACTAGCTGGTCGTCTCAGCTCCGCCCTGCGCGAAGTACTTTCTGTTTAAGTCGTGGTCCAATCATAGCGCACTTTTTTGAAAGCTGCTGGGACAAATGTCCTTTTTCGTTTTTTTTTAGGTTTGAAGTGATTTCCTTGTAAAACTCAAGAAATACGTTACCTATCTGTTTCCCGATCGATACCTTCCGGCAACTTTGTAAGCATCTTGCAAAGGCCCTGCCTCTCCCAATCTTTCTGCAAGGCCAGGGGCCAGAAAGCCCCAGGATCCTGGCCTAGATGTTGGATAAAGCTCTGCGTAAAAGCCGGATACAATAACAAATCTTCCCTCTCCCGTCCCGGCACAGTTTCTAACAATTCCCTGACCCCTTTCTCCCAGGTCCAAAGGACTTTTTCCTCTTCCTCAAGGGTTGCTGCATCCTCACGGTTTGCTTCCTCTTCAAGGGTTACTTCTTCTTCCAGGGGTGCTTCTGCTTCCAGGATCACTTCTTTTTCCGTACAAGCCGCCACAAGGTCAAAGATGCTGGTGATTACCGGCTCCTCGCTCTGGGGTTCCTTACTCTGGAGTTCCCTACTCTGGGCTTCCCCAAGCTGGTTTTCTTCTTCCTGGTAGCTAAAGCGTCTTTGCCGCTTTTCTTCCCGCCAGCGTAGATAGGCGGCCAGATCTTTTTCTTTTCCAGGCTGGACCCGCTGGGCTAGCTCAGCACTGAGCCCCTCGGCGTAGGCCACCCGCCTAGGCAAATAGACTCCCCGACTAAAATCATCATACTGGGCGTGGATCTCTCGTAATATGAGGGCAGGAGGAACAAGCCTTTGAAAATAAAAGAAAAAAGCTCTTCCGTCCGCACCTGCTTTGACCTCCTCCCAGTCCGCCTGGGGCAAGACCAAAAGTCCCAAAAGCCTTCCTTCATAAAAAAAGAGGACCGTCAACGAGTCCTCTCGGGCACTCGTTGCTAGGTCTTCCAAGTCTCCCAGACAAGACAAAAGCGTCGCCTGAGTAGCCCCAGCCACCTGGTCAACCCCTGCCAGCTGGGTCTTAGCCTTACGAACATAGTTGTTCAAATGATCCTGGAGGATTTGCCAGCCTAGGGGCCAATCCAAGGGGCGAAGGACCTGGTAACAGACTGGGTGGCGCCCATCCAAGGGGGCTAGGGCGGGATCCACCGCCCCCAAAGTAAGGCCGTAATCCCAATAGGTCTCTAGGGTCAGGTCTTTACACATTTCAGCAAAATGTTCCGAACTGAGTGGCGGGACTTCTTGGCCCAGGGCCGCCCAGGCCTTCTTGCCCTCCTCCGCCTGCTTTTCCAAGCTTGCCACACAGGCCTCCCAAGAAGGAAAGGCCTGCTTCCTAGCTTCCTCCCGGGTTAAATAATCCGGTGGCACATAGGCCCAAGGCTGGCCCTGCCTGGCCTGGGCAATTTCATAGCTTTCGTCCGTAAAGGGTAAGGGGGCCAAAGGCCAGTTGACAGCCCCTAAGTCCCCCAAGGTCTTGGCTAGGCCCCCCAACCAGGACTGCAGATTCCTACTCGCTATTGGCACCCCGTCTAGGCAGTAAACCCCAATTCTTGGCATTTGGTCCGGAGAAAAAAATCCCATCCTTTTTTCAGCCCTATTCTGCTGGTTTTTCATGGATAAAAGGCTTTCCGCAAACAGCCTGGAGGGCCCGGATGAGGCGCTGGTGGGTTCCCTCATAGAGGACCGTTAGATGATCATACTTATAATAGAAATACTCAGACTGGAAAGTAGGTGAATAGGGATTATTTGGAGAGGAAAGACGGGTACCCTTACTATTTAAACCAGTCAGAGCAAGGTCCCGGGTTGCATTGCCCGTATAGAAGAAAACTTTGACCGCCTTGTTCGCATCTTCCTTATTCCCAAAGTGAAGCATATAGGTCCCATTGGTCTTAAAGGCCTTGCCTAAGGGATCTTCATTGATTTCTTCAATCTGTGGGGTAATCCCCTCGTTCATCTCCATCTCTAGCTGAAGGGATAGGGCCGCCACGAAGAACTCCGGCGGCATAGGATCTTTTTGTTGGACCAGACGCATGGGCGGGAAAATATCCACCGGCCACTCTGAGCCCAATTCCCCATTACACTGCAAGGTATAGACTTGACCGAAGCCCAACTGGGCAGGCAGGATCTTCTCTCCCTGGGCATCTTGGATCTCCAGGGCCGGACTGTCGATGTAGCCCAGGTCATAGAGTTCCGTCTTCATGAGATCTTCCCCAATCCCCATGGCCAAAAGATGCCCATTTTGCAAGGCTTTGATGTAGGGGCCCGGCTCTCGATTCAGCTCTTCGATTCCTGTCTGAGCCAGGGGATTGGTGGCAGGTCCCGTCAAAAGCATAATGTTGAACTGGTAGGTCAAAGGCCCCTTGTAGAGGCCACCTTTTTTCAGATCGGAAATATTATTTGCTAGGTAGCGGAGGACCCCGTCGTCATTCCCCAGATAGTTGACAATAAAATTTTCCGTGCTATAAATGTTTGGCGTCGAGTCCCAGGACATCGTTAGGTTCGAGCCCTCCACCGAATAGGCATCGGCGGCAATTTTCCCCTCAGCCCCGATCCGGGTCTCCTTGTCCAAAAATACATAAAGCTCCAGGGACTGTTTCTTGCGGTTGGCCCGGGTCTGGAATTGGAAGACATAGGGAACCGCATCCAAAGCATCAGCCATGGGGAGGCGGTCAGGTACCACCAGTTCCAAAGACTCTAAGCCCGGGCAGTATTTAAAAAGGTCACTAAAGGCTGCTGCCGTTTTTTCACCCATAATCAGCTTATCCTGATAGTTGGAACACCCACCCACCAAGGATGCCGATCCAATCAAAAAAATAAGACTTAGTATCAGGCAGAGGGCAGAAGTCCTCCGGGGAACCAATTCCCGCATCGATTGCTTTTTCTGGATAGGGCACTCCGGCCGCCTTTCTTCTAAAACTTGCCTCGGACACACTCCGTTCATTCCACGATACTCCCTCCTCAATTAGTGGGGGTATTGTAGCACAATCCAGCCTTTTCCTAAAGGTCGAGCATTGGGATGCTTTCAGGTTGCTGGCGTCCTGACGTGTACGCCAAACAGAAGTTTAAAGGAGAGATCCCGGTGAATCGTTGCTTTATCGAGGGTGATTTGTTAGAATGGAAGGCACGAGGAGCAAGAGATGCTAGAGTTACGAGATTTCACCCTACAACTGAATGAAACAACTACCTTGCCGAAGACCTCTCTGAAGTTAGAGGGGCCGGTGGTGGGTCTCGTCGTTACGCCAACAGGCTCAGAATCGTCTGCTTTTTTGGCTGCTCTGGCCGGAAAAAAGGAATTTGGTGGCCAGGCCTTCTTGGATGATATCGAAGTCACTTCCAGTGATTTTACTGGCACCGCCCTCTTGGTTCCGGAGGAAATTCATGAAAATCCTGACCGGACCGTTTCAGAGTTTTTAAGAGAATTCGCCAAGAAAAATAAAATTACTACGAAATGGCAATCCAGGGCCAATGTTCTCCTCCGCCGGCTCCACCTTGGTGACGCTGAGGGTTGGCGTTTCAAGGAGATGGACCACGCTCAGCAAGTTTGTATCTATTGTGTAGCTTGCTTGATGTCTGGGGCCCCCTGGTACCTTCTCGACGAAGTTCTCCAGAATATGCCTCCCGTCATACGGGCGGAAATGATTCGCCTCTTTTGGGGCCTCCAACAGACTGATAAGAATTTTCTGATTTCTGCCAGTTCTTTAAATGATGCTTTAGATGCCGTCGGAGCCGGTGGCACCAATCTTTCCTCTAAGAATTTTGGTGGTCTCTCAGCTTTCCAATCTTATGATGAACGAAACACCGCCGAGGAACAGGGCTTCTGGACTCACCTATTTACCTTTATCAATGGACAGCTCGTCGTTCAGACACCTGAGAACCTCAAAGCCCAGAATAAGATGTTCAAGGTGGCCATCGCTGAGGCGCTCGGAATTATTTTTCCGACTGGGAATGCTAATGCTGTTGAGAATCTGATTGCTGTAAGCAAGGCTGAAATGGCCGCACAAGAAAAAGAGCAATCCCCTTTCCATAATGACATTTATTACACCGGCGAAATGGAACCGGTTATGCCCCCTGCTGAGCAAAATCAAAATTATTCACAGGTGGAGGTCTTTCAAGGCTTAAATCGAGAAGAGTTGGGTCAACGTGACACCAGCTTTAGTCAATTCGAGGCGGATCGGACCGATGGTTTCTCCGGTCCCGCCCATGAGCTTAACGACGCCAATTTCCAGCAGGTTCCCCTCTTTGATATTCAGGACCTGCAACCTGGTGCCACCATAGATCCTTCTGCAGGTCCCCGGGATGACCAGGCGGCCACCTTTACCTATTCTCAGTTCCAAAATGCCCTTCAAGACCCAGAGCCTATGGCTGTGGGCGACAACGTTTTGTCGACCCCCTTTGAGGATTTCACTCGAAATATCCAGATGGCCATGTATTCTATGCAGGGTGCTGGTATGCCTTCCACGCCCACAGGATCTGCTTACGAGGCAGGAACTGTCCCTGGTGGGGCTAACATGCCCACATCAGGTACTCCCTCTATGGCTGGAGAGATGCCAGTTTACGGTGATAGCTACGGGGCTCAAACCCCTGCCCAGACCTATGATAGCGTCTATGAAGACCCCTCTGTCTCTTACTTATTCCAGTTCACGGCGGGGGCCGGTCAAGCGGGCCACCAAGAAGACTATGCCTATAACGCCACCCCAGGTGCCTCTTATGCTGGGATGGATGATGGCATGGATCAAGCCAGAGCCTCGGCCCGTCAAAGTCGCGGCAGTTTAGGATTAACAGACGAAGAGCGGATGCAATTAGGCCTTCCTCCCTTAGCTCAATCGATTACCTTCGAGCTGGGTGAAGGGGCCTATGATCCTTTTGCGTATCAAAAAAGAGGTTCCTCTTATCAGGAGATCACCCAAGAGGATATCCTCAACTATACCCCCGGAACTTTCCAGGAGGTATACCATCAAAATGCTAGGAGTTCAATAGACATGACGAATGTTCCAGGCGCAGGCAGCAGTGCCTACGACAACCCGGGAGGATCAGCGGGTGCTTCTGGTCCGGAAAAAGAATATAAAACGACGTCCTGGGCCGATCGGATGGCCCAGTTCCAGACCGAAGGAAGTATAGAGAGCTCGGATCCCTACGAAGCTCCTACTTCCACCGCTACCAAAGAGAAGAAAGAGAAAAAGGGTGGTGGTCTCTTTGCTCGTTTTGGAAAGAAGAACAAGGGAGGCGCAGAAGAGAAATCGTCAGCTCCTAAAGCTGCCAATACTCCTGCACCCACCCCCTCAACTTCTTCGTCCATCTCTTCTGGAGCTCAGAGTACGGGTGCCTTCGGCGGCATGAATGCCGGCGCTTCCATGGGTTCTATGGGAACCATGGGCTCTTCACCTTTCCGGACCCAACCCAATTTTTCGTCTGCTGGCACCATGGGGGCTCCCATGGGCGGGTCTTTTGCACCCCAGACTATGCCTACGCAAAACATGGGAACCATCCCCGGACAAATACCGGCTCAGATGCCTAACCAAGTTTCTGGTGGCTTCCCGAGTCAGGTGCCTGGACAGCCTAGTGCAAGCCCGGCCCCAACGATGGGGACCAGCCCCTTTGCGAGTGCTCCTACTTCGCCTTTTACAACCCCAACTTCTGCGCCAACACCAGGAGCATCACCCAACCCAGGCGCTTTCCCTGCTCCTGCCCCCGGTCCTGCGATGAATCCTTTCCAGCAGCCTGGTGCCTCTACAGCGAATGCCTTCGCCCCAAGCGGGATGGAAACTCCGGGGCAAAGTCCCAACCTCAATCCTTTTGCCAATTCTGCCGCTAACAGTACTAGTAATCAGAGTTCTTTCTTCCAAAATCCACCGGCTTCTCCAAGCCCTGCAGCTGGCCCCAGTCCTTTCCAGACTTCTTCTCAAGATGGGGGCTCGGCATTTGCCGTGCCCGGAGGGTCACCTTTTGCAAACCCAAGTCAGCCGGGACAAGCGGAGCCTGATAGTCCCTTTGCTGGATCTCCTTTCCAAAGCAATGCGCCCAGTCAAGGTAGCTTCTTCCAAGGCCAGGGAGGAGCCACACAAGGCCCGCCGCCAGGAGGCATGGGTCCGGGAGTTCTCCCCGACAATGATTTTTTTAAGGGCGTGACAAACCCTTTTGCTAAGTCCACAAACACCGGTACAATTTCCAACGAACATGGACCTGCCGGTCATAAGGGATCAGAGATTAAAACAGAGGAAACCGGCTGGTTTACCAGTGAAGATTCTTCCTCATTCTCTTCAGATCATAAGAATGAGTTTATTCCAGAGGATAGTCTATCTTCAAAGGATGATTTTTTCCCTTCCAGCAGTGAAGCTTCCGGTCCTAATCTCCATCAAGATTCCACAGACCCCATAGCAGGTGCGACGAAAGACTTAAAGTTTGGTACGGACAGCGGGGATATCTCTAGTATGAGTTTTGATGACGTGAAGGGGAGCAATACGGGCCTATTTAAGAATCAGGTGGAGGCTAGAGATTCCAATTTTGCAGATTTTTTCCAAAATACTCCCCAGCCAGACACGGAAGCTATCTCTGGTAATATCTCGGGCAGTCGGATTGACCTCAATCAGGGTAGCGAAAGTGAATTACGTTTAGGAGATGATAACAAGAAGAATCCCTTCCAACAGTAGGGTCCCTTTTTAGGGGAATCTCGTTCTCTTAGGGGGTCGGTATGCAAGAGAAGCAAATACTGCGATGTGAGAATTGTGGTAGGACAATTGATGACCAGGGTACTCTCTTGCTCGCCGAAGGGCAATTGTGTGCTAGGTGTGCACAGGAAATAAGTTGTTTTTCTGGGTCTTGGACCAGTCGAACAATTGAAGATGTTATCTTGCATTTACAAGGGCGGGCTGAGGATCGCCGTCTTTTCGAGGAGGTTTTTACAGAGGATCGTAGATCCCTGGACCGCCACGGAATTGTACGGGCTGATTTTCAGCACCAGCTCTTTTATTTTGCCTTTGGGGAGGATTATAAAAGAGGAAATCCTCTCATCTTTCCCTTTTCTCGCCTTAAAAAAGCAACCATCCAGCCCATCTTTCAACCTGCAGAGGACTTTAATCAGCTCAACCCTCTCCGCCTTGAAAATCTCCAGGATTACCACCTCCACCTCGTGACCTACCTCCAAACTCTCCCGCATGAGGAACCTGCGACTTACCGGCTGTTTGCCCCAGATTCGATTTTATTTCATCCCGAAACCTTAAGTTTGGCCCAACTCTTAGTGGCCTTTGAGCTCCAAGTTTTCCCCGATCACCATTTTGTGAAAATGATCCCTTATCGATCTGACATCGAAGCCATCAGTTTGGCCCTGGAGAGTAAAAAAAGGGAAAGGTCTCGCAAACCAGAGGAGGCTGCTTACCTTGGTGAAGCCCCCCTGCCCCCCCATCCTCTCACAAAAAATTTTATCTATGATGAACTGCCCATCCATCTTGCCTTCCAAGATCAGGTTGCCATTGCGGCTTTTCTGGAGGAAATTGCTCAAGCGGCCCGCAACAGTTATGTGACTCTTACGGTCCAACGTCCCCCCACGGAAGCCCCGCTCTCTTACGTCTCGCCCTTTGCCCCTGCTGCAGAAGATAGCGACGAGTCCGACCAAAAAGGCGATGATTTCATCTTTTCTTTTATTACCGATGCCTTTTCTAACCGCTCAGAGCTCTTTAATAACCCCAGCGAAATTGCCTCGGTCCGGGCTAGTGCGGATAAGAACCTGGTTAGTTCCTCCTCGGATGAGTCTCGAGATAGCCTCATCAAGGTTGACCCCAGCCGCTACTTTGGCAAACTCCCCAACTCTCTTGATTCCAGTCCCCATACGGACCCCCTTGATGCCTTTATGCGCTCGGCCCCCGATGATGGCTGGACTGATGAAGAGGCTTGGTCCCAGGACACTGATATTAGCGCAGGACCCAAGTCTACCAAAATCAGCGATGCTGCCACCGCCCATGACGATGCTTCTCTCCATGATGATGCTGAGCCATCTCAAGGGTCTTCGAGCCTCTTCACTCAAGCTGGCTTTTTTGACCTGAAAAGCCCAGAAGAATTTGCTGAATTTCAAACCATAGCTCCTGCTGCCCCTACTGCTATGCAGGAAGAAGGTCAAGGGAACTCTACCTTCAACAACGAGCTCGATTTTGAACCTGGTTACCAAACGGGAAGTGAGGCAGAAAATTTCTCTGATCCTGTGCCTGCATCTCTTGATGAAGAGCAGGGTATCGCCTCGGAGCTCAAATTGGAGCATTTCACGCAAGTATTACCAGTAAGCCTCCATCCCGAGCCCTTAGACCCCTTTGCCCCCTACCCAGTTGAGAATTCAGAGTCCTCACCTTTTGTCAACGACAGGGGACAGGCGGAGAGTGCAGCTAAAGATAATGCGACCAGGCTCCTCACCGGAGAAATAGGCCAGGCTCAGGAGTATTTGCCCTTTGCCATGAAGGCAAGTCGGGATGCCTCGAGTTTGGCCCAGCCGAAAGTCCCAGATTTCAGGCTTAATGAAGATAGTTTGACCGACCTCATGGGAAAGGTGAGTGCGGGGCCTGATGTACACACCCCAGCCTCCCCGGGCCTTCAACCCCAGGATCAGGACGATGAAGATGGAGATCTCTCAAGTTAGGCCAGATCTTGGTTATAGCCAAGGCCCGAGCTAGAGGCAATCAAAGATCCTGATCTTGGTCCTATATTTAGACCCAAAACTAGGGCTGGATGTGGGGCCTAGTTTTCCTGAAGCATAGCAAGGCGCTCGGCAGCCCTTGCTTGGTCTTTTGCTAGCTGAGCACTGAGACTAGCAAAAGATGAGAATTTTTGAGTAGGGCGGAGAAAATCTAAGAGAAAAAGTTCCATCTCGGCCCCATAAAGGTCTTGAGAGCAATCAAAGAGATTTGTTTCGATGCTATAGGCAGCGGAATCATCGACACTGGGGCGCTGACCGAGGTTGGTCATCCCAGGATGCAAGGGGCCCACAGCATGAGAGCCAAAAGAATGAGGATCCGCATCATCGGGAATGGTAGATCGTGGTTCCCCAGAAAGAGAGGCCGCAGCACAAGGGCCAGAAGAGGGAAAAATGAGGGCGGCGCTGGCATAGACGCCAGCCAAGGGAAGAAGTTGATCCAAGAGGGCTCCTGCTGATGGCAGGGGCTCTTTTCGTATGGAGTCAAGGGTAGCAACTTGGGTGAGATAAGACCAGAGGAGTGGGGTCCATCCCCCCTCCCAGGGAAAGGCTAGACAGGTAACGGGATCTAAGTTGGCCGTGGGAAAGCCTAATTTATGGCCATTTTGACTGCCATGAACAACGGTTCCTCTTAGATAATATAGGTTCACAGCTCTCCTCTCCTCCTCATGGGATCTCCTAAATAGCTTATTCTAAACGGGCCACCAGTCCGGCCACAAAACAGGCTTATTGTACCAAGGTCCCCCCCGAAAGTCTAGGCGCAACATATATCACGAAAAACTGGCACCTGCTTTGATGGACATTTTAAGATGATATACTACAACCGGCTAGAAGGGGAATTTGGGCCATTCCTGCCTGTCTAAAGGCTTTACCCACTTTGCTAAAATCCCCTTTCTTCGCTAGAATAAAGGCCGGTGAAAGCCATCATGGCATAAGAGAAAGAGAGGAGATGCGCATTGTCTAACTATAACGAAACGGTTTTAAACAAAGCGAAGGAAGCCCTAGCTGGCAGCTGGCGGGGCGCTAAAATGCAAGAGAAATTGGCCAATCTCACCCAAGAGACCAAAGAAGGGCTTGACACCGCCTGTGGGCGGAGCCAGCAAACAGGGAATGTACCAGAACAGGGGCAGACTCTAGCTCCAGAACACTTCTTACCATTCCAGGCCATTTCACAATTAAGGTCCTCTCCTGCCCATACGAAGGGCATCTTTCAGGTCAATCGGGCTAATTACGAAGAAAACACCTATGAAACAGCCCTTTACCTCCTAGAAAAAAATAAAATCCAGCTCCTACGAGACTTCACAACGGAAAAGCAGGCATATTTCTTCGAGGATGAGGATCATTTGTTGGTCTGCGATAATCAGAAGGATCCTAAAGACCGAGATTTGGCCAAGGAAGGCCTGGATTTCTCGAGCTTTTATCGCTGGAATCTCACGAGGGCGGGCGAAGCTACGAAGGCCTTTACCCTCCCCTTGGCCGTCCAAGATATTCGTCCCCTCCACAAGCATCGGGATGGACTTTATCTGGTGGCAGCCAGCCTCGATCGGCGCTGTCCGGAAGCTTGGAAACTAGAGCAGAAGGAGCGTTTGGAACTGGCAAAGACGAAGAAATACTGGAGTTTCCGCGAGGATATTCGGGAAATTCCCTTCTATTTCAATGGGGAAGGGATGATTTACCAGGAGCGGACAAATCTCTTCATTTATGATGCATGCCAGA
Source organism: uncultured Clostridia bacterium (assembly GCA_937922005.1). GTDB lineage: Bacteria > Bacillota > Clostridia > Saccharofermentanales > DTU023 > CAKZWV01. Next base: position 12,143 of record CAKZWV010000055.1, on the reverse strand, counting down.
ATAAACTCCGGGCCCTCCTCCCATATAACTATCAGCTGGACTCCTATTGGATATCCGATGATGGGGAGCGGGTGTATTTTGCTGCTGAGGAGTGGACGGGGAAACAGTCCTTGTACAACCGCCTCTTCTTCTACCAGGTCCCGGAGGCTGAGGACCTGCGTAAGCTAGGGATTGATCTATGGCCCCAGGTCAAGCTCTTACATGGGCCTTCTGCCCTCAGCTTTTATAAGTTCTGGGAAGCTGATGACCAAGTTTATGCCTTGGTCTGGTCAGGCAAGCAGTATGGGATCAATGAGTCGGCTTGCCTCTACCGGCTCCGGGATTATAAAGTTAAGGATGCAACATCTCCTGCCCAGGCTGTCTCCGAAGCTGTCGCCAAGGCTGCCGGGGCTTCTGAGGTGCACGAGCTGCCCTGGGAGGGTCCCTTCCCCCTAGACCAGGTCTCCACAGTTGAGTTCAGTATCGGAAGTTCTGTCAATAGCGATGTTCGCTACGGAGAAACATCCTCTTTTATCTGGGTAGACGGGGAGGTCTACTATCTGACAACCGCCTATTCTGGGACTTCCTTGGCTAAGATCTGTAAGGATGGAACCATTGTGTCCCTCAAGGATACCATTTCCAGTTGGGATGGCTTGGCCTATATTGATAATACCCTGTATGTAGTAGGTCTCATGGGGACCAAGCTTCCTGAAATTTACACATGGCAACCCAGTAGCCCCAAGAAGACAGGCCGGGCGGTTGAAGAGTTGACAGGAGAAAATCAATTTAAGTCGCCCTTACCGGAACTGGCAGACGCTAAAGCCTTAAAGGAAGCCCTCAACCAAGAGATGAGTGAGCTGACCCAGGTAACCAATTTCAACGCCAAGACCCTAGCCCCCTTCTACGTAGCCCAGCCTCAGAAGGTTTTCTATGAGAGCGAGGCCGGCATTGAGGGCTATCTCCTCGTCCCAGAGACCTATGAAAAGGCCAGCCCCGGGGAAAGCTTCCCCCTCATCCTAGAAGTCCATGGGGGCCCCAGGACCGTCTATGGCCCTGTCTACCACCATGAGATGCAGTGCTTGGTCCATGAGGGCTATGTGGTGGCCTTTTGCAATCCCAGAGGGTCCGATGGACGTGGCGATGCCTTTGCCGACATCCGGGGTGACTATGGCGGAGTTGATTTTGACGATATTATGGAATTCCTCGACGCCGTCTTGGCCCAAAACCCCAAGATTGATCCCGAACGGATCGGGATCACCGGGGGTTCCTATGGGGGCTTTATGACCAACTGGGCCATCGGACATACGGACCGCTTTGCGGCCGCCGTTACGCAAAGGAGTATTTCCAACTGGCTCTCCTTCTGTGGGGTTTCCGACATCGGCTTTTACTTTGCCACAGATCAAAATGGCATTGAGATGGCAAGAACCCAGGCAGATTTTACAACTCTCTGGGACCGCTCCCCCCTGAAAGCTATCAATGAGGTCAAGACCCCTTGCCTTATCATCCATGCAGATGAAGACTACCGGTGTCCCCTAGAGCAGGGCCTCCAGTGGTTTACAGGCCTCCAAGAGCGGCAGATTCCATCGGACCTCTGCCTCTTCCATGGGGAAAATCATGAACTCTCACGGAGCGGCAAGCCAAAGGCGAGGCTGGAGCGCCTGAATCGGATGATTCACTGGTTTGATATCTATCTGAAGCCAGAAACCCAGTATGAGCGGATCCACCTCCTCCAAGAGGGCGGACGGACGGAGGCCCTGAAGCAGGGCGAAGACCCTGTAACCCTGCCAGCTGCGAGAAAGGAGGGCCAAGGTGAGTAAAGAGCAAGATGCCAAAGCCCAGGCAAGTGTTCTAGAACAAGCCCGAGAGGCACTCAAAGAGCAAGCCAAGGCCAAGATGAATTTTCAGCGCAAGCCACTCAAATTGGAAGTGGCCCCACAAAAAGAAAAATTAGCCGAAGGCAGTCAGATACGCCATTGCATCGGCATTGCTTCGGCGAAAGGCGGAGTCGGCAAATCTACCCTAACCGCCTTGCTCGGGGCCTGCCTAGCCCGGAAGGGCTTCCAGGTTGGCATCTTGGATGCTGATTTGACAGGTTCCTCTCAGCCCCATCTCTTTGGCTTGGACGGCAACCTTTTTGCCGAAGGCGACTTTATCATTCCTTCAGTAACTTCTACGGGCATCCAGGTAGTGGCCATGAACCTCATGCTGGAAAATCCGAAAGATCCGGTCATTTGGCGTGGCCCTCTCTTATCCTCCATGCTTACAAAATTCTGGTCGGAGACCAAATGGGGCAAGCTGGATTATTTGCTCGTGGACCTGCCACCGGGAACGGGAGATGTGCCGCTGTCTGTCCTGCAGAATTACCAGCTGGATGGGCTGGTCCTGGTAACCACCCCGCAGGATCTGGTAGGGCTGATTGTATCTAAGATTATCATTATGGCAGAGAAACTCCATGTGCCGATTTTGGGCCTGGTAGAGAATTTTTCCTATTTTATGTGCCCCAATTGCCAGACCAAGCACGAAATTTATGGGCCGAGCCAGGCAGAGGCCCTAGGACAGGAATTCCACCTGGACGTCTTGGGCCGCCTCCCCCTGGATCCTAGCATGGCCCAGCTTTGCGACATTGGCCGGACGGAGGCCGCAGAGCCCGCCTGGATCGATGAGCTCTGTGACCAGATTCTGAAGACAGAGGGTCAATAAGCTAGTAGGGCTATAAGACGGCTACTAGTATAGCAATATAGATTAGGGCTATTGACATAAAACGTATACATTTTCAATCACATTTATTTCAAATTGTAAGGAGGGATTATTTGTGAGTAAGGAAGAATTGAAACATGCGACCAAGGATTATGCGTCGCTTTCTCTGGCCGCCCATCGGGAGTGGAAAGGAAAGTTGGAAGTCGTGAGTCGGGTTCCCGTCTCGAACAAGGAGGAGCTGTCTCTAGCATATACGCCGGGGGTTGCAGAGCCCTGTCTAGAGATTCAGCGGCATCCCGAGGCCAGCTATGAGCTGACCCGCCGCCACAACCTCTGCCTTGTCGTCACAGATGGGTCTGCTGTATTGGGCCTAGGCGATATTGGCCCTGAGGCCGGCATGCCCGTCATGGAAGGCAAATGCGCCCTCTTCAAGGCTTTTGGCGACGTAGATGCCTTCCCCCTCTGCCTGAAAACCCATGATGTAGACGAGATGGCCCAGACGATTTATAATATTTCGGGGAGTTTTGGGGGGATCAACCTGGAGGATATCTCTGCCCCTCGCTGCTTCGAACTGGAGGCAAAACTTAAGAAAATGTGCGATATCCCCATTTTCCACGACGACCAGCACGGAACAGCCATTGTGACCTATGCAGCCCTCTTGAATGCGCTCAAAATAGTCCAGAAAGACCTTGCCGACATCAAGATTGTATTTAATGGCGCAGGGGCTGCTTCGATTGCTATTTCTAAGCTTTTATTGTCTGCTGGAGCTAAGAATGTTGTCATCTGTGACCGCCACGGAATGATTTACACCGGGCGGAAGGAAGGGATGAATTCTTATAAGGAAGAGATGGCTAAGGTCACCAACCTCGACCACAAGGCTGGATCTTTGGCTGACGCCCTGGTCGGTGCCGACGTCTTTATTGGTGTCAGTGCCCCGAACACAGTTACTACTGAAATGGTCAAGACCATGGCCAAGGATCCCATTGTCTTTGCCTGCGCCAACCCCATTCCTGAGATTTATCCGGATGAGGCAAAGGCCGGAGGAGCCCGGATCATCGCTACAGGCCGTTCTGACTATCCTAACCAGATCAATAACGTCTTGGCCTTCCCCGGGGTCTTCCGGGGCACCTTTGATGTCCGGGCCAAGGAAATCAATGATGAGATGAAGATTGCTGCTGCTAAGGCCATTGCGGGCCTCGTGGATGACATCTTGGATGCGGACCATCTCATGCCGGAAGCCTTTGATCCCAGGGTCCGGACCGCCGTCTCCCAGGCCGTGGCAGAAGCTGCCAAGGCAACCGGCGTGGCTAGGATCTAGCGTCTCTCAGCGCGAGCCAATAGCAAGGCGAGATCAATTATGGGCCGAGGCCGTGGCTTGGAGGATCTATTGGCTCTCAGTGCGAGCCAATAGCAAGTGCTCTGCCCAGTAAAATAGGCTAAAAAAAAACGACCTTCTAGGAAAGCTAAGTGTGTAAAGCTACCTAGGAGGTCGTATTTTTTTGCCCAGTTTTCGTCTACAGAAGGCCTCTAATTCCCAGCCGACTCCGTTGTCTGCTCAGGGGCCTCGCTGAGCGTCTCTTCGGAAGTCTGTTTGGGAGCTGTCCCTCTTTGCCGTCTCTTCGGGGGCTCCTGGGCAGGAACGGTCGTTGGACCCGCTTGGCCTTCGCTAGCAGATTCATCGGCTGCCGTCTCCGCGGCGGCCGGTACCGTAGGCTCCTCAACTGCTTCCCCTTGTGCAGGCTCAGAAACCTGGGTTTCTATGGATTCTTGGCTGCCCTCTGTCTGACGTGTCCTCCTGTTGGGCTGGCGGTTATCATGTGATCTATCGCCCTGCTCATCAGAGGACTCCTCCCCGCCAGCGGTCGACCCGGCGGCATCTGTCTGAACGACATACTGGACGGGATTCATCCGCCACTCGGCCATGGGATCGGCTTCCGGCGTCAGTCCGTAAAGATTGCTATAGTCTGTGGACCAATCCATAAGGTTGAACTGGCTGTAGTAGGAGTAACCGGTTGCCTGCAAAGCCCGAGATAGGCTTAACATATAGTCTTCGCCATCAACAGGCCCAAAGTACAGCCTTTTCATCAGGTCTTCGACATCTTCTGCCGATACCAGGGTTTCGGCATATTGCTCCAAAACCTTGTCAAAGGAAATATGATATTGACGCTCAAAGCTTGCCTTGTCTAGACCATGGCGGTTTAAGAAGCGTTCTAGTCTCGCCGCATTGAGAGTCCAGAAATGCTTGGGATTCACTGCAAGAGAGTTATCCCCTACGCCCAGCCCAGGTTCAAGACCGGCTTTAGAAAGACTCATGTAGCCGGGAGTATTTGCAGAACTATTGTTGGATCCAGGAGAGCTTGGTCCGGTAGATCTCGGGTCATCCGAAGAATGGCCTGGTTCCGTTGAGCTGCCAGGTTGGGTTGAGTGCCCCGGCTCTGTCGCCTGCGTCTTCTCTGTCCCTGTCGACGACGTCTCCGAGGCACGCAGCTTTTCAGCCTCCTCGTGTACTTGAGCCTGGTAGTTTTCTAGGAAGCTGGGGTCTGGAGCATAGTCGCTCTCATATCTGCTATGTTTCACCGCTGGCTTTTCGATCGCAGGCTCCGAAGGATCTCCAGAAGCAGAAAAGAGATTTCTTGTGGCCACATTCACCAATTTCTTATCTTTCGTCTCGACATTACGTAAGATAAGGCCATAAAAGATCGGCTTTTTGGTATCATGATAGGTTTCAGTAATCCCCTGGGCCTTCAAGACCTCAGGATCCTGCCAGGGCGGCTGAACAAAGGCGATGGTTCCCCAAAAGGCCGACCCGATCTTCACCTTACTATTACTTGTCGTATACGTAGCAGCGGGTTTGGCAGAAATATCATACTTACCTTGAGCGTCAGGCACATAGACCTCGACCGTGAAATCCGCCCCTGGCAAAACTTCCGTCCCCCGAAAATCAATCGTGAGGGCAGCCCCTCTAGCTAAAATGCTGGTGGGAATCTGGCCGCCTGGGTTAGAAATGTAGGGAGTATTTGCTTTGACAGGGGGAAAGGGGGCTTCCGTCCCTTGGTCGGCGATGCCCAGGGCCCCAGCACGTCCATAATAATAGATATTTTTCTCCGCCCAGAGGTGGTACATCCGATGTCCAATATCGTAGAAGTTGGACGAAAGCCCGTTTTCATAGCCCTCATCCATCCAGGCGCAAACGTCATTGATAAAGCCAAATCCCGCCAGACAACTATGGTTGCCTCCTGCTTGCCTAGCCAGGTTCTTTACGGAGTCTGGGACATCCTTATTGGCCGGATGATTAATCACCGTCGAGACCGTATGAGTCAAGGTATTAGCCCGGGTCGATAAGACGCAATAGGCCTGAAAAGACTCCCGGGATCGGACCTCTCGCATGGGCGGATACCCCCCCATCCGCCGGAAAAGATTGACCATCTCCAGGGTCAAATCCAGCATAGGCTGGGAAACTTTCCCAATTTTAAGGTTCTTAGGATCTTTCAAGTCAGGCTTTTCCAAATAGACCATGTTCTCATCCGACAAAATATGCCATCTTTTCTCAATCGAATTAAATGTCTTATATATTTCGTCGCAACTAGGCCCCATCTCTACAATCCTGTAGCCTTGGATTTCCTCTGCTTCTTGCCCTTTTTCTAAGGCCTGGACGGCATCCAGTTGCCCCGCCTGTCTAGCTTGAGCCTGTCCTTGGTCGCCTGCTGGCTCTTGCCCCGCCTCTTGCGCTGCCGGGCTCCCATTGTCTCCAAGGATAGCCTCTCCTTTTTCCCAGATCGGCCCCAAACTTCCTGTAACAAATACTCCAGCCAAGGCTAGGGCTATACCAACTTTTTTCTGGTTCTTTTGCATTTTCATTTCTCCTTTTTCCAAAAAGGCCGACCCAGGAAACCCCGGATCGGCTTTTCAGGTCACTTCGATCTATGCTACTTTACGTTTCCGATTTAGCCCTATTATCTCTGGCCATTTTGGCTCAGATCAGGCTATTTCGGCTCAAATCAGGCTATTCCTAGATAGAAACAAGGCGGATGGCTCGTGCCTAGTTTCCAGCTGGCTGCGTAGGCTGCTCTGACGTTTGGTTAGGATTCTCATTTGGAGCTGTTGTGGTCTCAGAGCTGGCAGGGGCTCGGCGTCTTCTTCCAGTCGTACTCGGCTCTTCTATGACCGTCGGCCCAGATTGGCTTTCCTGAGAGGAGCCTTCCTCTTGTGTCGACACAGCACTCGGAGTGGTAGGCTCTTGGCTCTCTTCCCCAGCCGCAGGCTCTGTCGCCTGTGTTTCCTTAGCGTCCTTGGACTCTTTGGTCTCTTTGGTCTCTTCGCTGGTTTCCGTCTGCCGGGTCCGTCTATTCGAACGATGACTCTCACCTGACGTATCACCGCCTTCGCCATCCTCACCAGCAGCCGATCCGTCAGGATTGGTCTGTATGGTCACATACTGGATGGGATTCATCCGCCATTCGGCCATCGGATCTGCTTCCGGGGTCAATCCATAGATATTGCTATAATCAGCGGACCAATCCATGAGGTTGAACTGAGCATAGTAGGAATAACCAGTCGCTTGCAGGGCCCGAGACAGACTCAGCATATAATCTTCGCCCTCATAAGGCCCAAAGAAATTTCTCTTCATCAAATCTTCCAGATCTTCCGCCGAAACGAGATCGTCTGCATACTGGTCTAAGACTTTCTGAACGGTGGTATGGTATTTCTCTTCAAAGGACTTCTCATCCAAACCATGCTTATGTAAGAATGCCTGCATCCTGCCCGCATTAATAGTCCAGAACCACTTGGGATTCGCCTTCAGGGTCTTCACCTGACGGAACCAACCCTCATCGACTTCATCTATAACTAGGCCCTTCTGCCCAGCATCACCGCCTGACTGGCCGGCCTTATTGCCCGAGCTGCTCCCAGAGTTCCCGGTATTCCCACTGGAGCCGGAATTGCCTCCTTCATTGCCAGTGTTACCCGTATTGCCACCTTCATTGCCGGTGTTTCCACCAAAATTGGCATTCGGATCGATAGGTGTGCTATCTGGTTTTTTACTCGGTGTATTGCCAAATTTCCCGCTATTTACGATCACTTGCTTAAACTCTTTGACCATTTTTTCATCTGCAGCATACTGAGTATCCTTCAAATCTGTACTCGCAGGCTTATCAGTGTCCGCAAAAAGATTGGCCGTCGCCATATTGACCGTTTTGCCATCCCTCGTTTTTAAATTGCGAAGTATTAAGCCAAAGATAAATGGTTTTCCGGCCAACTTAGACGTCACCTTAGCATCTTGCCAGGGTGGCATAACGGAAGCAAAGTCATAAGTAGATTGATTACCAAACATCCTGCCAAGGGCAATGGTCCCGTCACTTACACTATATATGGCGGCCGCATTCTTGGAGGAAGACATCATATACCTTCCATCTGCCTCTGGCAGGTAAACTTCCACTTGAAGGTCATTATCAACGATGAGATTCGTACTACGAACATCGATCATCAAAGAAGCTCCGCTTTCCAAAAGTGCTTCCGGTAATTGACCACCTGCTGGAAAAATCCTTGGTGTATAGGAAAATCCATCTGATCCCTTCCCGCTCCGACCTAACCCAGCAATAGACACCGTACCAGCCTGCCCATAAACGTATGAATCATATGCGGGGGTCAATTGGACCATGCGGTGACCAATATCATAAATTCCCCCTTTAAGTGTGGAATTTCTATAGCCTTCCTGCATCCATCCCTTAATGTCTCTTAAGAAACCATAATTCCAAGCCAAGCAGTTATGGTTATTTTCTTGTGCCATGACAAGATCTTTCAGCTCTTGTGACACCTCTCGGTTGGCGCTGTGATTTACGATTTCAGAAGGATCGTGGGATATCGTGTCAGCCCTGGAGCACAAGGCACAGTAGGCTTGATAACCATCGGACAGTCCCATATATTGAATGGCAGGATAGCCACCGGCCGCTCGGTAAAGGTTGACCATATCAAGGATCACCCGAAGAGCATGATCACTCAGTCTACCCGGATTGATGTTCGATGGATCATTTAAGCTTGGCTTATCGACAAATTGAGCGTCATACTGTTGTAGCACGCAATACTCTTCACGAACCGTATTATATGCCTTCATGATCTCTTCATAGGTCATTGGAATCGGAATCACCTGATAGCCATTAATTTCCTTAGGCTTTTGGCTTGACGCCCCATTCTGTTGCGCAGGTGCCTCCGCAACTGCTTCCAGGGCGCTAGATTCTTCCGAAATTTCAAGCTCCCCACTCTCTTCCGCAGTTTCATCCTCTTCCAGGGCCACGACCTGGTCAGCCTTTGTAGGCCAAATCTGCCTTCCCTGTGCCATCCTCGCTTGTAGCCCTTGGCCGCCGAGGATGCCAGCAAACGCCGTCCCTAAACTACTGACCCTGATGAGGGCCGCTAGTACCAGGGCTGTCCGTCCTTGTATCTTCATTTTCTTCATAGGCCACCTCTCATTTCTCTTGTTATCCCTCCCCGCCTACAGCCCCTTCGGAACCCCCCAAAAGGACACAACGAGAGAATAGGACACGATCTATTGACCCAATTCATATATGAATAGTGTAACAGATCCCAGCACTCACGTCGCCTACAATCTCCCTACAATTCTTTAACAAAACCCAGCTCCCGAATACTCAGTAGGGAGCATCACAGGGCAAAGCACCAACAAAGTTACCCATCCGCCAGCAAAAAGCCGATTTCAAAAGCCATTTCACCTATAAGCATCCCAAATCACCATCATGAAAAGCCTAAACAATCGTTCTTCAAAAGGCAAAAAAGCCGATCCAGGACACCCCAGATCGGCTTTTCAGGTCATTATGATTTATCTAACCATTCTTTACAAATATTCCCGCTCCCGAGGAGGGGCTTTCCCGTATTTGTCTTTTTAATTTCCTGCAGGTTGTGTTGCCTGCGTTGCCGACTCGCTAGGAGCCACCTCTTCAGTCGCTTTAGTTGCCGTCCCCCTACGTCTTCTCGTAGGAGTATTATCAGCAGGAATGGTTGTCGGCCCAGATTGAGCTTCACTTTCACCCGCTTCCCCTTGCGACTCTACTGCACTTGGAGCAGTCGGCTCTTCTTGGTTCTCTTCTCCAGTCGCAGGCTCCTCAGCCGCAGTGGCTGACGTCTCCGTAACTGTCGTCTCCTCACTGGCTTCCGTCTGCCGGGTCCGTCTATTGGAGCGTTGACTTTCTCCGGACGCCTCGCCAGCCTCGCCATCTTCGCCAGCAGCCGATCCATCAGGATTGGTCTGTATGGTCACATACTGGATGGGATTCATCCGCCATTCTGCCATCGGATCCGCCTCCGGCGTCAACCCATAGATGTTGCTATAGTCAGCTGACCAATCCATGAGATTGAACTGAGCATAATAGGAATACCCCGACGCCTGCAGGGCCCGAGATAGGCTCAGCATGTAATCTTCGCCTTCATAAGGCCCGAAGAACTGACGTTTCATTAGATCTTCCAGATCTTCTTCCGAAACGAGCTCATCTGCATACTGGTCTAGCACCTTTTGAACCGTCGTATGATATTTCTCTTCAAAGGACTTTTCATCCAAACCATGCTTATGCAAGAAAGCCTGCATTCTGCCAGAATTAATGGTCCAGAACCACTTGGGGTTCGCCTTCAGGTTTTTTACCTGCCGGAACCAGCCCTCGTCGGCATCGTCGATCACAAGACCCTTCCCCTGATTATCTTCCAGGGCCATGACCTGGTCTGCCCTTGTAGGCCAAACCTGCCTTCCCTGTGCCATCCTCGCTCGCAGCCCCTGGCCGCCGAGGATCCCGATAGACCCCATCCCCAGACTACTGACCCCAATAAGGGCCGCTAGCACTAGGGCTGTACGTCCTTGTATCTTCATTTTCTTCATATGCCACCTCGCATTTCTCTAAAATCCTCCCGTCTGCCTCCTCTGGGGTCCCCAAAAGACCGCAGGCTGGAAATAGAACACGATCCTTTGACCTGGTTCATGTACTCCCAGTCTATCAGATCGCCCCCCTGCCACCGCAACAACACCCCTACATTCCCTTACAAATCATCCCATTCATCTCACTTTCCCTATTTTTTCCCAACAATTCATACTTCTCCTATCTTCTCCCGTCTTTCCATAGCTCCCATACTTCATGTATTCGTCGCTAACTCCTCTCCCCTTCTCCCTGAACAAAGATTCCACCATAAAAAAAAAGGAGCCTTCACGCTCCTTTTTTCTTTTATTTTTTATGTTCTTCTATTGTTTCTGTGGCAACTACAGGAATGCCAGTTCCTAGAAGATCTTCCAGCACCTGGTCTCCCTTGGCCACCGGGGCCGAGACAATCATCCTCCTCAGGGCCACTTGGGCCCTCATGTGTAAATTCTTGTCAAGAGGTCGAGTAGTCACAACGGGACACTTATCCGCCACTCCTCCCCGGACCCTGACCGATGAATGTAAAAGGCCCTCACTCCCCTCTTGAAGACCTTTAGCATAAGATAGACCTCTCCGACATCTGTTGCCCGTTATATCAAGTATCTTTCCCTTATCATCTATGGTTATCTGCAAGGAACAAGCTCGGGGACAGGCTCCACAGCTGATCTTACGAAGTACAGGCTTATAAAGCTCAACCTCGCCCTCCATCCCGGACGTCATTTTCTTGAAGCTCTCTTTATCCTCACGTTTAGGCACCGGCCTAATACCCCATGAAAATATCAGTGACAATATTATCCTTGGCGATGCCCATTTCCTCAAAGATCTCCGTATAAATCTCATTCATCTTAGGAGACCCACAGATAAGGTACTCACCCTCATTCATATGTTCTTTAGCAAAAGCCTTAGCCAAGTCAGTACACTCCTTCACTGAAGTCAGCAAATGCAACTCTACCTCTGGCAAATGTTCCTCAACCTCTTTCCACAAATCCTCATAGGCAAATTCTCCCATGGATTCCGAATAAAGCATCGTCAATTTATGTCCTTCCCAAGGCCTGACCAACCAATCCTTCAAAAGTGCACGGAAGGGGGTGATCCCGATGCCACCAGCTACAGCTAAGTGGTTTCTCTTCTCCTCATGAAAAGCAAATTTTCCTCTGGCCCCAGCAACCTGGATCCTCGATCCCTCTGTTACCTTGTTTAATAAAGCATCCTTAAATTCACTATGTTTTTCGGCAATCTTCGTCGTAAATTTTAAAACACCCTCATCAGGTGCAGAAGAAATGGTAAAGACTCGTTGACTTTCCTTTTGAGTCAACTCGAAATCTGGCAGTTTCCATAGTGCATGCTGGCCAGGCGTCCACTCATAGCCTTCCGGCACTTCCATCACGTATGTATAAATCGTCGGTTTCTCCTTAATTACTTCTATCACCTTTGCATCGTATAACTCCATAATCTCTCCTTTCAACACTTTCATTGTGTGCGCAAGCTCGGACAAAATCTCCTTAAATGATAGCAAAAAAGCTGGTTTCTAGCAAAACTAGAAACCAGCTCCTTTGG
>CAKZWV010000054.1 GCA_937922005.1 uncultured Clostridia bacterium | reverse complement strand
GCCAGGCACTTCCAGGAAACTTCTCTCGTATCGCATTTTGGATCCCGCAGTGAGCGTCACTTGTAACAAGCTGTACTCCGTCTAGACCACGGTCTTTAAAAAAGAGGTCTTCCAAAGATTTATCTTCCAGAGTAAACTCAATGGGAGTCATTTCGTTCTCCTTTCCGGTTGTGTGTCAATTCTAAGTATACCGAAAAGTTCGAAATGACTCATTTCTTTTTTAGACTTCCTTAGAGATTTTCGTCTTTCTCTTTTTACACCACTTTATTGGACATAATCCTGGCAAAGTGAGGAGTAACAAATGGGATATGTAAAAGACTTTGTACAGGAGTAGAGTCTATCCGTGTATTTATTAAGTATACGCTAGATATCAAGAAGAAGGCCACGACGACGATGATGTAAGACGCTACAGACATTATTACACCTCGGTTTCAAAAGATTACAAATAGATTACATCATATTTTTACGCTTGGTGGAAGTATTAAGAAATATAGAACAAATATTACTTTTTAAGAAAGCCATGTTTATCTACACTGATTTTTATCTATTTACTTTGTTTTATTCCTTATTTTGCCACATTTTAAGTAGTGCAAGATTAAAGTAAAGACTTGTAATAATGTTTTATCGTTGTAAGAATGGATCTTGATCTAAATCTAACGATTAAAATCTAGATTACAGGATCTTGCAAGAATCCAAAGTCACAGAAGGAAGGGAATTAACAAATGAAAAAACTTCAGAAATGCATGGCATTGGCTTTGGTCCTTGCTATGCTATTGCCTGTGCTGCCAACATTTGCTGAGGAAGCACTCGGTAGACCAGTGCGGGCCCGGTACTATTACGAGATCTATTATGATAATGTGAAAGTTTCAGATACTGTCAAAGTGGATAGTTTTCAGCCAGAAAAATGGACTATTCATTACTACAAAAAAGTAAATGGAAGACAAGTAGGACAAACACGAGTTTTAACGTATCCTGATAACTATGACTTTGAATTAAGGAGATACGCAGATACTGTAGATTCTTCAAAGATAACTGCAAGAACAAGAGTACGTTTTGATAACTTTCGGATAAAAACAATAAGAGGTGAGGAAAAGTTGCCAGATCCACTTTATTTTCCTAATTGTTATATTGAGCCTACGGTGACGCCACAAGAAGGGAATCCACAAAAGCTTCAGGCACTTCTCGATGAACTTACCCCCATTATGGCAGAGATCCAATATTTGCCATGGAAGGATCCCAAGGATGTTGACGAAGGTATTTAATTTTTTAATGATCCTCCTACAAATCCCCCAGAAGAACCCTTTTACTATGCAATCGTCATACCGATGGCAAATGCGCGATTCTTGCTCAAACGGATAGAGGATGATATGGGGTATGGCAAGCCAACCCAAGCAGAGTTTGATGAATTTGAACAAATAATCCGCAATGCTTATGAAGAAGGAAAGAAACATATCAAAATAGGAAAAAAACCTGTCAATCCCACACCGACACCTGGACCTGCAGCTGCCCTAAGTCTTAGGGTAGTGTTTTATTTAGATGCTGCTAAAAACACTACTGATCCTGCAAATCTTCCATTTGAACTAAACATTTCGGAAGACTCCGAAATCCTGAGAGGCTTGACAACAGGTAGTTTGGAGGATTTAGAGACGCTGACTCAAAGACTCATGGATGCGGTAATGAAAAGTGCACCAGAAGGTTATGAGGCTGACAAAGAAAGCTTCAGAGTTGTCGCATCTGCATACCTCTTAGGTCAACCGTTAAAGAATCTCGAGGTATGTCTTGTTAAAAAACAAGAAGTAGGCCTGTTAAAGAATGTGGTAGCATTTGACATTCGAAACGGAGAATGGGTCTATGATCGGATCTATGAGCTTCGGATGAGAGATGGTTGGACCTCCGTGAGTGATATGGCTAAAGCATATTATCAGAACTCAGAAACGGTCCAAAAAGATTATCTTTATGCTGGTTTCGTCACCAAGGACCTGGAGCCTTGTGTGGTCTTGCGGGAAGCCTATCTTGAAAAACCGGAACGCTGGAAGGAAAAATATCTAAAGCTTTTGGAAGAAACAAAGGCTGATATCGTCGTTCTTGTGGTACCTAAAACGATGGGGATCACAGTGGAGCACATCTTTCCGGAAGGGACCCAGGCGACTTTGACTGAGACAGTTAATGTACCTTATATAGAGTGGGCATCACTCCAAACTTCCTTCCAATTTATGAATCTTCCTGAGATCTTTAGAACTCGGATTCAAAAGGTTAATGATCAAGGATTTGCATTCCAGGTAGTAAAGTTTTACAGCGGATTAGAAGAAATTACAGGCGTTTTAGGAGCCTGGGATTGGGTCGGAATGGATCTGGAAGATCATACTAAGAAAGAGTGCAAAGCCAAAGTCTTTTATCAACTTGCACCAGAAAATCGAGTGCAAGCAGAGGGTCAAGGCAATGTCCAGGCTCAGGTAGGTGCGCAGGCACAGAGCCAAGCTCAGGCCAATACGCAAGTTCAAGGGCCAAGTCAGATGTCGGCTCAAATCAAAGCTCAAGAAGTGAAAAAGGTTCAAGGACCGATAGCTGTGGCTGGCGCTTCGATGAGTAATCGAGGAAACCAGGTTAATAGTACTCTGCCTGTAACTGGTGCTTCTGATTCCATCTTCCTGTTCCTTAGCTCTGCCGCTCTGATGGCTGTTGGAATTCTGTTTTTCAAAAAGCACTAAGAGAGAAAATTCTTAGAAAAATATTTTAGAAAAGCTTGATAGATAGGCTTTTCTAGGCAAAGCCCGAGAGAAATCTCGGGCTTTTTGCGTTTGGGAAAAATGGCGTAGGAACAGGGCTTCTTCCTTCTGGTCTCCCGGGGAGTTTCCGGGGTGGATCGATAGGAGGAAACTATGAAACAAGTGAAAAAGCTACTGGTAATCTTACCTTTAGTGGCTCTATTCGTACTAGGGAGTCTGCCAGTACTGGCGGCTGACCCGGCGGAATATCTTGCTAAAAGCGTTGACGTCAAAGTTAAATATGAGGGTTTGGGGCCCAAAAAAAACGAAGATACGCTTACCTACACAATTGAGCTGAAGGATCTTCTCCCTGAAGCTGACTTCGAAGCTGCTGGGAAGAAAAGTATAGCTTTCTACCCGGTCATCAAAGATAACCTAAAGAGTATTCTTTCCAAAAAAGATGAGAAAAATGGATATGGTATCGACGACGCTACTTTGAGCGCTGCTGCCGCCGCAATCGCACAAGCGATTGCTGAAGATGGAAAGTGGACTGCACCCACATTAGAAGCTGTCAAGTTGACTGCTGCTAAAAAAGAGGATCCAGATGCTGGTAAAATTCATGTCAAAGCATACGACATCTTCAACGGTGAATATGTTCCTGATGTTCTTGACACGATTGAATTAAGAGAGGGCTGGAAGTCTCCTCAGGCAATCACCCGTACTTACTATGAGTGCTCCAGCTTGCCTAATGAATATCTATATGCTGGTTTCTTAACTGTTGGCTCTGAAGAAGATGCAGTTACTATCGAATCAATGGTTTTCAACTTTGATAAAAATGAAGTAAAGGAAGCTTTCGGCAAAAAGGGTGCTCAATATATCACTCTCGTAGTTCCAAGCCACGTCGAAGTTGAAACATGGCACATCTTCCCTGTAGGGACCAGAGATAGGTTGATCGAAAAGGTCCGCGTTCCATTCCCTCAGTGGGTTGCTCTACAAAATGCTTCTAAGTTCATGGATGTAAATGGGATTTTTAAGACGAGAATTCAGAAGATCAATGAAGAAGGCTACGCTTTCAAAGGAATGGAATTCTTTAATGGTGAAAAGAGAATCGTTGGCCTCCTCGGCGCATATGATGTCTTTGGAAGGAAGAGACCTAACGCTAATACGATTCACGCTGAGATTTATTATGACAAGGCCGTTGCTGCTGCCAAAGAAGTTCCTACCGAGAAGAAGGTAGACGCTGCTACCGCTCCTCAGGCTCAGATCCAAGCTCCTGCTGCTCAGGCTCCTGTGACCGCTGCTAATACCACGACCACCACTGCTCCTGTGAACACCCTGCCTGTAACCGGTGCTTCTGATTCCATCTTCCTGTTCCTTAGCTCTGCTGCTTTGATGGCTGTTGGAATCCTGTTCTTCAAAAAGCACTAAGAGAGAGAATTCTTAGAATAATCTTTTAGGAAAGCTTGATAGATAGGCTTTTCTAGGGAAAGCCCGAGAGAAATCTCGGGCTTTTTGCATTGGTTGAGTATATATGCGTCTCAATTACAGGTATCTTCTGATAACTTGATTGACGGCATGGGGAAGGGCCAATATAATGGGGATAAAGCAGCCAGGGCCATCACCTTATTTGACGGCGCTTTGCTGAATGGCTGCAAAAACAGAATTTGATGAGAGAGGAATAGAGAATCCTGGTAAGTTGCCAGGCAGTTATTATTACGAAATAAGACGGTAGCAAGGAGAGTGACGACAATGCCTGAAAGTCAAAATATTGAGTGGAAATGCAAGTGGAAGGATGATTATCTGGAGTGGATCTGTGGCTATGCCAATGCGCAAGGTGGGAAGATCTACATTGGGCTTGACGATGATGGGAAGGTAGTCGGTATATCGAATGCTCGGAAGCTCTTGGAGGATATTCCAAATAAGATTCGTGAGGCCATGGGGATCATTGTGGGCGTAAATCTCTTACAAGAAGATGACAAGGAGTATATCGAAATTGATGTGCCTTCCTATCCTATAGGTATTTCTTGCAAAGGAGTATATTACTATCGCAGCGGCAGCACTCGTCAAGTTCTCACTGGACCTGCTTTGGAAGCTTTTCTCATGAGAAAACGGGGAGCGACGTGGGACAATCTCCCTCTACCTGCTTTTACCATGGCGGATGTGGATGAGGAAGCTGTTGAGAAATTCCGCAAGATGGCTGTAAAGAAGGGGCGCATAGAGGCAAGTCTCTTGGCGGAGGGGAAAGAGGTGCTGATGGAAAAGCTGCATTTGACGAATGGGGAGTATTTGTCGAATGCTGCGATGCTGCTGTTTAGTGGGGATCCGGAAAGGTATCTGACGGGAGCTTATATTAAGATTGGGTATTTTGAGAATGACGCCGAATTGCTGTATCAGGATGAGATTCATGGGCCGATTTTGGAGCAGGTGGATCGGGCGCTGGAAGTGATTTATCTGAAATATATGAGGGCTAAAATCTGGTATGAGGGGGTTCAACGGATTGAGCGATATTTTGTGCCGGAGGAAGCGCTCCGGGAGGCTTTGCTGAATGCGATTTGTCATAAGGATTACCAGTCTGGTGTGCCGATCCAGGTTAGTGTGTATGAGGATCGGCTGTATGTGGCGAATGTGGGGAGGTTGCCGGAGAATTGGACCCTGGAGAATCTAATGCAAAAGCACCTTTCCAGGCCTTTTAATCCTAATATTGCGCATGTTTTTTATCTGGCAGGGTTCATTGAGAGTTGGGGGCGAGGTGTTGAAAAAATCTGCAGGGCCTTGGTGGCGGATCATCTGCCACTTCCACAGTATACCATTCACCCCGGTGACATTATGATCGAATTTACGGCACCGGAGGAACGGATTGTGCGGATGCCAAAGAGGTCTTTTGAAAGCTTGGCTGATCCCCCTGATGGGGGTGTGCCTGAGAAGCTGTCGGAGAAGGAACAACAGGCCGTTGACCTGGCGGTGCAGGAGGTTCTTGAAAGGCTGGCTAGGCGTGGGGTGGTGAGTTAAGGTTTGGGCTACAGAAAATAGGTTCCGAAGGGATTAGGTTTGTAAAAAAATAGCTTTCGTTCTTAGAAGCTTTTCAGAGGGCAAAAGGTAATAGGCGGAGAATTTTAAAGTGAATGATTGAGGAAAGCTTGATAGATAGGCTTTTTGCGTTGAAGGAGATGGCGTAAGGACGGGGTTTCTTCTTTCCGGCCTCACCAGGGGGTTTCCGGGGTGGATCGATAGGAGGAAACTATGAAACAAGTGAAAAAGCTACTGGTAATCTTACCGTTAGTGGCTCTGTTCGTATTAGGAAGTCTGCCGGTATGGGCTATTCCGACAGAAACAAATAAGGTTGAACTTGAAGTAGATTTTGGGGATGTTATTGGAACGCCAGGCTCAATAACATATAAGATTGAGAGAAAGGTGATTGTCCCAGGCGCTCTGGATGCAGCAGGAGCTAATGCGTCGTACGGAGCCATAAAAGCATACTTTGAAAAATTCTTTACCTCTGGTGAACATCCTGAGTTCAATGGCTGGGTGCCAAAACAAAGTGACTTTGACAAATTGACTGCAAATGTGTTCACGTGGATGACTACCGGCAGTAGCGATTTAGCAGGTCAGAAAGTAGCGCTAACAAAGGCGAAAGAAGCTGACAACAAAGTTAAGGTCATTCCCTTCAATATTCATAACAACAAATTCGTCTATGATAGACTTTTTGAACTTGAAATCAGAGATGGTTGGCACTCTGAAAAGGATATCTCTGAGGCTTTCTACAACAATACCGAAACCTTGAAAGATAAGTACCTCTACGCTGGCTTTGCTACCAAGACCATCAAGCCGGTTATCATTTACAGAGCTACTTACCTTGAGAGAATCGCTGAAGCAGCCTACATGGATGCCTTAGATAAATATGGAGCAGATATTGTTGTCTTCGTCGTCCCTCGTGTCATTAAAATCGAAACAATTCACGTCTTCCCTGAAGGAACAAGAGCTGACCTTACCGAAATTGTCCCTGTTCCTTACGAAGTCTGGGCTTCTCTACAGCATTCTTGGACATTTATGAATCTGCCCGAAATCTTTAAGACCCGCATCCAAAAGGTTAATGAGCAGGGCTATACCTTCAAAGAAATCCGTTACTACAACGGAGAAAATGAAATCGATGGTCTACTTGCTGGCTATGATTGGTTTGGCATGCAAATCAGAGATGAAGTGGGAGATGATAATTGCTGTGCTAAGATTTTCTATGATAAAGCCGTAGCTGCTGCTAAAGAAATTCCCACTGAGAAAAAAGTAGACGCTGCTACCGCTCCTCAGGCTCAGATCCAGGCCCCTGCTGCTCAGGCACAAGCTCCTGTGACCGCTGCAAACACCACGACTACCACTACTCCTGTAAACACCCTGCCTGTAACCGGCGCTTCTGATTCCATCTTCCTGTTCCTTAGCTCTGCTGCTTTGATGGCTGTTGGGATCCTGTTCTTCAAAAAGCACTAAGAGAGAGAATTCTTAGAAAAATATATTAGGAAAGCTTGATAGATAGGCTTTTCTAGGCAATGCCCGAGAGAAATCTCGGGCTTTTTGCGTTGTGAAAGATGCCTTAGGTACGGGGTTTCTGCCTTCCGGTTTCCCGGGGAGTTTCCGGGGTGGGTCGATAGGAGGAAACTATGAAACAAGTGAAAAAGCTACTGGTAATCTTACCGTTAGTGGCTCTGTTCGTATTAGGGAGTCTATCGGTAATGGCAGCAACTCCATACGAAGCAAAAGGCTACGAAATCAGTCTAGTTTTTCCAGACGGTGTAACAGCGTATACGTTTAGCATGAAAGGAAGCGAATTGCTCCCCGAAGCGGATTATCTTGCTGCAGGTAGCAAAGCAGCGTACGCATATGCAACTATCAAGGCCAATCTTGAAGCAAAAGTCAAAGGATTGCCTGTTGCTGCAGGTTATACGATGGATCCAGCCGACTTAGGCGCTGCTCTTGCTAATATTACGGGCGATATGGATGGAACACCTAAGGGTACATCTGAATCCATTGGTTTATTGAAAGAAGAAGTTAAAGATAACAAGGTCAAGGTCATCGCTTTCAATATTCATAACAACAAATTCGTCTATGACAGACTTTTTGAACTTGAAATCAGAGATGGTTGGCACTCTGAAAAGGATATCTCTGAGGCTTTCTACAACAATACCGAAACCTTGAAAGATAAGTACCTCTACGCTGGCTTTGCTACCAAGACCATCAAGCCGGTTATCATTTACAGAGCTACTTACCTTGAGAGAATCGCTGAAGCAGCCTACATGGATGCCTTAGATAAATATGGAGCAGATATTGTTGTCTTCGTCGTCCCTCGTGTCATTAAAATCGAAACAATTCACGTCTTCCCTGAAGGCACGAGAGCTAACCTTACCGAAATCGTCCCTGTACCTTACGAAGTCTGGGCATCTTTACAACACTCTTCTAAATTCATGAACCTGCCTGAAATCTTTAAAACTCGCATCCAAAAGGTTAATGAAGAAGGCTATGCCTTCAAAGAAATCCGTTACTACAACGGAGAGAATGAGATCGATGGCCTACTTGCTGGCTATGATTGGTTTGGCATGCAAATCAGAGAAGAAATTGGAGATGATGCTTGCTATGCGAAGATCTTCTACGACAAAGCGGTTGCTGCTGCTAAAGAAGTTCCTACTGAGAAAAAGGTAGACGCTGCTACCGCTCCTCAGGCTCAGATCCAAGCTCCTGCTGCGCAGGCTCCTGTGACCGCTGCTAACACCACGACCACAACTGCTCCTGTGAATACTCTGCCTGTAACCGGTGCTTCTGATTCCATCTTCCTGTTCCTTAGCTCTGCTGCTTTGATGGCTGTTGGAATCCTGTTCTTCAAAAAGCACTAAGAGAGAAAATTCTTGGAAGAAAATATTAGAAAAGCTTGATAGATAGGCTTTTCTAGGCAAAGCCCGAGAGAAATCTCGGGCTTTTTGCGTTGCTAGAGATGCCGTAGGTACGGGGTTTCTTCCTTCTGCTCCCCCGGGGAGTTTCCGGGGTGGGTCGATAGGAGACCAGCTATTAAGAGTACACGCCAAAAACGGGGGTGTACGGAGCTGAGAGACGGCGAAAAATGCGCCGCAAGTGTATTTTGACAGGTGAATATTGAACGAAAAGAGCATGCGAAAGTCAGATGAAGCAACTTTTTTGCGTTTGGGACGGGCGATGTATCAAGTTTATTTGTCTTTTTGGCGTCGAAAGGCGATCAAGAGATGGAAAAAATGGGCAGGCGACGGACCGAACGAAAGGAAGGCAGACATGCCAAAAAAGCCCGGGGAAACCGTGCTTTTGAAAAGAATTCGGTAAAAAGTATGGAATTCTCTTTGGGAAGATGGAGAATGGGGGAATAATTGCTGGAGAAAAGGTGAGGCCTTTGCCAGCAGAGACTTGCTGCCCTAAGCCTGGGTGGGGCTTGTGGCCCTATCCTGGGAACGGACTCGTTCGCTCTCCTGCGAAACTAGACTTCCACCCTATCCTACAAAGGCTCCGGCCAGAGAGTCGGTTACCGAGTCGGCGAGGCTATTTGCGGCCTCGGAGGTCGGGACTAGGCAAGCAGCCCGGAAGAAGACTTTTTCGCCGGGTTTGTAAGTCTGTACGCCGGGTTTGTAAGTCTGTACGCCGGGTTTACAAGTCTGTGCGCCGGGTTTGCCGGATCTCTTCTTAAGAATCGGAACTTTATGGGGCGTGCCCGGGGCGTCCGCTGCTGCGATTTGCGACTGGGCGGCGTGGTTCGCTGCTGCCGTTGGTTGCTGCGGGGCGGTGCATTGTCCGGCTGCGGTTTGCGGCGGAACGGAGCGCTTGGGTTCAGCAGGGCGGTAGGGAGTATTTGCTTTCAGGACGGCGTAAATGGTGTGGAGAAGCTTGCGGGCGACAGCACCAATGGCTGTGCCGTGAGCTGCACCGTCGGCCCGTTTTTTCGCATAGTAATCGGCGAAGACGGGGTCGACCCGGGAGGCGACGACGGCTGACATCCAGATCGCCCTACGTAGGTAGGGGGACCCTCGCTTGGACATGTGGTTGTTTTTGCCACGGTATTCCCCAGATTGGAAAATCGTGGGGTCAAGACCTGCGTAGGCAACCAAGTTTTTGGCCTTGGGGAAGCGTTGGATGTCTCCAATTTCCCCGAGGATTACGGCCCCTGTGGCGGGACCTACCCCGGGAACCGTCATGAGAACCGAATCAATCCGACGGACCCGGCGATCTAGCTCAGATTCGAGCTGGAGGATCTGTTGATTGGCAAAGTCGATCTGGTCGAGAAGGAGGTTGAGCTCGAGTTCGAAGGCGGCGCTGCAGATGGTGATCCCAACGGATCGGGCGGCGACGTCTTTGATTTCACGGGCTTTATCGGTGCCGAGGCGGTTGCGACTGGCCTTTTTGAGGAGGGTCGCAAGGGATTTGGTGTTGGCTGCGGCGGCTTTTTGGGGGTTGGCATAGAGCCTGAGACAGGCTTTGGAGGCCTCCCCAAAGAGGTCGGAGAAGAGCTGGCTATATTCGGGGAAGAGCTGATCGAGAATGGTCACCGCTCGCTTTTTGTAGTTGGAGCAGGTGTCTCGGAGGGATTCCCGGAAGCGGGCCAGGGTCCGCAGGGTCAGGATGTCTTCGTCGGCGAGGTGGGTGGGCTGAAATTGTGCAAAGCGCATCACATCGGCGATGAGGAAGCAGTCGATGGCGTCGGTTTTTTGGGGACGCACGGAGAAGTTGCGGAAACTGTCGGATTGGAGAGGGTTCATCACATGGACGGTGAAGCCTTGGGCAAGGAGGAAGGAATAGAGGGCCAGCCAGTAGTGGCCGGTGGCCTCCATGCCGATGGAGAGGTCGGATGGGAGGCTGTCGGCCTCCTCCGTGAGACCTTTCCGGTCTTCGATCATGGAAAGAAGGGCTTGAAAGCCTGCGTGCGTATTGGAAAAGCGCAGCGATTTGCCCAGGCGTTTGCCATTGTTGTCGGTCATGCCGGCTTCGTGGTGAAGTTTACCGATGTCGATGCCTAAGTAAAACATGTGGTACCTCGTGAAATCCAATTGTTTCTAACGATTCGAATGATTCTGGTGAATCTCGGTTGGTTGGTGTTTGGTGTAATTAGGGTTTATTAGTGGTCGATCTTGGTGTCTGATTCCTAGGTGTTGGAGTGAGTGGTACGGGCAGGCGTGAATTCTTGCGGCGTCCAGCAGATGCTTGCGGCGGTGGCAAATTTTGCAGCGGACAATGGCTTGCGGCTGGCGGAAAATTTTGCGTCCCGTGTCTACTCGGGGTAAAAGTACCATGATCGTTAATAAGGCGAAAAGCTCACAACCTCCTTGGACAATCGAGGTAAACCGGCTTCCATGTGGGTGTTCCGGTCGACCCGCCGCTGTGCTGCTGGTGCAGGCGTGTGGCCTTTGTTGCCAGCTTGGCCTGGAACAAGGCTTGTGGCCTAGCTGCCAGGGCTACTTTCGGGCTGGAGTATTTGCCAGCGGAAAGGGCGTGCGGTCTGTTTTGGGTCGACCAGCCAGGGATGGAGGGGCTTCCTCATCCAGCTTATACGTAATCAGTGCTTTAGGCTCCCTATAGCATCAGTCTCCTATACGAGAAACAGCCTCTCTAGGTCTGGTCTCAAGGGAATCAACGATGACTGGATACTTTGCTTTCATTTTCGCATGTTGTTTTCGTTCAATATACGGCCTGTCGGAAACGCTACCAAAATGTAGGAGAAAACGATGAAAAATTTAACATTCCAAACAAAATGCTTACAAAGTGTAACGGGACTGTGTCTGGTCCTCTTGATGGTCATGGGCCTTGGTGGGCCGTGGAGACTTTTTGGGGGCCAATGGGAAGGCTTTGCCAGTCTGCCGGTGCGGGCGGAGGAAAAGGCTCAGGAAGGTGCAGAAGAAGGGGCCCAGGGAGCCGCTGAAGAAAAGGCGGAGCCCGTGAGTCCGGCCAATGTAGGTCAGCAGGCTCCAGCGGTACCCGGTCAGCCGACTCCAGTTCAAGCCACCCCTCCCGCTCCCACCAAGCCCGTCACCAAGACTATCCTCGCCTATGACCTCCACAACCGCCGCCCCGTCTTTGACCGCCTTTTCAAGGTGGAAATGGACAAGGCTTGGGACGCCGCTAGCCCCGCAGCCAAGGCCTTTTTCACCCATTCCGACCTCCCCGAATCCTTCCTCTACGCTGGTTTTGCGACGCCCGACGCCCAGTTTTTGACCCTTCCCTCTGCCGTCCTCGAGCAGGTCGCCGCAAGCCTCTACGCCAAGCTTCTCGCCGACCCCTATAAGGCCGACATCGTCGTCTTGGTCGTGCCCAAAACCATCCCCATCGAGGTCCGTCACATCTTCCCCGAAGGCGACCGCTCTCCCCTCTTTGAGGAAGTCAGCGTTCCTTATCAAGTCTGGGCATCTCTAGAAAATTCTTCAGAATTCATGAACCTTCCCCAAATATTCCAGTCCCGTATTCAACGTATCAACGAGCAGGGTTATATGTTCCGTGAGATCCAGTATTTTGATGGCTTCCGTCCCATCACTGGCCTTCTTGAGTCTTATGACTGGTTCAATAATCCCCTCGGTGGGGATCGCCGGGGGACCTGCCACGCCGAAATCTTGTATGACCGTGCCCTAGCTAGCAAAGAGGCGGGAACCAAACCTGCTCCCTCTGAAAAGAAAGTTGACGCCGCCTCCGCTAGTAACCTCCTCCCTGCTCAGTCTCCCCAGGCGGCCCTGTCTGCCGATCCTGCCAAGTCTTCCCAGTTGGCCCAAGTTGCTCAAGGATCCAGCAACGCTTCCGTCACAGCCGCCTCGCAGACCCCAGGTCTTACCCAGGCCAACGGCCTCCTCCCCGTAACCGGCGAAAGTTCCTCCCTCTGGCTCTTCCTCTCTTCGGCCACCCTCCTCGCCTTCGGCATCTTTTTCTTTAAAAAGAATTAGCCGCCCAAAGCAGGCAGGGTGAAAATCCAAGGAAAAATCTAGGAGCTCATTCCAGGAAAAAAATTGGCAACAAGCAAAAACATCTCAAGTAATTGACATCTCAGCAGTAACCCAAGAGCGTAGCGCAAGCTGCGCTCTTTTTATTGGCCCCTAATCTCCCAGCTTTCCCCAAAACAGCGCTCAAGCTTATGAAAGTTTCCGACTTCCAAGTCTGAAACTTTCCTTTTCAGCAGAGTTTTAGTATCATGAGGGCAGAAAATCGCAAGAGCTATCAGATGACGAAACGAATCATGGGAGGTGGCAGATGTGTGGCAGATGACGAAACTAATCAACCGACCCCAATACCTAAACCAACTGATCCAACATAAAGATGTCGACCTGGTAAAAATTGTCACCGGCATCCGTCGCTGCGGCAAATCCTCCTTGCTCGACCTCTTCCACCAGTATCTTCTGGACCACGGCGTCCCCGAATCTCGTATCATCCACATGAACATGGAGTCTTTGCGCTACCGCAAGCTGACCGATTACCTGGCCTTTTACGACCATGTCAGTGCTCAGCTTGCCCACGGCCCTTCAGACGCCCTCTCCGAAGACCGTGCTAAAGGCCTTTCTGACGCCCTTTCCGAGGCCCATGCAAAAGGCCAGTCCGACGCCCTCGCCCACGGCCAGAAAACCTACCTCATCTTTGATGAGCTTCAGGCCGTGGAGCATTGGGAAAAGGCCATCGAGTCCTTCCGCATCGACTTCGACGTCGACATCTACATCACGGGCTCCAACGCCTACCTCCTCTCGACGGAATTTGCGACCATGCTGTCGGGAAGATTTGTTGAGATCAAGATGCTGCCCCTTTCTTTTGCGGAGTTTTTGCAGTTTTACGACTTTGCGTCTGACCTCTCCTTGGAACAAATATTCCAGCGTTTTCTCCAATTCGGCGGGATGCCCGTGTTGCGGGAGTATCGTTTTAACGAGCCTCGGAGCATGCAGGCTTTGGAGGGGATTTATTCGACGGTGGTCTTGCGGGATGTTTTGCAGCGGAATCCCGGGGCTGACCAGGCCACTTTGCAGAAAATTATGCTGTTTTTGTGTTCGAACATTGGTAGTATCACCTCGCCGAACAGCATGGGCAAGTCGCTTTCAAACGAAGGCGACATCCCAACGGGCAAGCAGAAGAGCGTGGCCGGGAAGAGCGTGGCCGGGAAGACGGTGGATAAATACATTTCGATGCTCCTGAACGCCTTGGTGTTTTTCCAGGTTGGCCGCTACGACGTGAAAGGGAAGCAGCTGCTCAAAACTCTTGGCAAATACTACATCTCTGACCTGGGCTTTCGCAATATGCTTCTTGGCTATCGGGACGCCGACCGGGAGCATATCCTTGAGAATGTCGTTTTTCTTGAGTTACTCCGCCGTGACTACCGGGTTTATATCGGGAAGGTCAATGAGTTCGAAGTCGATTTTGTCGCTGAAAAGCCCGATAACAAAGTCTATATTCAGGTCACGGAAAGCATGCAGGTGCCCGAAACCCGTGACCGGGAACTGCGCCCCCTTTGCATGATTCCCGACAACTACGAAAAAATAGTCCTTTCCATGGACCGCAACTTCATTACTTCCTATAATGGTATCAAGTCGCTCAACCTCATCGACTGGCTGCTCGAGAAGTAAGATCTTTATATAGGCGGAATAAAAAGGGTGAGCGTACCTGCGCCCAAAATGCAAATCGCTTGCAACAGAAACAAGGGGCTGCGAGCGAGAGAATGGTGAATTGCAAAGGAGGGAAAATTTGCTATGAAAAAGCTTTCAACTGTTTTCTGGATTTTAGCTGTCCTGCTGTCTAACGTCATGTGTGCAGTTGTGGGCTACAATTATTACAATATGACGAATGCGGTCGTTAATAGTGCACCGCCTTCTGTCGCCTTTTTCACGGGCATTCCGTACGTCGTAGGGATCGTGGTGTGTGTTGCTTTGGCCATCTTCTTCAATAAGAAGGGAAAGTAAGTAAGCTTTGCTGACGGTGGGGCAGATTTCTGTATATTCGTTCAGCTCAATTGTGTCAGCACTGCTGACACTACGTTATCGGGAACCCCTCCATGTTGTTCTTGGTGAAGATATACCGATATTTTCAATTATTCCTTTTTATTTAAAGAATTCTAGCATTAGTAAGACAGCTGAAAAAGCAAAAAGAGCCCCTCAGAAACGAATAATCCTAGGAGCTCTTTTCATTTGGCGGAAGAGATGGGATTCGAACCCATGAAGGTGTGACCCTTGCTGGTTTTCAAGACCAGTGCCTTCAACCGCTCGGCCACTCTTCCGCAACTCTTAGCTAGCTTGCAGCATCTTCTAGACACCTGAGAAGTCTGAAAGATAAGTCCTGCCTAATGCTTTGCTTATCATTGCCACAACGACCAGCGATTAGCTATTTTATCCAAATGCTAGAGAAAAAGCAAGGAGCCGAAATAATATTTACGTATACAATCAGCGCTCAGTATCCTTCCTGGGTTAGAAATTGTGAAACAGTTAAACATTGTGGTTGCTCTAAACCCAGACTTAGAAAGTCTTTATCACCTGTAAGGATTACATCAACATTAAAGACAATCGCCGCATTTAAAATAGGCTGATCACTAGCATCTCTTATCAATTTTACGCCGTATCGAACAGCAGGAATTAACTCATAGGAAATCTCAGCTAGAAAGACTTCTGCATCTGGTAACATCTGCGGTGCTTTTCTTCCGATTACTTCCCACAATTCAGCAATAGTTTGATCGCATAAGACAATATCATGCTCGTTTAGAATGTGAAGCAACGCTTGCGCAGGTTTAGAGTTCGGAAATAGTAAGGCAGAAAACAATACATTGGTATCCACGAGAATTCTCATATTACTCTTGCTTTCCATATCGAACTTCATCGATCAAACGTTGAACATCCTCTTCCGTATGAACCCCCATAGCTTCAGCTACTCCGGCGAAGGCCAATTGCGCTTTCTCGAGAGCTGCGGCTGAAGCATTGCTTACCACGACCTCCCCGTTAGGCTTTTGGTAAAACAGTATTTTGTCACCTGGTTTCAGATTTAAGGATTTTCTGATTTCAATAGGTACGGTAATTTGGCCATTGGCCGAGACTTTAGCTAGATTCATGAGACCCTCCTCCCTAAACTTGAGAAATCAAGTTTTCTTTTTTTTACTATTGTAAGCGCTGGAACAAAGAAATGAAAGGCACGTCACGAAATAAGAAGGCTGCAGCTGAAGAATGGAAGTCGCGGCACTTGCAAAACTCCCCGTGTTTCACTCCTCCTCTCCCTGCAAAATCCCCCGGTTGGCTTTCAGGTTCAGGATGCGGCGGACGCTTGCGTCGATCCGGGATTCTGGCAGGCGGCCGGTCTCCACAGCTGTCTGGAGAGCCGCTAGCGAACGGTCGAGGTCCGCAGGGCAGAGGAGCATGTCGACGCCCGCCTCGATGGCCCGCACCGCCAGGTCCTCCGGCGTGTAAAGGCTCGTCACGGCCCCCATCAGCAGGCTGTCCGTGAGAATCACCCCCTGAAACCGCATTTCATCCCGCAGGAGCTCGGTCGTGATTTTGTGCGACAGGGGGGCGATCGTCGGGTCGACTTGGCGCACGACGAGGTGGCCGATCATGACGGCGTCAGCTCCCGCATCGATCCCCGCCTGAAAGGGCTTTAGCTCTTCCCTCCTCAAATACTCCAGCGTCTTTTCTACATAGACCGTCCCGTCATGACTGTCGGCTGTGGTGTCGCCGTGGCCGGGAAAATGCTTGAGGGTACAGGCGAGGGAGTATTTGTTAGAGGGGGAGTGAAAACCTAGGACGGCAGCTCGGATGAGGTCAGCGGCCTGGTCGAAGTCGGTGCTGTAGGCTCGGTCGCCGATGACAGTGTTGGTGGGGTTGGACCAGACGTCGGCCACGGGGGCCAGGTCCATGTTGAAACCGAGGGCGGTCATGTCCCGGGCGATGGTGCGGGCGTTGGCGGTGGCGACGGCGGGCCCCTGGTCCTGGTAGGAAAGCATGGGGCCGATGGGGGTGGTGCCGACGGTCTCCATAAGGCGGGAAACCCGGCCGCCTTCCTCGTCGCAGGTGAGGATGAGGGGGATTTTGCTGTGTTTTTGGAGGCCCTGGGTGAGGGCACGGACCTGGGCCTGGCTGATGAGGTGAGGGCTGTTCAGGAAAAACCCGCCGACGGGGTATTTGCTGAGGACGGCTTCCATGTCGATTCCCACTTCTGGGCCTACTTGGGTGATGGCAGGGTGGGATGCTGGATCCGGCTTGGGTTTGGTATCAGGTCCGGGAGTACGCTTTTGGGAAAGCTTGAGGTCGGCCTGCTCCGTGTCTTGGTCCTCGCCTGTATTTTCCGTTGGTTCAATGACTTGCTCCGGGAGGACAATAAAAAGCTGGCAAATCTTCTCCCGAAGGGTCATCTGGCGAAGGATGGTATCGATCTCGTCTTGGGGGCCAAATCTTGGCCAGAGGCCATAGGAGACGCCGATCAGGTAGCTAATAAAAACGAGGAGGGCAAGGCCCAAGACCAGCATGGTCCAGCGAAAGAATGTTCTCATGGTTTAAGCTTGTCTTGGCGGCGCAGGGAACATCTGCTCCAACATGGCCTTTTTAAGGGACTGGAGCTTTTCGAGCTTTTGTCGGTGGAGGGAGATGAGGCGGTCGAGCTGGGAGAAGTATAAGACAATCTGATTTTGCTCTTTTTTAGTTGGGATTGATATGGATAGGGATGTATAATCATCAAATGAAATGTTAAGTAACCCATCCATTCTTGCTCCTGAGGATATTATTTTGCGCAGCTGAGACATAACACTTTGCCCATTTAGGACGAAAGAAAGAAACTCTGGGTTTTGTGTATCTGTAGAAAAGCAGTGATAAACAAATGGAATACGTGCATAATCTTCATTCGTTAGGGCAAAACAGGAACCATAAGGACGCAGTTTTGAAGCTCCGTGATTGTAAGCAAGCTCACCTTTTTTAAGAAGAATATATTTTTTTAGACTTTCTCCTGCATTGTTAAAATTATATCTCTCTGATTGGTCAATAAATCCATCATTTGCTGTAATCATCATGATGGGAGCCTCCGACGACGGTTCATTTCGTGTCACTTGACTAACCAATTTACTCAGAACAACCTCCTCCCATGGCTCCGTAAACCCCTGAAATCGTATTTCCGGAACCCTGCTTCCCTTTTGCGGAAACATCTTATCGAGCATGGCTTTTTTGAATTCTTCGAGCTTGTTGAGTTTTTGTTGTTGGAGGGAGATGAGGCGATCGAGATAGCTTAGGTACTGTCCAATCAGCATTTGTTCCTTTGGTGAGGGTAAGGGAACGCTGATTTCCATTACTTTATTTTTGGAAATATTGTATCTGGAGATGCCTTGAGCCAGGAAGGTAATTTGCTCCCTCATGAGCTTAGAGCGTAGCATGTATGCAAGATAGTGCTTATCAATATCAATACTAGGTCGGTAGCCAAAGCAAAAACTATTGAGGTAGGTGTGATCTTGTTTCTCAAGTAAGACAGAGGACATTCCGACTTCTTCTGGAGTTTCTGAGGAAGTCGTAAAAAATACATCGCCAATTTCGACTTCATTTTGTTTGGAATCTATTTCAATGGGCTCTGTCATTTTCGGGTCAGTAATTGGATTTGCAAAGACATTGAGATAGGTGATATATCTAGCATCTCCGTGGCCAAAATCACTTTTCATTTTACCAGAAAGACCACTGTAAGTGTCGCCGAGCTCCCCCAGCTTCCTCTCTTCCCACTCTCTTTCAAAGCCCTTGAATCTCAAGGCAGGTTCTCTGCTATCTTTACTTACTTTGCTTACTTTGCTGTCTTTGCTATCTTTGCCGGTTTTGCCGTCTTTCTCCATGGTTCTCTCCTTTCCCGACCTCCTTCCTGCCAGTTTCGCACACCCTCATCGCTCTCATCTCTTCCTGATATCCTGCTTAAAAAGGCACTCGGATGGGTCTGGGTCACCGTCTTTTTTCAACTCTGTGTCCTCCATTATACAGAAGTCCTGGGACTTTTCGTGAATTCTCGGTGAATTTTTCAGTGAAATAAGAAGAAGCAGGGTGTTGGGGACCAAAATTCTCTTTTCCCGGCCTTTTTATTTGTTCCGGGATTCGCTATCTTAGAAAGTGCGGTGTTAATACGTTTTGCAAGCGCTAAGTGGCCTAAGTTAGAAAGCTTGGTAAACGCCCTAAGGCTAACTGTCGCTGCTATAGGTAAGGCAAGCCAAAGGACATTCTGAACGCCATGAAGCCCACGGTGGCTGCCAATCAGCAGGCGCAGAATCCCCAAAATGAAATCCCCAAAATGGAATCCTCAAAACAGATTCCCTGTAAAAAGAAAGGAATATTTGCATGTCAAGTAAAAAAAGCGCAGAAAAATCCAAGGATGGCAAGGAAAAAAAGACGATTATCGAAGAATTTAAGGCCTTTATTTCACGAGGCAATGTCATTGACCTGGCGGTTGGCCTCGTCGTCGGCGGGGCTTTTACCGCCATCGTCAAATCCCTCGTCAACGACCTCCTTATGCCCCTCATCGGCTGGCTATTCGGCGGTATCAACTTCACCCACCTAAAATTTGTGATCCGGCCCGCTGCTGACGGACGCCCTGAAGCCGCCCTCATGTACGGCAATTTCATCCAGTCCACAGTTAATTTCCTCCTCATTTCCATCGTCGTTTTCCTCCTGATCAAAATGATCAACACCATCAGCGATACCCTCTTCCAGGAGCAGCTCGCTAAAGAGGCAGCCGCCAAGAAGAAAGCTGAGGAAGAAGCTAAGGCAGAGGCTGAAAAGCCTACCCGGGATCAGATTCTGCTCAGTGAAATTCGTGATCTCCTGAAGGCCAACCAGGCCCTTGGGCAGGGGAATGCGGGAGCAGCCAAGGCCAAAAAATAGGCTGATTGTAAGGTAACCGATATGCATAATTCCACCTCCTATCCCGAGTTTTCGCATGCTTCACAATGCTCTCCTTCCTCCCTGCCCCCTCGCCCCCCTCGCATCGGCATCACGGGCAGCATCTTGGCTGACACGGAACCTGGCTGGGCGGGCCTCGAGCGCTCGTATGCCAACGACCACTTTGTCCGTGCCATCGCCGAAAATGGCGGCGTTCCCTTCATTCTCCCCCTCCTCCACTCTCCAGCAAATACTCCCTCGCCTGCTTTTCTTTCTTCCATCGCCTCCCAGCTTGCTGCCATGGACGGCCTTGTCATCACTGGGGGCCATGATCTCCACCCTTCCTGGTATGGGGAGGAGCCGGAGGTGCATCTCGCTGCTAGCCTTCCCGAACGTGACCTCTTCGACATGGCGGTTCTAGCGGCTGCCATCCGAGCGAAAAAGCCCATTCTCGGGATTTGTCGGGGGATGCAGCTTATCAACGTCTTTTTAGGAGGCACGCTGATCCAAGATCTTGGCGATCATCAGGCCCAGGTAGCGGAAACGGAGCCCCGGGCAGCTAGCGCAGAGGACCATGCTGGTGCAGGCAGCAAGCTTCCTGGGGCAGCGAATTCCTCTCGTGAGGCAAACGAAATGCCTCGAGATCGCCGGGGCACCGTCCAGCACCTCCAGCAGGGTGGCTTCTATCAACCCACCCACAAGGTTCAGATTCAAGGAAATTCCGCCCTGGCGGCGATCGTAGGCGGAGCAGATCCAGGGCTTGCTGCCGATCCGGGCCATGTAACCGAGCCGGGGATTACCGCTCATACTAAATCTCCGTCGCTCACCCTTGAGGTCAATTCCCTCCACCACCAGGCTGTAGACCGGGTGGCTTCTCCCCTGAAAGCTGTCGCCTGGGCCCAAGACGGAGTTATTGAGGCCATTGAACTGGCCAGGAATGGGCTGAGTGACCGGGAAGACCGGAAGAACCTGGAAAACCGCAACGACCTGGAAACAGCTGAAGGCAATGGATCTCAACCGCCAAGCTTTTGGAAAAGTCTGGGCCTAGACCTAAGTATTGCGGACGTGAAGTCCTACTTGAAAACTTATCCCTTCCTCTTGGGGGTCCAATGGCACCCAGAAATGCTCTTTCAACCGACTACCCGTGGAAACGAAGTCCATAATAAGATCTTCCTGGCCTTGGTTGGGGCTGCGGGAGAGAGAGAATCACTGCCACTGTAAAGGAGATTTTGTTATAAGAAAGCTGGAGATTTTCCCCGGAGGACAAAGATTTTCGCTGATTGTGCCTTGACAATTCGCTATTAGCGTGATAGGATGAACTTAATTCGAAGTTATTCATGATGTTGACAGTATTTTTTTACTCCTTTCATTTTTTTTACTGTCAAGACGTGAATAGTTCAGACCAGATAGCGTAGTGCTATCTGGTCTTTTTTTGTGGGTTGAATAAGCTGTCGATGAATTGACTAAGGGTTTTGCAGGTGCAGTGCAGTGGAGTGGCGTGTGGCAAAATGAGCCATCAAAAGAAAAATCCCCCCGGAAAGGGGGATGTCAAAGGCTTCCGACAAAAAGAATAAATTTGTCGGTGATCTTTTAGGTTCAATTTAGCTTTGCCTGTTATACTGATTTCGAACTCAGGAAAGAAGTCACTGAAAGCTCCTGGGATCAGTTTCATAGAAAACAGAAATTGAATACCTCTCAATTTATTTATACTCCTAAAATTGGCTAACAGCCTACTACCTGCTGAAAAAGGTGGAAGGTTTTCAGCAAACGGCAAAAAAGGGACGGATCGCAAGGTCCGCCCCTTTTTTAAGCTGTTTACCACTTTTTATGAACACCAGGCCCAGCTTTCGCTAAAGGCTTGGTCTTTGACTGGGTCCCTGGTTGGGCTGATCCGCCCTTTGGATGATTACCTGGCGTTACAGAATTCTTTGCCAGCTTAGCCTCTCCTTGGGCCATCTTTTCTCCCTTGGCCCCCTCTAGGACGACTTCTGACTCTTGCTGGTTCTGGGCTACTTTACCATTTTCAGTATCCCTGGCGCTAGCACTCATAAAGATCTCATTGGCTCCTGTTGCCCCATCCATATCAATCATCGCATAGCTGCCGATCGGCTTTTGGACCGTCTTCTGCTCCCCGGACCGCTGGGACCCGGGCAAGAAACTGGCTAGGAGCTTCTCTCCATCCGAAAGGCCCGTGGAATTGGCTCCGGTAAGGGTTTCCGACATCTGCATGCCTTTCACCGTTTCATCTTGTAATTTAATTTCACTAGCTGCCTTGGCAGCCTCATCAGCTAGGCTCTTGGAAAGCTCAGTTTGACGGAGGATGGCCAAGGAAGATCGGCCTCGGCCTATTTGCTGGCTTTGCCTACGCTGACTGGCAAAAGTACTCATCGACTGATCAAGCCCCGTTATCGCTTGTTGCATGGGGTCTTGGGCTATTAAATCGGGGGCTGGGGCCACCATATCAGGCGCTTGCGCCAGCACGCCAGGAGCTTGCGCAATTGCCCTCTGAACCACGGACGTTTGGGGATTTTGCTTTGGAGCAGATGGTCCTTGGGGCACAGGTCCCTTGGCAAAGGACCCCTGGGCAATGGATCTTTGCACCACGGAGGCCTGGGTGGCAGAGTTCCGTGCAGGCGAACCCCCGTCAATGGTCAGGGAATTCTTCTCGTTTTGCTGATCGAGAGCCATACCCTCTGGATCGGCGATAGCCGCCTCTTCATGGGCCAGGGCCAGGCGGAACGGTTCCCCATTGGCCTCATCCGGTCCTAAATCAGAGTCAATTTGTGGAGCAAATTCTCCCTCCGCCCCCGCTAGAGCCGAACTCAAAGCCCCGGGATAGGTTCCCGGAATGAGATTGGGCTGAGCCTGGATGGGGTTAGGAGTATTTGCTGAACTGGGGGTTGGAATAGCGGAATTACTGGTGGGAGTGGGGATTGGAATAGTGGGGTTGCTAGTCGGATGGGGGCCCAAAGCTGTGTTGCCCATAAAGAAGCGATTCCCTAAGAGGGGATATTTTCTCATAGATTGAAAACTCCCCATCGGATGGACAGCCCCCATCATGGAAGGATCTGGCGGATTGGTGAGCTTCATGGCCCCCATCATGGAAGAGTCGGCCGGATAGTTAACGTTGGTGCTGGGATTGATCTTGGCATAGGGATTGGCATTGGGGTTAAGATTGGCATTGGGGTCTGGCTGGCCAGTGGCTGGGGTACTGGCAGAGGTTGACAGGGAAGGCATGTCGGAGACAGTATTATCCTTCATAGAGGTCTTTTTAAACTGGAACCTTGCCAAGTTCATCTTCTTGTCTCGAGCTTTTTTCAGGCGCTGGTAGTAGTACTGGGTTACCGCCGTCCCGAGCTGGACCAGGGCCACCCCAAATTGGCTACAGAGGCCCCAGGCCATCCGATAATGCATACTGTACTGAAGGTTGCTAATGAGGGAAGGCGTATTCGCCCCCTGAAGGATGGCCGTAAAGGGCACCATCAGAGAACAGAGGGTAATGACGTTGATTCCGGTCAAATAGACCGAATATTCCGTGAGTTTTTCTGCTGTAGGCGCACAGATGGCCAGAATAATCCCAAGCAGGGCGGGCAAACAAGTCAGGGCCGCCCAGGGGAACTTTTCAACCACAACGGCTCCGGACGGAAAATCCTGCAAGATGTCGGCTGGATTTTGACTCGAAGAAGATAGGGGGGCCGCAGACGTGGCAAAAGAAGCCAAGTCCCCGCCAAACACCAGACGATAACCGGGCACATTCTTAACGAAAAAAATTTTTTCTGGTACGGCCTCACTGGAAGGCTGAAAAACAATCTTGAGGTAGGGAGCAACAAATAATCCCAAAGCCACAAGGCAGCTTATTATCAAGAAGAGGCGGTATAGATTCTTATTTTGGCTCATTGTGGGCCTCCTCCACCTGGTCAGCGTGGGTCCCAGCTAAGGTCGGGACTCGTTTCCATAGCTTGGTAGCATCGCCTAAAGGAGGCTCCTTAGGGTAGCTAACTCAATTTCGAGTTGAATTCTGCGACGTTCCAGGGCCTTCATTCTTGATACTTCTTGCGTAGTTTGCGCTAAGGGTGCCAGCTTCTTGGCCGGCAGAACTGCAGGCACTTGGGTTGACGTTGTTTGGGAGGCTCCTGCGCTGGCTGAGCTAGGCTGGAGGATTGGTTGAGCAGTGGGGGGCTTTTCCCCGTTGCGATATTTCTTTTTACTGGGAGTGATGCCAGCCTTGAGCACCCATTGACGGATCGTAGACACGGCAATCCCGTACTTGTCGCTAAGTTCCCGGTAGCTGTAAGCCCCGGAGCGATAGTCTTCAGTAACGCTGACTTTCGTCTTATGATCATATCTAATCGGCGTTTTCATAAATCTGGCCCCCCTGTTCGATTTGTTTATCCTACCTACCCTTGCTTGTTTATTCGTTAGTGTCGTTAGTTCGCTCATGTCATATTAGGGTTAGTTTAATTTTGAACGATTCTTAGAGTTCAGTATAGCATAGATGGGGAAGGAAGACAAAAAAGGAGGCCGAAACAGGAGAATTTGTTGAGGGTGGGGGGCTGAGGATAGGATGTTGTGGATAGGGGTGAATGGTGCATAGCTACTGTGGATAACAGGACAGGAGCCCTGGAAGGAAATATGGCAACAGGGGACAGCCTTCCAGGAGGGGCGGAGTTTTTTGGGCAAAAAAAAGCCCTGCTACGGTGGAAACAGGGTTTTTGTATTGGTGAAGTTGGGACCTAGAGGCTCTGGCTCCGGATGCCGTTGTCCTGCCTGGCAGGGTAACGGTATGCCGCAGAGAATATAGGTAGTAAGCGACCGAACATCACTTACTGTTTTTTAGAAAGGGGCCTACTTTCTTCAAAGATGGTATTAGCGGTACCTTCTTACAACTTCGTTTAGACCCGAAGGCTTGCGCCTTCTCCTTGCGTGTTAATTATGCTGGCTTTACTGTTGCCCGGGGTTGCGGATCGCATAGATCTGCTTCGCCGCCTCAAGGCCCGTCATTCCGGGCATATATTTATAGCAAATTTCACCAACTTCATTAGCTTTTCCACTGCTGTACAGAGAAAAAACATAATCCCAGAAGGCCATGGTGAAAAGTTGGGCTACAGCCTGGCCCGTTGCGGGGTCATAGACTGTAAGGGTTCCCTTATCATGCATGAGCTGGACGCAAGCCTGGGGGTTTTCCGTAAGGAATTGTATCGTGACCATGTTGAGGTCTTGAGTAATGTCGAATGCCATGAATTTCCTCCTTACATCATGCTATCAGAATCAAAGTCCATCCCAGTCATGGCGGAATCTAAACTCAGGTCGTCTAATCCTTGCATCGTAAGCATATGCTTGAGATCATCGATGTTCTGCTGAGATGCCATAAAGGGTTCCATCTTTTCTCCGAGGGTCTGACTTCCCTCGTAGGCTCTATAATCGTGAAGCAAGTGCACACATAATTTGCCAAGTTTCTCAGGATCATTGGACAGCAAAATATTCGAGCACTTATCCATTTCGGTAAGGGTAACTGCCACGAAGCTGGGTTGCGCATGGTTGGACTCAGCTACCAGAACGGCCCGTTCCTTCTGCAGTTGTTGGAGGAACTGCTGAATATTTGCGGCAACGTCTCCTGAGTACATAGTGCTTAACGATAGAATACTAAAATCGTCTGCCATAATTACCTCCGTATCAATTATCAGTGGCAAATCGTTCGGCTGATTTGCATGCCACTTTCTCTATTCTAGCCGGTAAGGGCCTAAAAAGCAAGGCAGAAAGGGCCGGAAGGGGAATTGGGGATCGGTGGAGGAACGAGCATGGGGCGGTGTCGGTCTTGTTGACGCTGGCTCCCGGTAAGGGAGTTGGAAGCCGGTAGAAGGCCCCGCCCGGAAAAGTTAAGGCCGGTAGATGGTGCCTCCTAGGAGGGTGTCTCCTTGGAGGGCGCCTCCTTGGAGGGGAAGCCCAGAGCTACTAGCAAGGTGAAGGCTGGGACCTGTGGAAGCGGCGGTGTCCGTAGGAGCATCTAGGGTCACAAGGAGGAGGGTCTGGGGGGATAGTA
Organism: uncultured Clostridia bacterium; assembly: GCA_937922005.1. Taxonomy (GTDB): domain Bacteria; phylum Bacillota; class Clostridia; order Saccharofermentanales; family DTU023; genus CAKZWV01. The sequence continues at coordinate 56,889 of CAKZWV010000054.1, read as the reverse complement.
CGAGTTGTTGTCCTGTGCTGAGCTTGATCTGGAGGTTCTCCCTCTCCTCTCTCGCCTTTTCCTCTTCTCTATCTTGCCCCTCTTTCTCTCTCTCAGACTGGCCGGCATAGTAGAGATATATGAATCGTTCGGTCGCTCCTCCTGGCCAGTTAGGGGTGAAAGATTCCCTGATGGGGACCATGGTTCCTGCCATTCCGCCTCGGACCATAAGGTTGAAGTCTCTCCCGGTTCCCTCGCATTCAGTCGGAAGGTCACCAGAGAAAGCATAGACTTCAAAGGGCTGCAAATGTGTCGTTCTTAGATTGGTGCCAGGATGGCTGAGGGTAAAGGGATTTTCTAGGGGGGATAAAAAGCGATCAACCCCGGGAAGACTAGTATAGGTGGATTTAGGAAGGTCGACGGTAGCGGAAGAAATCCGAGCTTCAAAGGTCCGATCCTTATAGGTTTTTCCCTTGGGGTAAAGGAAGAGTTCAGTGGTTGTTCCACCGGACCAGACAGTGGTAAGGGCATCCGCTAGGGCGATGCTAGTGTATTGGATGTTCATGAGAGCTCCTTTCTTGAAGGAATGGATGGGGTAGATGGACTAGATGGGCTGGATGAAATGAATTGGGTGGAGGGGGTAGATGGACTGGATGGGCTGGATGAAGTGGATTGAGTAGATGGGGTGGATGGGCGCTTGAAGAGGAGGACCAGGCCCCCATAGAGGGCCGTGAGAATGAGGGCGAGGGCAGTCACTTTAAGGCCAAGGGCCAAAAATGGGTCCTTAAAAAGGAAGTCCACTTGGTGGGATCCGGGAGAAAGTCCAACAGCCATAAGACCAGCCACGGTGAAGATCTCCTCCTCTTCTCCGTCGATCTTGCAATGCCAGCCCCTGCTTGCCGGGATGGACAGAAAATATAGGCCTGGCCGATTGCCTACGTCAATGGTAAAGTGCAGGCCCTGACTGTCCCGACGCCAATTATGGGCTTGGGCATCTTGGAGGTGGCGGTCTACGAGAAAATCTTGGATCTTTTTTACCTGGCCCTCCCAGTCAACTTCTTGTTCCTTGTCATTTTCGTTGGTCTTCTCCGTTTCGTCAACCCAGGTAGCCCACGGTTCGGCGGGTTCGGCAGGACTGGCAGAGTCGTCAGGGTTGTCGTGATCGACAATTGTGTCTGGTTCGGCGGGCTGCGTCAAAAGATCTGTAGGTAAGCATCTCTCTCCGTAGGCTGCGGCCCGGTCTAGGTCTTTTTGAGCTATAGGCAAGGAGGCTAGAAAAGACAAGGCTTTATTGGAAGTCCGATAAGCCTCGTATTTTCCCTGACCCGTTGGCAAATGTTCCACGTGGAACATCATGACGTCCTGGACATCATCAACAAGGGAGTATCTGCGGTAGAGGAATCCGAGGGGAAGGGCTTTGGTTCTTTCATAGAGATATATGGCGGATTGGCCTGACGCACAGGCAGCGTGGACCTCCTCCTCCATGGCCTTGGATGTGGCTTGTGCGAGGGAAAACGGGCTGGAACTGGCAGGGGTGCTAGCTGGAGTCCGCGAGGCTGAGCTGAGAAGAGGCGGAAAAGAGGAAGAAAGACTGAGCCAGGGAGTATTGGTAAGGAGGGTGAGTTGGGAATCCCAGGGGGTGGTCGGATTGTAGAGGAGGACTGCTCGGAGGATAAGGTCTTTGTGGGCTTGGAGGGTGGAGTAGGCCGGGTAGGAGCTCAGGTAGAAGCGTTCGCCGAGGAGGGTGGACTCGGCGGGGTTTTTGTAGTCGGAGTGGACGGTACGATAGCGGCCGAAGTAGCGGTGATAGGCAAAGAGGGGGCCATCGACGGTGCTGGTGAAGGCTCGGAGGTCGCAGAGGCCGCTGAGGCAGCCGATGTTGCGGGGGAGCCAGGTCTGATAGAAGCGGTAGGCTTGGGCGTCGGCGGGCAGTTGGTCGAGAAGGAAGCTAGCTTCGGCTCGCAGGGTGAAGGGGCCGTTGCGCTCGTCGTTGTAGACCATATGGGCCCGATCGATGTAGGTCCAGTTGCCAAGAATGATGGCTATGCTCAGGCCTGTTGCGGTGACAGAGCTGAGAATAGGGGTGGGGGCAGGGGCCGAGCCCGTCCCCTTCTGGACTAGGGTGGGGGCATGAGCCGAACCTGCACCCTTCTGGACTGGGGTGGGGGCTGGCTGGCGGAGGTCATGGAGTACTTGCAGGGCAATAAGGAGGGACAGCGTCCCAAAAAAGCCAAAGAGAGCCTGGTTGCGAAGTTGGCAGAGGCCCTTGGGATCGGGATCTTGGGGATCAAAGGCCTCAGAGGCCGGGTTGCGGAGATCCGAAGCGTAGCTGGCGCTTTCGGCGCCTGAGTTGGGGCTGTCGGAGGCTAATTCGCGGGTACCTGTAGGCTTCTTTTCAGGCTTAGGATTGATAGCAAAATAGTGGTCAACCCGGTCTTCCCGGGGGATGTCATCGATAAATTTCTTCTTTTCCTGAAAGTATCCGCAGAGGATGAGGCCCATAATTCCCACAGCCAGGAGCAGGGCGTGGGATTGGACCCAGGCCCCTCTCCTCCTGGCTGGGCGCTTATGTTGTGAAAAAGCTTGGGGAGGATTTGTTACAGATTCCTTAGGCAGGGGGTCTGGTGGAAGCTGACGGGAACGAGACTTGGGGGCAGGCCAGAGGCGGAGGCTACCGGCCTCCAAGCCTCGCATGAGGGCGGCCGTCGCCAGGCTGGCAAAAAGAATAGGCATGAAGTACCAGCGCCGGTAATCGTAAGCTTGATTCAGGTAGAATAGGGCATTTAGCTTAGGAAATAGGGCAAATACTCCCGATACCACCAATATTCCTCGTAAAAAGTTCCAAGATCCGGCTAAGAGGTAGGTCAGCCAGGCTAGGGCCCCAAAAAAGGGCAGAGCATAGGCGATGGAATTCCAATAGGATTTGTAATAGGTGGTTTCCCTCCAGGGAGTATCAGCCGGGAGGAAAAAGGATTTGGCCATGTAAAGGCGGTCGCTTCGTTCCCAGACAAGGGGGACTTCATCCCCTTCGCTGACCCGGGGATTGCCCTTGACATTAGCATAGGCAGGCACGAGGAGGATACCAGCAAGGAGGATGCCTAAGAGTCCCTCCAGGGCGATGGTCCTGACCTGAGCCAGGAAAGCCCGCCCATAGGTCTTGAGGCTGATCCGCTGTGGTCCTAGGAAGCTGGGCAAGATAAAACGAATGAGGAAGTATATGGCCAGGAAAACGATTTCCGAAACAAAGAAAAAATAATTACAAAGACAGCACAGGGCGGCTACCCCAAGAAATTGGACTCTCTTCCCCTCACGGAGGAGCTTTTCTAAGGCAATCAGTAAAAAAGGAAAGAGGGCAACCACCTCATGAAAATGATTAAAAACGAGGTTAACCGTCTGAAAAGCCGAAAAAGCGTAGAGGAGACCGGTCAGAATAATCCACTTGCCCTTGCGGAAAAAAAGGCTGGCATAACGAGAGGCGGAAAAAGCGGCGAGGGAGTATTTGAGGATGAGGAGGATGGCGCTCAGGTAGTAGAAGGATTCCGGTGGAAAAAGGAAGTAGAGCCAGAAAAATGGGCTTCCAAGGTTATAAAAAGCAAATTGTCCCACCAGGGGGGAGCCGAGATCAAAGTCGTAGGCCCACTGGGCACCAGGATGGGGTGGTCGGGGCGGGTGTTCGGCCAGGTAGGTCTTGGTATCCACGGTTCGTCGGCCGATGAGGGAGGCGGAAGGGGATGAGGTGGGCGGGGTAGCTGGCGATGATGGAGTAGGCGGGGAAGGCTGGGAAGCTAATGAGTCCGAGGCAAGGGATTGCTGGGTACCTCCTGCAGATATGCTGTCCTCCTGGGCCTTGTCTGTGGGTGCAAAGTGCGCTCGGATGGCCTCGCCTGTAGGTGAAAAGTGCGCTCGGATGGCCTCCTTGAGACTGGCATTGACGTATATGTTGAAAGGAATTTGCTGCTCGTTGAAGTCATTGGTCAAGTAGAACTGCCCCCGATTCTCAATCAGGGTGGGCAAAAAGCAAGCAAGGGCAAGAAGGCAAGCAAAAAGAGCGGCCCAACACGGGGCCGCTTGGTTACGCTCCTTTTGCGGGAGGTAGGGTCCAACCCAGGGGATTACCTGGGTTCGTCTAGGACTTTTCTTGGTCACGAGTTCCTCCTGGATGATGGATTTCTCTTGGCGCCCAAGTTTCTCCTGGCACTGGGGTTCCTCCTGGCGCACCTTTTTTTCCTGGGCGATGGAGCTCCCTGCCTATGATATCAGCGATCAAGTAAGGGGGACGTTGCAGGGTCTGCTGAAAAATCTCGACCTGGAACAGGGCCATATAGCCAAGGGCGCTGAGAATAAGTCCTCCCAGGAACCAGATGGATACCGTCAACCAGGCCAGGGCTCCCGGATGACCGCCAAAAAGGGGCGCAAGGGCCATCACGAGGCCGATGAGAAAACTCAGGCCAGCCAAGAAAATCCCCGTTCCTGTGAGAAACTTAGGAATAGCAGTCGAAAAGCCCAAAAGCCCATGCCAGGCCAGAGCGAGCATCTTGGGGAGAGTGTATTTGCTTTCGCCGGCAGTCCGGGCCGTCCTATCATAGGTAACTTGGGCGGAGGGCAAGCCTAGCCGGGGAATCAGCCCCCGTAAAAAAAGGTGAGCCTCGTGAAAATACTCCAGCCCCTCCAGGGCCCGCTGGCTCATCAGACGAAAATCAGCATGGTTATAAATGAGCTGGGCCCCTAGGCGGTTCATGATCTTGTAGTAGGCTTCGGCGGTGGAGCGTTTGAAGGCGGTGTCAGTAGTCCGTGCCTGGCGAACCCCGTAGACGATTTCTGCTCCCTTTCGATAGGCTTCGACCATGTCGGCTATTTTTTCCGGATCGTCCTGGAGGTCAGCATCGATGGTCACAACGCAATCGCTGTAGGGCTTCGCCGTCATCATTCCGGCTAAAATAGCGGCCTGGTGGCCATAATTCCGGGTGAACTGGATTCCCCAGACTCCGGAATCAGGAGGTCGCCCTCCAGTGGGATCTGCGCCTGATTCGGTGGAATCTGCGCCTGATTGGGCGGGATCTGCGCCTAATTGGGTGGGATCTGGGCCTGATGGGGCGGCCTCCCCTCTTCCTCGGGCGAGGGCTAGGTCTTGGATGATAGACCAGGTCCGGTCTGTGGATCCATCGTTCACGAGACAAAGGCGGCTTGCCGGATCGATTAGGCCTGCATCTACCCATTTTTCTAGAAGGGCTAGCATGGTGACGCTGGTGGAGGGGAGAACCTCCTCTTCGTTGTAGCAGGGCATGACGACGGTCAATACGGGGGCAGGCCGAAGTTCAGAGCTGGAAGGCCGGGAACTAGGGGGTATAAGGAATGTCGACGATGTGGCCGACAAAGGGGACGAAGGAGATGAAAGAGACGAAGGGGACGAAAGAGACGAAGGAGACAAAGAAGACATAAGACCTCAACGATAATTATTGTAAAAAGCCAAAACTCAGGGCTTTTCCGTAGGATCCAATCAATTCTTCGACATCCCCTTGGAAAGATTCCTTGAAGTCGAGGACCCCCCGATCTGGGGAATCAGGATCGAGAGAAAGAATTCCAAAGAGATTATAAAAAGTACAGCCCGATTCAACCGCAATCCGGAGCATGGTCTCATGGAGGATGGCTAGGGGCTGAAAGTGCAAATACGACCGGTAGGCGGCACTTTGCAAATAGATAAAATCCGTCTTAGAACGCATAAAATGGCCGGTGGCTAAGGGAATATTTGCTTCGGAATCCGCTTCAGAACGCAGGGATTTAACTTCTTCCAGACGGGCTTGGGCCCTTGTAATCTCTTCAGCCTCCTCCATCATGGCCCGACGGCGGTTCTGGGGCTCGCCCTTGGCCTTCCAGGCGTCAATCTTAGCCTGCATGGCCTCAATGTCAGCCTGAATCCCGGCCAGGCTGTCCTCGACATTAAGATACACGAGGGGGACCAGGCAATCCTGCCCATAGGCCTCAAAAAAGGCCGTCGTTAGGGGAACGATGGTAGACTCGCTGGCCCCCGTACGCTCCACTGTGTGGGCCTGCATCTTCTCGTAGAGTTCAAGGTCGTCGGCGGTCAAAAAGCGAATTTTGAGGTGATACTTCTTTCCTCGTTTAAAATCGGACCGCATCTTGTATTTCAAGGTCTTCCAATTTTCCTCAAAAGTCTTCCCCTCAATCCGTTTGGCGTAATAAAGACTCATCTGGGTCAGGGGCAGGCTGGCGAGGGCCTCCGGGCTAAAACCAACGTCCCGGGCCTCGTTGAGGCGACTAAAACCAGCGTCCTGAAGGGCCTGCTCCGCCTGGGTCAGGGCCGGATTGGTTCCCTGGGCCTCGGTTCCTGCATAGTAGGTCCGGTGAATCAGGGGTACCACAGTCAGGTGAATCACCCTGTGCATCTCCTTCTTCAAATACTCCTGCAGCTTTTTCAACCAAACAGGCAGTAATATGGCCTGGAGGAGGTCAGCTGGCAGGAAAGGCTTGGCGGCTTGGGGCACTGAAGTAGGTATGTTCTGGGCCAGCTGGACAAGCTGTTCTTCCAAGCCTTGGGCCTTGGCTAGGGCCTGAACCCAGGGGTCTTGGAGATCGTCCAAGGAAACAAGGGGGCCATAGTTAACCTCCAGGGACTGGAATATTTTCTTATAGCGGTAGAGGACGCAAGTGGCTACGTTGTAGATTTTGCCTTCGTGGACCAGGCCAAGGCGGATGGCATTAGCCCCCATCTTGACCTTGTGGTCGGCTGAGGCCAGGGCCTGCTGATAAAAAAGCCGGTCGACCCGCTTAAGAAAGTCCTGATAGGCCGCCTCCTCCAGGGGGACGACCTCCGCCCCCGCTAAGAGATTTGCTGGTAGTTCTGTATTTGTCATTGTCACTTAATTCTCATTTTTCCTTACGTTATTCACATTTCGCCTTATTAAATTTGCAAGCGTTTGTTAGGGCACCGGGCACGGCTGCCTGCGCTCTTACCCTACTTTTGCGACGCTTGCTGGACCAAGGCGGCCATGGCAAAACGGGACATGCTCTGGAGGGCAACCTCTCCTGGCCCCGTGATCACGGTATCAAATAATCCCTCGCCGCCAAACATAGCGTTCTTCAGTCCACTGACCATCTTGATATCCAGGTCGCAGGTTTCATCCATAAGGGCCACGACACCCGTGTCGCAAACAATCTGTTCTCCAGCTTCCAGGGGAACCCTATGGCAATAGCCATCAATCTCAAAAAAGGCTAAGCCGGGTCCCGTGATTTTCTGGAGAATAAAGCCCTCTCCCCCGAAGAAGCCAGCTCCCAGCTTCTTTTGGAAGTGGACAGAAATGTTAACTCCTGCTGTAGCACAGAGGAAGGCGCTCTTCTGGCAGACCACACTCTGGCCCGCAGCCAGCTCCTTGACGACGATACTCCCAGGGAAGCAAGAGGTAAAGGCAATCTCTGCCGGAGCTTGGGCTGTATAGTGGCTCAGGAAGAGGCTTTCCGCCGTAAGGGCCCGTCCCAGGGCCTTGCCTAGGCCACCGCCTTTGGTTTCTGTCTTGATATTACCTTGGTACCAGGCTCTCCCGCCTGCTTCACTGATGATGGTCTCTCCGGGCTCTAAACGAAAGAGGGCTACGGGTAGGTTATCTCCAACGATTTGATATTGCATAGGAATCTCCTTTTCTCGAGGTTACTGGTGTAGTCTGTTCAGGATAGCAAGCTAAGTTCAAAACTGCAATTCTGCCGTAGTTGCCAGATCAGGCAGGCATCTACAGGAAGGCGGCGAATTCTTCCCGCTGCCAGCGCATACATACGGAGTTGGAAGGAATAACGATCCATAAGTTCTTTCTTTGTCGTCCGGGCATCTGTTTTAAAGTCGATAACATAGAGCTTTCCATCTTCTTCAAAGAGCAAGTCAATGATTCCCTGGATCAGGGTCTTCTTTCCCAAGGCCGGCTCCAGCCCCGGAGCAGGCACCGCTAAGGTAAAACTTTGCTCCCGCCAGAGCTTCTGCCTTTGCTCTGCAGCCAAAACCCGCTGCCCCCAAGAAGAAGCGTAAAAACCTGCCAGCATGGCATAAGTTTTCGGAGCTTGTGCGGCAGGAAGCTCCTCAGGCAAGATGACCCGGTGCTTCGTAAGAACATCTAATATTTTAAGATATTGATGATATCCGTTGGAAATATCTTCAGAATCATGATTTTTAATATCATGATTCATCCATCTTTCTCCGTCGTCTCTTAGCATTTCTGCAACAAATACTCCCGGTATCTTTTGCAGTAATAGGTGGATAAGGCTCCCGTATTGAGCACCTCCCTGGGTCGGCTTTTCCTCTTCCCATTTATAGGCGTTCAAAAGGATGGGCATCTCTGCCGTACTCACCCCTTCTTCCCCCAAGAGGTCGATATCGCTGCTCTCTCCCCCATAAGGTAGTTCTAGGGTACCCGGGGAGGCATTGAGATCCCAAGGAGTCCGCTGCCCCCTCTCCTGAGTCCATTGGGCCCAGAGTTCTTCTTTGATCTTTGTCCCAAGGTGGTTGAGCCCGGTGACACTGAGTTTGGCCGGGGACCGCTCCAACCTGGATGCCCGGTGGATGGCCGGGGCCTCTGTGAGACCCGCAGAGCTTGTAGGAACCGTAGGAATGGCTCGGGCGGCTTGTCTGCCGGCTTGGGTGCTGATTTGGGCGCTGTCTTGGGCGCTATCTTGGGTGTTGTTTTGGATGCTGTTTTGGATGCTCTCCGGGGCCTTGGAAACTTCCTCTCCTTCCTCCTCTCCCTCCCAGCTTGGCCAGATCATTTTTACGTTTTCTTTAATCTCCGTTATGGCTAGAGACTTTTCTTCGAAAAGCTGCGCCAGGGCGGGAATATTTACTTTAGCATGGGTGCCAAGGCCTAATTGAACGAGGAAAAGCTCGGATTTAAGGGCATCAATCTCTTTATTGGGCAAATGGGGGTAGGCGTCGGCCGATTCGAGGTAGGGGGCCTGGCGTTCTTCTTCCTTTACACTCGGACCTTTACCGAGGACATATAGCTCCTCGGAGGCCCGGGTCAGAGCCACATAAAGAAGGCGGAGTTCCTCGGCAAGGCTAGCCTCTTCGTGGCGCTTAAGGGCAAGGTAATTGACGGGAGACTGGAAGGCCCGATTTTCCGCCGGGACGTAAAGCATGGGCACCAGGGCTTCCTCCTTGGTGAGGGTAAAGAGGCGCTCAGGCTGTTTAAGGTTGAAGCGCTTACCCGCTCCGGCGAGTAAGACCAATGGAAACTCAAGGCCCTTGCTGGCGTGGATCGTCATGAGGGAGACAGCGGCAGGCTTCCCCTCGAGATTGATCTTTTTGAGGCGGGGAGGATTTGCTATGATCCCCGTTAAATATTGGGTGAATCCATGCAAATTTCCCCCTCCTTCTTGGTAGGCCAGGGCTAGGTCTTTGACCCGATCGACTTCATCCAGACGGTCGGCGGCAAAGCGGTCCTCCCGAAGCTCCTGGAGATAGGCATCTCGGTTCAGGATCTTAAAGAGGACTTCTGTGAAGGGGCGACGGGTGGCTTCCTGGCGGAGGGCTGTCAACTCCTCCCAGATCTTTGTAAGCTTGGCAGCGAGGGCGGAATCGAAGTGATCCGCTAATGTAGGGTCGGTTTCAGGGACTATAGTGAAATCTGCACCAATGCTAGAAGTTGTGTGAGTTCCTTCCTTTTCCTGCCAATAGGCCCGGTAGCCTTGCACACATTGATAAAAGGGCCAGGGTGTCCGCCGGGCCTGTTTGCTTTGAACTTCCTTTTCTTGGTCAATGAGGATCTGTAGCTGGTTGCCAAAGAGGCGGATCTGCATGAGTTCGCTATAGGTCAAGCGGTCACTCAGAAAAGGGCCCGTCAGAAGGGCAGCTAGGGGGAGATCCTGGTTGGCATTGTCGAGGACTTGAAGGAGGGAGGCAATGGAGCGCATCTCCTTACTGTCAAAAGTCTGGATCTCATCGCTGATTACATGGGGGATCTTCCAGGCACTCAGAATATCTGCGTAGTTTTTTAAGGTGTCGTGGGTCCTGGCCAGGATTACCATATCCTCCCAATTTCGTCCCTTCGCTCTTTCTTTTAAAATAATCTGAACACCAAGCGTCTCTTCTGGATTCGTTTCGGCCAGGTCAAGGATGGGGGTGGGAGCAGGGAAGGCTGGCTGAAGGATGTGGCTCGTTCGGGCAGACTCCAGCTCCTCGGAATCCTCTTTTGTATTGGGTTTTCCAGGCATGGCGGGAGCTCCTCCCGCATTCTTCGCCACTCCCTCCTCCTCGGGATCGTCCCCCTTCCAGGTATAGACGTGAAAGAGGGGGCCAGGCTGGGCGCTTTCTGCCCTGCTGACCTTGCCCGCCCGCAATTCCTGGGTCGCGTCATAGGCAAGCTCGGCGCTCTCCTTAGTCATCAAATAGGAAAAAATATGGTTGATGACAGCGACCAGTCCGGGCTCGGAACGAAAATTTTCCCGGAGGTAGATCGTCGGTTCCATCTCCATTTTCGACAGCATGAGGCGGGGGTTGGCGTCACGAAAGCGGTAAATCGATTGTTTGACGTCGCCCACCAGAAAGACATTATCTTTCGAAATGGAGGCAATAATGGCCTCCTGGACGTCGTTGGTATCCTGGTACTCGTCGAGGTAAATCTCCCGATACTGGTCCTTGACATCCTCCCGAACCTGGGGATCTTGAAGGATTTCCAGGGACAAATGCTCAAAATCACTGTAATCCAAGAAATTTCCCTTGCGTTTCAGGCGGTCATAGGCCCGATCGGTTTTCATGGCTAATTTAAGAAGAACAAAGGCAATTTTCAACGAGTATTTTAAATTTCCTTTGAGATCTTCAAGAGAGTTTTGAAAGACGGCAGGATAACGGTCCCCTTGGATCCGCTCATAGGCCGTCTGGGTCGGCTTCAGACCTCCGGAGCATAGCTGGGCAAAGGGCAAAAAGCTCTCTTCCCAAATCCTCCTAAAATCATCTTTTTCCTCCGCATTTTTTGCTCGTCCCCCGGCCCGGAGACTGGTCAGCCCTGGCCATCCCTCTTCAAAGATCTGATGGAGGATGGTCCAAGCCTCTCCAGGCGTCCCCGCAAAGCCCCGCTGAAAATCCTTTTCATGGGCCTTAGTAAAGTCAAGGAGGGTCCGCACCAGCGTTGCCTCCTGGCTAGGCTTCTTCTTCTCCTGACTTAGGAGCCAGGGATGGTCTTGCAAGGTCTCCACGGCCTCATAGGCCTCTTTCCACGCCTCTCTGGCCAAATCGATAAAATATCGACATGTGGGGCTCAACTCAAAACGCAAGGCCTCGGCATATTGGCCAGCAAAGAGCTGGAGTATTTGCTTGCGATAGAAAGGAAACGAACGCATATAGTCGAGAATCTGCAGGACATTTTCACGCAGGCCCTCATTGTTGTAGGACCCATTGTAGACCTGGTGGGCCTGATACAAATAATCCAAATACGAGCCCTTCCGCAAGGCCAGATTCCGCCGGGCATCTAATTTCTGGTATTCCCCAGCTAAGACTTCGTCTAAGGCCTCTTGAAGGAGGGTCGTCTGGATCTGCCCGTCAAGAACTCGGGGATTTTGACCCATGCCAGGAATTTTATAGTAGTAGCGGCGGATCAGCTGGAGGCAGAAGGCGTGGATTGTCGAAATCTGGGCCTGGTGGAGGGCATTCTGCCATTTATAGAAGGGACGACTAGGATGGGGAGTGGCTCGCAGGTCTTTCTCCAGGGTCCGGGCCACCTTTTCCCGCATGCTCTGGGCGGCCTTATCGGTAAAGGTGAGGACAAGGATCTCATTCGGCTTGACTTTTTCCGCTAGGAGTCGACCCGCCAGCCGCTGACTCAATACAGCTGTCTTTCCTGACCCTGCTCCGGCTGACACCACTAGGTTCGTCTCCTCTTGGTAGGCGATGGCCTCGGCCTGGTCTTCGGTCCAGCGGATGTCCGGACTGCGCAAGGGGCTGGCCGGGCTGGGCAAGGGGCTGGCCGAGCTGGGCAAGGAAATGTCTACGGCAAATTCCGTCTTATCTGTTTTCTCCCTTAGTTTATCACTCATTTTCCTTTAGTCTTTCTAGCTTTGCTTGGCTCTCTTCCAAGGTGGAACAAACATAGCTTCCAAGCGCTCTTTTGTCGAAGCCGCAGATTTCCTTATAGGGGCAATAGGAACAGGGATAAGAACCCCCTCCATAGATTTCTTTTCCAGCGGCGTTGGTCCTTGCTTGGGCTTGGATGTCGCCCCTCTCGATGGCTTTTTGGTTTTCCATAGTTTTTTCCCGACCCATCTCGTCAAGTTCGGCAAGAATGGCAGCTAGGCGGTCTGGGTCTCCTTTCAAGTCAAAGCTTTTCTTAGCAGCTTCCTGGAGACTTGAGACATGCAGTTCATTCTCCAAACTCTTTGCACTCGAGCCCAAGGTGTAGACCTGACTTTCCATGGATCCTGTCTTTTTCATACCAACATATTGAAAATCGAGGAGATCCAAAGATGGTGCAGGTTGGTTTTTTCCGCCCAAGGGACTATTTGTGACCAACTTTTGCACAGCCTGAAGGTACAGACCAGGCTGGGACTCATAGCCCTGGACCATGTCTTCCAGGCGGAGGAGCTTGGCAGAACTCTTATAATCCGTAACCACCCACTGGTCGCTCACCCCCTCTCTTTCGGGGATCCAATCAATGCGGTCTATAAAGCCCCGTACCGGCAAGCCCTCTCTTTTAATCTCGAAGACCTGCTCGGTCAAAATCGGCCTCCTCCTTCTTTTCTCCAAATACTCCCGCATAGCTCCTATTTTCCGCTTGAGGTCTTCTTGCATGGCGATTCCTTCCCCATAGAGGGCCATGGGGTCAGCGTAGATGGAACGGAGGCGGGGATCTTGGATCTTAGAGAACTTTCTGGCAAAGTAAGAAGGTCCCAGGGTCTCGGTCCAAGTATCTAAGATGGCCTGGTACTCTTCGTCGCTTACGGGACCATCTTGAGAGGCTTGCGTGGTCAAGAACATGAGATTTTGAATGGCCTCCTCCAAAAGGAAGTGGAGCATTTGTCCCCGGTAGGCTAGGTTTACTTCATGGAGGTCTCTTTCCTGAAGGCCCAGGCCGTAGCGGGCAAAGTACTGGAAGCGACAGGTGTTCAGGACTTCCATCCGGGAGGCACTGAGCCCGCTGATGCTTAAAAGGCCTGGAAGGAGAAGGTCTTTTTGTTCTTGATCCTGAGGGGACTTGACAGAATTATCAACTTGGGGCCTTGATTCGGAGGAGTTTTCTAGTTTTGGGGCTGTTACGACCTTGATCGCAAGATTTTTAGTAGCAGCCAGGTCCTGAAAAATCTTGGCTGTCCCTTCTAGGCCAAGCGATGGAGAGCTGATATAGAGGGCCTTTCGAGGGAGGCTCAGGAGCATTTGCAAAAGGTAGGTCTGCCCTTCTAGGTCGTCCTCTAATTGGTCCGGCAGGTCTATCCCAAAATAGTCCCGCAAATAGGCCCTGTCCTGGGCTTGCAGAATAGCGCTTTGCCGGACCGGCCTCGGCATATTTTCGTAACTTGCCCCCATTATGAAGAGATAGTCGGCAGAAAAGTTCACAATATCTTCTTCGGGGCCGGTGCGAAGAAGATCGAGGCCGGCCGGAATCCGCTTAATGGTGACGTCCTCCACCCCTGCCAAAAGGGCCTCATAGAGTTCTTTAGTCTTGAGAATAGCCACTCCTTCTGTCTTGCTTTGGTCCTGCTGTTCCATCTTTTGGCACAAATAGGTGACTTCCCCTAGGTAGCGATTTACAATATCCCAAGCTGCCTTCAGGGAGGCTGCAGGAGCCTTGTCTCCAATTTGAACCAAAGCTTCGATGTCTTCTTTGAGTGCCGCATAGGCTGATGGAGGAGAATTTACGGGCCGGGCATTGGCTGATAGAGGGGAATTTACGGGTCGGGCATTGGCTGATGCCTCGTCTAGGTCCTCGTTGAGCATCTGGGAGAAGGCCTGGAGACTTTCTGAGAAAGCCCCCTCTCTCGCCAATCTTTGAATTTTTTCAATTTTTTCGAGCCGGGGCTTGATCCATAGCTCATAGAGCGCCCAAGCTTCATTGTACCAGGGGTCATAGGGGGCAAGGGCTTCGTATTTTTCTTTTTTAATGATTTGTGAGGGATAAGTCCAGCCGTGGGCCAGGTAGAAATTCTCCAAGGCATCAATCTGTTCCAGATCTTCTGGCTGGAGAAGGCGAAGGAGGCCGATTAGGTCTTCATTTCTATCCTCTTGGAGGAGTATTTTCACATAGGCAACCATCATCTGGTAAATTTTAGTCTCTCGAACCTTTTCCTCTTGGGTCTTTGAGGTCTTAACCTGGTATTTATCTTCAGCCCGTCGCAGGTCCTCCTCCTGGAGTCCTTGATTATAGTTGACAATGGCGATGGACCTTGGATCAACCTTCTGATTCTCCATGAGTCTCGTGCATTCCCCTAGGACAAATTCTCCCTCTTCCCTGGATGATGGACTCTGTATCAGATGGATTACTGGGCAGGTCTTGTCCTGTTTGGAGTGCCCCAGACTCAGTACTTGTGGAGCAAAGCGTTCTTTTAGTTTAGAGAAAGCCTGCTTCGGGTGGTCTTTGGCCCACTCTCGCTCCTCTTTCCAAGCAAGGCTCAAGGTTACCTGATGAAAGGCCTTTTCAATTTCTGCCAAAAGGGCATACTCTTCCTGAGTGAAGTCTCGCCAAGCCCCAAAGCCCATGATATAGACCCGGATCTCAGTCAGCTCTTGGGCTTCTTGAAGAAGAAAAAGTCGCTCAAGATCTAGGTCTACGATTTCCAAATTATGCTCGGTCATCTTTTTTGGGTTTAGCTTTACTTCCTTCAATTTTGGGCTCAACTGTCCCTTTTCCCTCTCTTTTTCCTGGTTCAGTTTTTTGAGATAAGCTGTCAGGCAACGCAGACTTGAGAAATTGGTCTGAACATGGAAAGTTTTTTCACTTTCTTGAAGAAGTTCTGCTAGCTCGGCCAAATCTTCTAGTTTCCCCCGTAAACGGGTAGGTGGAAGCTTAGCCGCCATTTCTTGGAGCATCTCTCCATCTAAGTCATAACGGGCAAGTTCTGCTAAGAGATCGGTTGCCTCAAGACTGAGGCTCCCCATTTTGCTTGTTCTGGAGAGACTGGACCATTTTCGGGTGCTTGAGTGGATCAAGAGATCAGCCAAGAAGGCCGTTGCCGACTTGGATAATTTCTTTCCATCGGTGTCTCCTTGGAGATAGCGGTCACCAAGAATTTTCGTTGCCAAACGCTGAAACGACAGGGTCTCAAGTAACATGATTCCCTGTTTGTCTGGAGAATAATCCTGAATGAGGGCCCGTTCCACCTCTGCCTTGATGGTTTCAGGAACGATAAGGAAAACTCGATGACCATTTTGCGCCTCTGCCAGTGCACTTTGAGCCATCCAGTTATTCACCTGATATAATTCTTCGCCTTGGATGAGGAACATGAATCTACTTGATTAAAGCCTGGAGTTCCTTGAAGTGCGGATCCTTGGCATCGCCCATCAGGTCAAACATAATGGTTTCCGTATTCATGACGGTTGCACCCATTTGAGTGAAAAGATCTAGAGCATTGGCCTTGTTCCCTGTGAATCTCGAGCCTACTGCATCCTGATTGATAATCACCTCATAGCCTTCCGCCAGTAGACTTCTTGTGGTCTGATAGACACAAATATGGGTTTCAATGCCCCCTATAATTATCTGGTTCCGACCTGTCTTCTTAAGAGCTTTTAAGATTTCGGGAGTGAGGCCATTATAGGCGGTCTTACTTGCGTAGATGGCTGCTGTTTCTTTTAAGAGGCTTCCTAGTGGTTCTACCGTCGCTCCAAGTCCCTTGGGATATTGTTCGGTGTATAAGGTTGGCAGTTCATAGGCTTTTGCAATCTTGAGGAGAATTTCATTTTGTTTTTTTATTTCCTCCGGATTTGGCATGATCGGGAGGAGTTTTTCTTGGATATCAATGATGAAGAGTGCCACATCTTGGCGTCTCACTTGGAAGGGGTGTAAGTCTTTCATAGTTATTCTTTACCTTTCTATCTCTGTATGATATTAATTCTTTGTCTGCGATGTTGGATCGAGGCTACGATCATGGATCATGATCTACAATATTGGATCTTGGGCGAGGTTGGGCATGTTCAATGAACTTCATTGTGCCTCAACGTGCTTCATCGTTTTCAACGTACTTTATCCCGTTTCAGCGTGCTTCACCCCGTCTCACCGTGTTTTAACATATTTCATTGTATCTCAACGTCGGACTTCCTCCGTTCAAATGTTTTCATTTTGTTTTACTTGCTACGCTATTGTAACATATTTGAAAAGGAACTTTTTAGCAGATCTTTTTGATGTTATAAGGTCCTACTTTTCTATGTTAATCCCTAAGTTCCATCAAGCCAGAATTGTTCCACGTGGAACAATTAATAAACTGCCTAAGCATTTTCCGGCTCAAACCCTTTTAAGAAATTTAACATTAAGAGATTGTTCCACGTGGAACAATTTATAAATTACTCAAACATTTTCGTCTCGTACAACTTTTAGGAGTTTAACTTTTCGAGAATGTTCCACGTGGAACATTCTCTCATGGTATAAGATTTGTTCCATGTAGAAGAATAATCTCAATAAGCTTGCTATTATTACATATAAATAACAATAGTCAGCAGAATGAAAGGATTCAACTGTTCTTTGCTAATAGACTCAGATTAATGTTCGAATCCAGACGGGTCATGGCTCGATTAACCGCATCCATCCGTCCTACACTAAGACCATACACTCAGCTTTTGTAGGTACAGTTATGCCAAATCATTTTCTTTAGTCTCAAAAGATCAGAGCACCCTTGCCCTCCTTGTTTCTGTCCCCCTTGCCTATTTTCTAAAGAAAGTCAAGATAAGTTCTTGCCTGCTATTCAGAAGCTTCCCTTAGGCCAGATTTAAGATCAAAGAAAAGACATAAAGAGCCCCGTATCATCGGATCTTTAGAAAATTTAAAAATTTTTCTAAAAGTACTTGACAAGTTAGAGTTATCTAACTATACTTGAATCATCTCCTGTTTAACACTTTTATGAACAATAATACCTCCCCTTTTACCAAATGGTAAAAGGGGAGGATTTTGTTATACTGGGGATAGGTAAATTCTGCTTAGGCCGATCCATGATAGAGTCGTCGCAGAAGAGCCATAGCTATTAAGGAAGGACAACATGACACAGATAAAGAATTCAATCCAGAAGAATCAAGTTGCAAACTTCTGGGTAAAGGGAATGACCTGTGCAGCTTGCGAGGCAGCTGTTCAAAAGGCGGTCAGCAAGGTAGACGGGGTAGAAGATGTCACAGTTAGTCTTATGGGGAAATCCATGAGAGTAAACTTGGATCCAAGGGTCGAAAAAAGTCCAGAAGGAAAAGAACAGATCTTGAAGGACATCGTCCGAACTGTGGAGAAGGCCGGTTATGAAGCCGAAATTCAAGACGAGATGAAAGAGGCCAGCCAGAAAGCTAACTCAGATGCCACATCTAAGCCAATCCATAAGTCAATCCCTAAGTCAAGTAGCACTAGAAAGGCATCCGAGGCCAGTCAACTATTTGTAGAAGAGGCAGAAGAATTGAGGCAGCGCCTTCTCTATTCCCTTCCCCTTTTGGGGCTTTTGATGGTCGTATCCATGGGCCCCATGCTGGGTCTTCCCCTTCCTGCTTTTTTACAAGGGACAGGCGGGGCCAGCAACTATGCTCTTGTTCAGCTACTTTTATGTACTCCCATTCTATGGATCAACCGAAGCTTTTTTATACGTGGAGGAAAGAGTCTGATCCGCCTCCATCCAACGATGGATAGTTTGGTCGCAGTTGGAGCAATTTCATCCTACCTCTACGGGATTTTTGCCCTGATGCGCATCAACTATGGGCTCGGCTTTCAAGATCATGACCTAGTTCATCTTTACCGCCACCAACTCTATTTTGAGGGGGCTGGGATGATTCTCACCCTGATCACCCTCGGTAAGTACTGGGAAGTTAAAGCCAAAATGAAAACCCGGTCCGCCCTCGAAGGTCTAATCCGCCTTCAACCACAGACTACAAAGGTCCTTCAAAATGGCATTCCGATAGAGGTCCCTATTGAAGATGTCAAGGTCGGTGACCTTGTCCTCATTAAGCCCGGTGAAACCATTCCCCTTGACGGGACCGTCACCGAAGGCCTGAGCGCAGTCAACGAGGCCGCCATTACCGGTGAGTCCCTCCCCGTCAGTAAAGGTCCAGGCGACAAGGTGATCGGAGCCAGTATCAACCAAAACGGCTCCTTTACCTTCCGAGTAGAGGCCGTTGGCGAAGACACCACCCTGTCACAAATCATCCAACTCGTCGAAGAAGCCGCCTCCTCTAAAGCCCCCATTCAGTCGTTGGCGGATAAGATTGCAGGAGTATTTGTTCCTATAGTCATAGGAATTGCGATTTTTACTTTTGTTATCTGGACGCTCACAGGCAGTTCATTTGAATTTGCCCTTCGACAGGCTATTAGCATTCTTGTCATTTCCTGCCCCTGTGCCTTGGGCCTTGCTACTCCCGTGGTTATCATGGTTGCAACCGGGCAAGGGGCTAAACACGGCCTCCTCATTCGGACAGCCGGAGCCCTACAGACCCTAGCTGAGGTGGATACGATCATCCTAGACAAAACAGGGACCCTCACAGAAGGGACCCCCTATATCACGGACATCATCCTTTGTACCGAGGGGGTCGACTCTGAAGAAGTCCTTACCCTGGCCGCCGCTTTAGAAAGTAGGTCAGAACAGCCCCTGGCCAAAGCCGTCCTTGCAGCTCATAAAGTTGCTCTTGAAAGCGATCATGAAGATACTCATAAAGCCGCCCCTGCCCAGGCCCCATCCTTACCTCCAATCGAGAATTTTGCCGCCATCCCTGGGCGGGGCCTTCGGGGTAGGGTTGAAGGAAAACACCTTCTCCTTGGCAATGACGCCTTGATGGTAGAAGAAGGAATTTCTTTAGATTCCTTCCACCCCGTCATGAATGACCTTGCCCAGGAGGGGAAGACCTTGATGTTTCTTGCATCCATAGGAGAAAATTCAGCCGATCCTTCGGATGATGCCTCTCCTAGCCAGATCCTTGGGATTCTTGCGGCGGCTGACCTTGTTAAGAACACCAGTCCGGCGGCTATCCAAGCTTTACACAGGCAAGGACTTGAAACCATCATGCTCACCGGGGATAAAAAAGAAACTGCCCAAGCCATTGCCCAGGAGCTCGGGATTCAAGAGATCATTGCTCAGGTCCTTCCTCAAGAAAAAGATGCTGCCGTCCAAAAAGTCCAAAGCGAAGGAGGAATAGGCAATGGAAAAATAAATAAAACGCAGAAGCAGGCTGATAAAGTCCCTGGCCAAAAGAAAAGAGTTGCCATGGTCGGCGACGGGATTAACGATGCCCCCGCCCTCATGCGGGCAGATGTGGGAATTGCCCTGGGGGCGGGAACCGATATGGCAAGGGATGCCGCAGATATCATCCTCGTCCATTCCGATTTACAGGATGTGGGAAGTGCCATCGACCTCGCCAAACGTTCCCTCCGTAAAATTAAAGAAAATTATTTCTGGGCCTTCTTTTATAATGTCCTATGTATTCCCATTGCCGGCGGAATCCTCTATCCTAAGTGGGGGATCAGTTTGAATCCGATGATTGCCGCAGCCTGCATGAGCCTGAGTTCCGTCTTCGTCGTAAGTAACGCTCTCAGCCTCAATCGCTTCCAAGTCAACCATCCTTTTTCTTACGAGCCCCAGCGGGCCCAAGTCCCCCAGCCTCAGGTAAGGAATATGCTTTCCCTTCTTCCGGCTACAAATAATCCCAACAACCAAAATCAGAAAAATCAGAAAAAGGCCTCAAAAAACGGCCTTTATAACCCAAGTAAAAATCGAGTTTCGCAAGATATTGTTTATGATATCTCTAAAGGAGGAACAAATATGAAAAAACAGGTAATTATTGAAGGAATGATGTGTGACCACTGTAAAGCTCGTGTTCAAGAGGCCTTAGAAGGCCTTGGCGATGTCCACGTGACGGTCAGCCTTCCAGAAAAAATGGCCACCCTTAAAAGTCACAACGCAGAAATCGACCTCAGCGACGGGACCATCCAAAAGACCATAGAAGACATCGGATACAAAGTAGTAGAAATAAGAAATATTTGATAAAAAAAATGATAAAAATAAAAGGGGAGCATGATGCTCCCCTTTTTCAAGGCCTAAATGGAATGAAGAAACATTATTGAATACCCTCAGGAGGCAGGCCTTTTGTATTTTCTCAATCCATATTGTCTCAAGCCACTGACGTTACTCTTCCGTCGCTGGCTCCTTCGGATCAAGTTTTTCCAAAAGAAAGTCGCAGAGGGCCTGGTAAGTCTCATGGCTGAGGTCGTGCTCGACCAGGCAAGCATCCTTTGCGGCTGTCTCTTCGTCGACACCCAGCTCAACAAAGACCCGGGTCAGGGTCTTATGGCGATTATAGATCCGGGAAGCAATGGAAGCCCCAGCAGGGGTGAGGTTGATTAATCCGTTCTCATCCATGGTGATATAATCACCTTCCCGGAGGCGTTTTGTCATATAGCTCACACTGGGCTTCGTGACTCCGAGGAGGTCGGCCACATCAATAGACCGGACTTGACCCTTGCGCTCCTTGATCATGAGCATTGCCTCCAAATAATCCTCTACCGTCTTATTGATCTCCATTACACACCTCTTCCTTTCGGGCTTTGTGCCGGGTCTTTATACTTTTCTTGTTTCGATTAGTTGATAAAGGAAGGCAAGGTGGAACCCACTCTAGCCCGGTTGAGATCACGAGCGTAACCACTCCGCATCTCGAGGGCTTCCCTTTCCTCTTGCAACTTGCGCTCCAGGCACTCATCACAGTAGCCGCTGAAAACCAAGTCAAAGTCGGTGCAATGCATGCCTTGTTCCTTCATTTTTTCCAAAATGGGAATCATGGCTTCGCCAAGTTCCACATCGGAAATACAAGAACAACCAAGGCAAACAAAATGAGCATGCCGGTGCAATGTCAGGTCATAGACCTTCTCACTCCCGCACATATTGAGTTCTTGGAGACCGCCGGCTTCGACAAGTAAGTGTAAATTATTATAAACGGTGGCAGGTGCCATCTGGGATCCTTCCTGCTGCATCCCTATATAAATCTGATTGGCAGTTGAATGCCCTGGATGCCGCAAAAGATAATCCACGATGAGGACTCGCTGATTCGTAATCTTAATATTGTGATCAGCCAACCATCTTTTTGCGATGTCTAAAGAGTTCAAAAGCTCTCCTCCTTTACAGGTGTGAGAATAAATTGATAAAAAATATCAGGTTTTGTGTAAGGTATTAAGTTATAGAATAAATCTAAACAAATCTATTCTAGCACTAGGGAGAAAGAAAGGCAAGGGTTGGATTATTTGCAAATTTTCCAGCAATAGGCTCAATTGTGATCTGCGTGCCACAGACAAATTCTCTTGAAAGTGATATACTCGGTTGACACATCAGATGAATAATGGAGGTCAATAATGAAATACGAAGCCTTTATAGATTCTATCACCGCTCGTCAGATCCTGGACTCCCGGGGCAATCCCACTGTTGAAGTGGAAGTCACCTTAGAAGATGGGACGACTGGCAGAGCTGCCGTGCCCTCGGGTGCCTCAACGGGTGCCTTTGAAGCCGTGGAGCTGAGGGACGGGGACAAGAATTATTATAGTGGAAAAAGCGTCATCAAAGCGGTGGATAATGTAGTATCCTTTATCGCAGATGAACTAATTGGTGAGAATGCCCTAGACCAAAACAAGATCGACTCTCTCATGGTCGAACTGGATGGGACCGACAATAAAGGAAAATTAGGAGCCAACGCCATGCTGGCTGTCTCCCTGGCCACCGCTAGAGCTGCGGCTGGCTTTCTGGGGATCCCCCTCTATCGCTATCTCGGCGGGATCAACGCCCGGGTCCTCCCCTGTCCCATGATGAACGTCATCAACGGAGGCCGGCACGCCGACAACAACCTCAACCTGCAAGAGTTCATGATCATGCCGGTTGGGGCCGATGACTTTGCTGAAGCCCTGGAATGGGGTACCAAGGTCTTCCATACCTTAAAGGGACTCCTGAAAGCAGACGGCTATAGCACAGCGGTGGGCGACGAGGGAGGATTTGCTCCGAATCTTGAGAACGATGAAGCGGCCTTAGCTTATCTTGTCAAAGCCATTGAGGCTGCGGGCTATAAGCCGGAAGAGCAGATTGCTATCGCCATCGATCCTGCAACCTCTGAGCTGGCTAACGCTGCGAAAGAGGCCGGAAAAGAAGGTTATTTCTTCTGGAAGACTGGGGAATTGAAGTCCACAGCAGAAATGATTGAATATTGGGCAGGGCTTGTCGAGAAGTACCCCATCGTGTCCATTGAAGATGGGCTCGCCGAAGAGGACTGGGAAGGCTGGACGGACCTGTGCGCCAAGCTCGGTCAGCAGATCCAGCTGGTCGGAGACGACCTCTTTGTCACGAATCCTGAGCGGATTTACCAGGGCCTGGAGCTCGGTGCCGCCAATTCTGTCCTGATCAAGGTGAACCAGATTGGTACCCTCTCAGAGACCCTGGCCGCCATCCAACTGGCTCAGGAGAATGGCTGGTCTACGGTTATTTCTCACCGGTCAGGCGAGACAGAAGACACCTTCATCGCTGACCTGGCCGTCGCTGTGAACGCTGGTCAAATCAAGACCGGGGCTCCTTCTCGGACAGACCGGGTGGCCAAGTATAACCAGCTCCTTCGGATTGAAGAGGACCTTGGAAGCGCCGCCACCTTCTTGGGCGGAGCTGCCCTGTCGTAATAGGGAGCATCTTGAACAGGGCTCCCTTGCCCTAAAAGGCAACTTCTTGAATGAAGCAGCCCTGTTGAAACAGCAGAAAGCTTATCGACATTTTATTCAAAAATAATGTTTGATCTCATTTTCTAGGAGAGGGCCGGGCTTGGCACCCATCGTAGAAGATTCCTGGAAGGGAAGACCTACGATGTCAGGGTTACGAGCCTGGCCTTCTTTCATTTAACTTTCGTGTAAGCTGCAAGTCTTAGGCGAAGGCGAGCAGCGGTGCTTGCTGCTCGCTATTTAAAATTACCAGCAGAAAGGATTTTTCTCGATACCTATGAATCACGAAGCTACTTGCCCTTCTTCTTGGCAAAAGACCCTCTCTGGAATTAAGACGGTCATGCGCTTTGAGGGTAAAAATTACATCACCAGCCGGGCTTTTAAAATTGCGACCCTCGTGACCCTCCTGCTGATTGCCTTTTCAACTTTTTCTCCCCTCCTCATGGATGGGCTACACCGCTTAAATCCGGCAAATAAAACGACCAAACTTGTCTATATCCAAGATCCCAACGGTTTTCTGAAAGATTTCTCCTTTCTAAAAAAGGCCCTACCTGACTTAGAAGTCCAGGGGCTCAACGCTGAAAATTACTACAGCACCATTGAAGATGTTCAGAAGGTCATTCGACGGGAAGATCTAGAAAAGGATCCAGAAAAAGACCTGGAAAGAAACCTGGAAAGAAACCTGGACAAGGCCTCGGAAGAAACAGGCTCTTCTAAATCACAAACCGTCCTTACTGCAGAAGCGACGGATAAGCTTGGCCCCCACGACACCTTCGACTACCTGGTCTTTGCGGAAGCTAATCCTAATATCCAGGGAATATTTGTTATTCAAGATGTCGATCAATATGCCTGGTACACCCTCTATCTCGACCAGCAAAACACTTTGGCCAACAGCTTGCGGGTCCTGATTTCGAAAGAGATTACCAAAGATTTCCTAGAAAAAAAGGGATTAAAGACTGATGAAATTGCTCAGGTCACCGAGCCGGCTAGCATGAAACTCGTGGAGCTTACGAACAAAAAGGGGGTACCAAACCTGGCGAGCACCTTCCCTTACGCAGTATCGATGATCCTCATTCTCTATATTTTCATTCTCACCTACGGGCAGCGGACGGCCACCATTGTCGCCGCCGAAAAATCCAATCGTGCCATGGAAATCCTAATTACATCGACATCCCCAGCCGCCCTCATCCACGGTAAAGTCCTGGGTCTTGCCATCGTCGGTATCCTCCAGCTCGTCTTTTTTGGCTGGGCCTACTATTTTTTCACAACCCTAGCGAAAATCATTACCATTAAACTTGATTATCCCCCCGTCGCCACCCTCTTTAGTCTGAGCACCCTGCAGCCCAGGAACCTCCTCATGTCCTTGATCATCTTTCTCATCGCTTATCTAACTTATGCGTATCTTTACGCCTCTTTGGGATCATTTGTAAACAGGACGGAAGAACTCAGCCAACTGACGACCCCGATCTCCTCCCTGATACTTGGTATTTTTATGCTCGCCCTCCTTGCCACAAATACTCCCGGTGCCCTTTGGGTCCGTATTCTTTCTTACGTCCCCCTTTTTGGGATTTTGGTTTTTTATGCCCGTTTTTCTCTCCAAAGCCTCGCTATATGGCAAATCCTGATCCCCCTTCTCCTCCACAGCATCAGCATTTATTTTGTCGCCAACTTTGCCATCCACCTTTACCACTACGGGGTCCTCCAATATGGCAAGACCCCCCGCTGGAAAGAGCTCTTTAGTCTCATGGTCCGGAAGGTGCAATGAGGGAGAGGTCCCTTTTTCGCTGGTGCTCCCAGCGAGCTCCTCGCTAGGGTCCTAGTAGGGCCCTCCCTAAGCTTCTTACCGTCCTCCTCACCAAACAAAAATTAAGAAAGGAAAAAATCATGTCCTACTCCACTCCATGGCCTCCAGTCCATCTCCTGCAAGTAATCACCCTCCCCCGCCTTTATCATTCCATAGAAAATGGGGTAAAAGATACCATTGAACTGTATCGTAAAGATTTTCAAGATATTCTAGAAAAGAGTATTGATCCAGATGCTGACTTTATCGTGCTTGGAAATACCATGACTTTTGAGGATCCACATCAGATCTTTGCCACTTCTCCCCCCACTCTAGGGGAAGAAGAAATATTCCTCCAGGGCCTCCGCCAAGCCACTTTGCCCTATCCTGAGAAATCTTTCCTCCTTTCTTCCACCCAAGGTATCCAATTCATTCAGGGCGGGCAAATCCAGGTCTTAGATGAGAACGAAGCCTGGTACATCGGATCTGAAGATGAAGCGTGGAACACAGAAACGGAGGAAGATATGGGTGAGGATGCAAAAGTGCTTTACTCTCCTTCTTCCTTGCCTTTTTCTCTGCATTATGCTAAGAATAACGCTCTTTATCCTAGAGAAATCAATCTTTATCAAGAGCAAGCCTTTCAAAGGGAGAAAGCTTGTCTCTTCCTCCTCCCCGGGGATACAGCTTCACCCTCGGATGTTGTAGGTCTGGCTTC
This sequence comes from uncultured Clostridia bacterium, assembly GCA_937922005.1. Taxonomy (GTDB): domain Bacteria; phylum Bacillota; class Clostridia; order Saccharofermentanales; family DTU023; genus CAKZWV01. The sequence continues at coordinate 31,586 of CAKZWV010000054.1, read as the reverse complement.
CATCCTCCTTCTTACCCCAGGGGGCGAGATCCTCTTCCAAAACGATCTCCTTGCTCGCCCTGTCCTTGCGCATTCCCTCCCTGCTCTGAAGGTGCAGGTAGCCCGGGCTGTCGCTGAAAATTCATTCCGAGAGTCTTGCCAGGAGAAGTCTGAACCCTTCCTCTATGCCTGGTTGGGGGAATGCCCGGAAGAAAAAAAGCACCAGCGCTACGAGGCCTTGGAAGATGGGGAAGGATTGCTGGAATATTTGTTGCAATCTTACCAGAAGTTGAGAAAATCACAGGTCCATCGCCTTCAGCTGAATCGGGCTGATTCCCAAGAATTGGCACAGTCCGGCTCCTTCCAAAATGTTGAAGCAGCCTATCCATGGGATTCCCAGGACCTGGAGGCGGAAAATCTCTATCTGCTTGCAGCTGCTGGGGCGGGGCTAGCGCAGAAAATGGATCGGATCCATAGCAAAACTGTGATTCTTGGTCTATCAGCAGGCCTCGATTCAACCCTCGCCCTCCTCATTGCGGTGCAAGCTAAAAAATTCCAAAAAAAGAAGGGAATGGGAAAGGATCCCCTACAGATTCTCCCTATCGCCCTCCCTGCTATGGGCTCCACGGACCAATCCATGCGTCTGGCTAAGGACCTCTGCCGGGCTCTGGACTTGGACTTAGAGGTCCTCGACTTGACCCAGCTCTCCAAGGCCACCCAGGACCTCCTTGAAATCGATGAGACCAACCACCAGATCGCCTTTGAAAATTCCCAAGCCCGGCTGCGGACGAATCTTTTAATGAATCTTGCGAATAAATACAACGGTATTGTGCTCGGAACTGGGGATTTGTCGGAAATCGCCCTTGGTTGGGCGACCTACAATGGGGATGCCATCTCCATGTACAATCCCAACGCTTCTTTCACAAAAACTCGAATTCAAAAGATCATCGCCGCTTTTGTCGATGATCTCCCATCTTCCTCTCCCCTCCGTGCCCCCCTAACCGAGATCCTGGGCAGGGATATCAGCCCAGAGCTTCTTTCCGTCGATGCTAGTGGTAAAAACCCACAAAAGACGGAGGATATCATCGGGAAATATGAGATTCACGATTACTTCATCGAGCAAATCCTTGGGGATACACCGCCCGATAGTCCTTTGACCCTTCTCTTGTCAGCAAAGGAGTATTTTGGGGAACAATATGAGTGGACGAAGCTTGCCACCACCTTACAAATATTCCTTTCTCGCTTTTTCCGCAGTCAGTTTAAGCGGGATACCATGCCCGGAGGGGGAAATCCCTTCTTCTATGCCCAAGGAAATTTATCTCCTCGGTCCGGCCTGGCCTTCCCCCCTGACCTTTCCTACCAGCCTTGGCAAAGTGAAATCGACCTCATCGTCCGGGCCCTTCAAAAGTACGAGCTAAAGAATCAAGACTGCCAGGGCAAGACGGACTTTCCAAGGCATCCGGATCAAAAAAGGCCGAGAGCCCACGAGGAGGAGGAAGATCATGCCTGAACTTCCCGAAGTGGAAACCATCGCCCGGGGCCTTAGAGCGACCTGTCTTAATAAAGTGATTAAAAAGCTGGAAGTCTTTAATCTAAGTTCTGTTGAAAATCCCTCCCAGCTCAACCTTCAGGGAGCAAAGATTGAGCAAATCCATCGCAAGGGCAAATATCTCCTCTTCAATCTAACCCACGAAGGGCCTGACTCCCCTGACCAGGCAGGCTGCCTCCTCCTCCACCTCAGAATGACAGGAACCCTCCGTTACCTAGTAAGCGGTGAAACCCTGGACCTTCCCTACCTACGTTTTCTCCTTTATTTTACTGATGGGACCCAACTGGCCTTTCAAGATATCCGAAAATTTGGCCGTCTCTATCTCTACCCGGACGAAGCTGCCATCAACCAGGCGGGCTATCTCCACTTGGGGCCAGATTGCCTGGACTTCGCCTTCACCCTCCCTTATTTGACCAAAATCATTCAAGCCAAGGGAACCAGGACTATCAAGGACCTTCTCCTCGATCAAAGGTTAATGGCGGGGATCGGTAACATCTATTCCGATGAAATCCTCTTTCAGGCTGGAATTCGTCCCGACCGACTTGGTAGAGACATGCTAACAAGTGAAATAGAGACCCTCTACCAGACAATTATCGATAAATTACAAGAAGGCATTTTGGCCAAGGGCTGCAGTTTTCGCAACTATCTGGGAATAGATGGCCAAAAAGGAAACTTTCAACAATCCTTAAAAGTATACCAAAGGGAAGGTTTACCTTGTTTTACTTGTCAATCCGAAATAGTCAAGAGCAAAGTCGGAGGAAGAAGTTCAAGATATTGCCCTAATTGTCAAAAATAATCCCACAAATATTCCCAGCTCCCAAGTTTTGAACATCGAAGAGGCGATGACCAGGCAGGATGCGAGACTTTTCAACATGTTCAAATTTTGTTACATGCCATCAACATTTTCATCATTTGCCCTACAAAGATTTTAAAGAGACGATAAGACCGGGCTTTCTGCCAAGAAAAAAGAACCTTGCTTTGCTATCCTGATAAGGAGACCCTAAGAAATTTGGCCTCCTCCCCCCTCCTCAAAGGCTACGAACTTGCCGAGCTGGGGGCAGGAGTATTTGCCGCCTTCTTAGGGAAAGCCAATAGGGAGGAAAAAGATGGACCTGGTCACCATAGAAAAATGGGATAGCTTAGTTAACTCTTATCTTTCGATGGAAAGTGCAAGTATTCTTAATACTTTTACCCATGAATTGAAGACTTGTAGGGTGGACCAATCTCGGCTCTTTCTCATCGTCTATCCCCAAGATTATTTTCTGACGGTCTTTCACAAGCAGTTGTCCCTCCTAGGTCAGGGCATCCTGCGAGACTTTAACCTACAGACTGTCCTCATCAATGAGTGGGACGAGGTTCGTCCTTTCACGGATATTCCTCACTCTGTCGAGGCCCTTGTCATGAGATTTTGGCCGACCATCCTAGACGGCCTCAACCGGGGGCTCATCTCTTATCATCTGATCACCCAGACGGGAGAAATCATCCCTTGTTCCAAAGTGAGCACCTTGCCAACCTGCCAAAGCTGGCTAACTCCGACACCAGATCTCCGAGGCCAAACTGCAAAAGAGTCAGAAATCCAGATACCAACAAGCCAGGTACCAACAAATCAAAAGCTTGCCGTTATGGGCCCCTCTAGCCAAATGCCCACGCTCCAAGAGCTTTCAACGCAAGAGCCTTCTGCTCCGGAAATGGGCTACCCCTATACCCTGGATAATTTTATGATCGATGCGATCAACCAAGAGGCTTATATTACGCTGCGGTCCTTGGAGGAGACTTTCCTACAAAAGTCCCTCCGCCAGGACTTTAGGCCTGGGGAGCTTAACCTCTATTACCTATATGGGTCAAGTGGGATGGGAAAAACCCACCTGGTCTGGGCCGTCCTGAATAAGCTTAAAAGCCATCATCTCGAGAATTTTCTCTATGTCAATGCTGAAATGATGATGAATGACTTCACAAAAGCCTGTAAAGCTAGAAATTTTGCAAATTTTCGCCAAAAATACCGGACGCCCAAGCTTCTTGTGATTGATGATTTACAATTTGTCCTCCGAAAGGAGCGCTTTCAAGAGGAAATCCTCAATATTATCAATAATTTTGAAGCCAACGGGGCCTTTATGGTCCTCATTGCTGACCGCTTTTTGGCGGGTGAAGCCGATCTCAATCCGCAAATCAAATCAAAGCTGGCCACAAGTCATTTCTCCAATATGGGCGGTACCCCAACCCCTGCCCTTGCGCAAAAAATATTCCAACACTATGCCGACCTCCATGGGATGCATTACGAACCGGAGGATGTTCAGGCCTTTTGTAAGCTTGACTTTCCGACGGTCGGGAGTATTTTGGGCTGGTGTCACCGATGTTGGATCAATTATACCGTCTTAGATCGGATTGATATGAAGGTTCTGGACCATACGGAAGTTCCGAAGGAAGATCTTCAAGGTTTAGAATCAAGTCCGGATGAGATTATCCATATTTTTTCTCAAGTTTTTAAAATTCCTGACCGGATTCTTCGCTCTACGAGTCGAACCAAGGAGGTGTGCGAAGTTCGTCACTTGACCATGGGAGCTATCCGGGAGTATTGTCCTTCGTTGACTTTGAAAGAAATTGGAGACCCCTTTCGTCGGACCCACAGCACGGTCCTTCATGCCTTGAAAAAGGCTGAGAGTCTCAAAGAGGATAAACGTTACGCCAAGGATTATGAGAAGGCTTGTAAAAGTATCTTCAAGGAAAAAAAGAAAGGTTGTTGACATCTTCGGGGACTTTTTTAACACGCTTTCAACATTCATGATGATTTTGTCAACAGGGATCAAGTTTGTCGTTAGGCCTTCGCAAGGACTTTTCAACACTTTCAACACCCCCTAATATCTAACTACTAGTTTATTAGTTATAGGGCAGCAAAAAAAACAGGATCACCAAGATATCAAGGAGGATCGCTTTATGAAACTGACATGTAATACTGAAGAACTGAAATACTTACTACGCTATGGCTTAGGGGCGATTGACCCAAAAAGCATTACCAACTTGGATTGTTTTCAGTTGGAAGCCAAGGAAGGGCTCCTTTTTATTAAGGCAACCGATGGCAAGTTAGACATTGAAGGGCAAATGGCCATCCAAGCGGAGGGGTCCTTCCAATTCCTGGTTAAGGCCAAATTATTTAATAATATTATTCAGGTTCTTTCAGCCCCGGAGGTCACCTTAGACATCCAGGAGGATAAAAACAAGCTACGGATTATTTCGGGCACGGCAAAATTTAATTTGGAATTTTACCTCAATGAATATCCCACCATTAATAAATTGGAGGAGGGCCATATCCTTGAGGTCAATGCTAAAGAGTTTAAGAGTAAAATTGAGCAAACCAGCTTTTCTGCTATGAAGGAAAATACCGATACGGGGATTTTGACGGTATATAACGGCCTTTACCTAGAGACTGAGGATAAGGGCCTCTACCTTTGTGGGGCAGATAACTCCCGGATTGCCATTGCCCATATGGATCTCTCTGAGCTCCCGGTAGTGCCGGAGACTTCGATTTCCATTCCTCTTAAGATTCTCAATATGTTCTGTAAACTGGTCAAGGATGATGAAAGCACGGTTAAACTTGTTTACAATAATCAGTTCTTGAGTCTTTACTATGACACTTTTGTTATGAGTACTACCCTCTTAAGTGGCAAATATATGAATTTTAGGTCGATCTATTTGACCGATTGGTTCTGCGACTTAAAGATTAACCGCCAAGACTTGCTCCAGGCCATCCAGCGGATTTCCCTAATTGCCGAGCGGCCCGACGATATTCGCCAGATCAAGGTTGAATATCAACAAGACCAGCAGTTAACCTTAAGTTCAGACCTGGCAGTAGCCCAAGCCAAAGAGGTAGTAGCATGTGAGGGGAGTAGTTCAGAAGAATTTGATTTTTGGTATTCTCCATTTTTCTTGATGGATGTCTTAAAATTATCTATTTCCGATACAGTCGAACTGAGGATTACCAAGTCTACGGCCACAGCTCTAACCTTTGTGGGAACTGATAACTATTACCTTATCCTGCCCATCCGCAGCAGTGGAGCGAGTCGCTAAGCCTTGTATCTCAATTTCCTCAGACTTCATCATTTCCGCAATTACGAGGACTTGGAACTGGCCTTCTCCCCCAAGGTAAATCTCCTGGTCGGGCCCAATGGAATGGGGAAAACCAATCTCCTCGAGGCCATCTACTACTTAAGCTGCGCCAGGAGTCATCGGACCAGCCGAGACCAAGATCTGGCCTTCCGAGGCCAAGGGAGCTTTTTCTTGGAAGCTTCCTTTGAAAGGGAAAATCAGAGTACCCCTGACTTAACCCCCTACGACACCAAGACCTTGTCGATTGCCTATGGGAATAATAAGAGGACGATTTCCTACAATCGCTTGGAACTCGATGCCTTTGCGGACCTCTTTGGCCTCGTGCAAACGGTTATCTTTGCCCCAGAAGACCTCCAGCTGGTTAAGGGTGGTCCGGGGGAACGCAGGCGCTTCTTGGATATTTTGATTTCTAAGACGGACCGGGAGTATTTTATGCTGCTTCAGCAAATGAGAAAGCTTTTGGCTGCTAAAAATCAGATATTGAAGGATTTGCAGGGGGAAACCCTCGATTTTTATCTAGATGGAGTGGATCGATCCTTGGCTAAGGTTTCGGCAGGGATTGCCTTGGCAAGGAGAAAGACTCTGGCGGCTCTAGAGACGAAAGCAAGGGAAGCCCTTCTTGCTTTGAGCCGGGGGACAGAAAAACTTGAAGTTTCCTACCGGACCCTCAGGGGAGTGAATGAGGCACAGGGCCTAGAAGACTTGGAGGAGGTCTTTTGGCAGAGATTTGTTCAAGACAGGCCTAGGGACCTTGAGCGGGCCTTTGCCCAGACGGGGGTCCATCGGGATAATGTGGCTTTTACGATTAATGACTTAGATGCGAGAATTTTTGCTTCCCAGGGCCAGCAGAGATCTCTGGTCCTGGCCCTGAAAGTAGCAGAACTTTCCTATATCGAGGAGCAAACGGGTCAGCGCTCCATTTTACTCTTGGATGATGTGCTCAGTGAGTTGGACCCCTCTAGGCGTTTTATGATCTTTGACCTGATCCGGGATGGGCAGACAGTTATTACGGGGACGGACCTGGATCCAGACTTAGCAAGTCACCTCCAAGATTTGGAGGCTTCGATGTTTGAAGTTCAGGATGGGAAAATTTTCCCTTGGAAGCCCCCAACCCCTTAATTTTGATTTTTTGTACTCAAAGCACTTTTTTGGTATTTTTTTGCTTCGGTTGAAATAATCTGGGATTTTTAGTAGAATGAGGGACCGAGAATTTGGAGGTAATTTTATGGATGTGATTAACCTTGGAGGGATCTATCTCTTATCCCAAGATGATATTCTTTTTGTTTCTGACTTAGATACCGTGACGATGGAACGTAGGTCGGCGAACAACGATTTTTTAACTTTGGCGGATCAGGAAAAGCGTTTGATTCATACAGATGATGGCCTGCCGCAGACCCTTCTTGTCACGGAGTCGAATGCCTATCTGAGTCAGATTTCCTTTGAGCGGATTACGCAAAAGATGCGTCCGACAAGGGAATTGCCGAGCGCAAAGAAGTATTTTCATTTCGTAAAGTAGGCTAAGGAGCTATGTCGGTCCCGTTAGGTCTAAGGGTCGTGCTGGCCATGTAGGATTAAAGCATTGAGTGATGTAATAAGAATAGCAATGTAATAAGAATGGCGATCTCATAGATTAGATTTTTCAAGAGTGAATACGAAATGGAATGGAGAAAGGGGTTTTAGATGCATCAAGAAGCAGATATGATCCAAGAACAAAAAAGGGCAAGCGGAACACAGGTAGATAGAGATCAAGAAGCCTTACAGGATCTTCATTCTAAGGAGGATTCTTCAGAGGATGACCAAGAAGAAGGCCTAAAAGAAAATCACCAGATCCAGGATGGGGACTTGGAAAGAAATCGGCAGGATCAAGACCTAGATGGGTCGGAAGAGGGCGGTGAGGATGAAGTCTTTGACCGCTTTTTAAAGCGGGCGGAAGAAGATGAAGACTTTGTTGAAAATGAGTGTAATGCCCAACTGATTGATGAGGAGACTGAAGAAGCTGAAGAAGCCGCCAAGATTGAACACTATGAAGCGGATGATATTGAAGTCTTAGGCGGAATTGAGCACGTCCGCCTCCGTCCTGGTATGTATATCGGGACGACCGACTTGGCTGGAGTTTATCACCTGATCTACGAGATTGTTTCAAACTCTGTGGACGAAGCCTTAGCAGGCCGCTGTGACCAGATTTCTATCGTGGTTCATCCAGATCAAAGTGTCACTGTAGCCGATAACGGGAGCGGCATTCCAGTCGATATCCACCCCAAAGCTAAAATCCCGACTGTAGAACTTGTCTGTACGGAACTTCATGCTGGTGGAAAATTTAAAAATAACTCCTACAAATTTTCCGGCGGTCTCCATGGGGTAGGCGCTTCCGTCGTAAATGCCCTTTCTGCCTGGATGGAAGTTACAGTTTATAGGGGTGGCCGGGAATGGTATATCAAATTTGCACGGGGTAAGACGGTAATTTCTCTGCAAGATAGGGGGCCTTCGGATAAAAAGGGAACAGTGGTAACCTTCTTGCCAGATAAGGAGATTTTCCCGGATATTGTCACCGATTTAGCAGATTTGAAAAAAAGATACCGGGAAGTTGCTTTTCTCAACCGAGATGTAGCCATCAACCTGGTGGACGAACGAGTAGAACCCCACTATGAGCAGAGGATTTACTACGAGGGCGGGATTATTTCCTACGTAGAGTATCTTAACAAGAATAAAAAACCCCTCTTTACGCCTCCCATCTATATTAAAAAAGAGGTAGACGGATGCGTGGTTGAGGTGGCCATTCAGTACAATGCCTCCTACCGGGAGAATGTCTATTCCTACTGCAATAATGTTGCCACCATTGAAGGCGGTACCCACCTGACTGGTTTTCGTTCAGCTCTGACGAAGTCTATCAACGATTATGTTCGAAAAAAGCAGACCAATAAGGATGGGACGGAGAATTTCACGGGCGAGGATTGTCGGGAAGGTCTGACAGCCATCATCAGCGTCAAACATCCCAACCCCCAATTTGAAGGACAGACCAAGACCAAGTTGGGAAATTCTGATATGCGTGCGGCTGTTGAGTCTGTCTTGGGCGATTATCTTACCTTATTTTTTGAAGAAAACCCCTCGATTGCCAAGATTATTTGTGCCAAGGCTGGAGAAGCCTCTAAGGCTCGGATTGCGGCTAAGAAGGCCAGGGAGTTAACGAGGAGAAAATCTGTCTTTGAGTCTTCGGCCCTGCCTGGCAAGTTGGCAGATTGCCAAGAGACGGACCCTTCTTTGTGTGAGATCTTTATCGTAGAGGGAGACTCCGCCGGTGGGTCCGCTAAGAGCGGACGGGAGCGAAAATACCAGGCTATTTTGCCCCTCTGGGGAAAGATGCTCAATGTCGAAAAGGCTCGGATGGATTTAGTGTACAAGAATAAGAAGCTGATTCCTGTGATTATGGCCTTGGGTACGGGGATCGGGGATGATTTTAACCTCGATAAACTCCGCTACCATAAGGTGGTCATCATGGCTGATGCCGACGTGGACGGGGCCCATATTAGGACCCTCTTATTGACCTTTTTCTACCGCTATATGACAGAACTTGTCTCTGAGGGCCACGTCTATATCGCCTGTCCCCCCCTCTACCGGGTCTTTAAGAATGATAATGAAAGTTATTACGCTTATACGGACGAGGAAGTGGAGCAGATTAAGAGGGAACAGAACTGGAAAAATCCCATGGTCCAGCGCTTTAAAGGTCTAGGTGAGATGAACCCGGAGCAGCTCTGGGAGACGACCATGAATCCTGTGAAGAGAAAATTGATCCAGGTTACGGTGAATGATGCAGAGGAGGCCGATGAGACCTTTAGCCTGCTGATGGGGATGGAAGTGGCACCCCGTCGCCAGTTTATCATTGAAAATGCCCGTTTTGTCGATCCCTCTGTCTAGAAGATTAGATATGGTGGACCAGATCATGAAAAGGAGAGTCCTATGATCATTGCTGTGATCAACCAAAAGGGTGGGGTAGGAAAGACAACCACTTGCATCAGCCTCTCTGCCGCCTTGGCCGACATGGGCAAGAAGATTTTACTCATTGACGCCGATGCACAGATGAATGCCAGCATTGGCCTTGGCTATCACGAGCCAAATCCCATCAACACCTATACGGTTTTGACCGGCCAGCACAGCCTGGAAGAGGCTATTTTGAAAAATGCTCGTCCCAAGCTGGACCTCTTGCCTTCCCATGTAGACCTGGCTGCGGCAGAATCAGATCTTTCACGCCTGGAGGACCCTTTGAATGAGATGAAAAAGCTCATTCAACCTCTTAAATCCTCCTACGACTTCATTTTTATCGACTGTCCGCCCTCTCTTGGCAATCTCACCATTAATGCAATGTTTGCCTCCGATGCCATCATCATCCCCATCCAAGCCGAATACTATGCCCTAGCGGGGGTCAAGCAGCTCTTTACTTCTTTAGCCTTGGTCAACTCCATGCGCCAGCCTCAGGCTACCATCCTGGGCGGGATTATAACCATGTCGGATGGGAGAAACCGCCTGTCCCGGGATGTGGAGGCCGATGTTCGAGACTTTCTAGGGGACCTGTGCTTTAAGACCATGATTCCTCGCAATGTTCGCCTGGCGGAAGCCCCCAGCTATGGGAGCACCATTATCGAGTACGACCGGATGAGTAAGGGGGGGAAGGCCTATGTGGACCTGGCGAAGGAATTCATCAAACGCACTGATCAATACAGCAAATACGCCAGCCTCTCTACAACCTTTATGGCACCCATCGCCCAAGTTGTCTTAGATAACCTGGCGCAAAATGGCTAATCTCCAACAAATATTCCAGGCCAGGTCCTGGATCATTTCAAGAAATCGATTTTCAGAAAAGGGACTTGCTAAGTACTGACATGTCGGACGATAAGAATCAAAAAAAGAAAAATACTTCACCCCGCCGTCCTGGTCTCGGTCGGACGCCGGGCCTGGGCCGTGGGCTTTCTGGGATGTTTTCAGCTGCAAAAATACAAGCTCCACCAGAAGGCTCTGCAGCTGCAAAAGACGCAGGACAAGCCCAAGGGACAAAGCAAGGACTTGGTTCAGCGAAACTTGCTCCTGACGAACAAGGCCACGCCTTGGGGACTCAGGGCCAAGAGTTAGGGTCTTGGCAAGTGCCTGTTTCTAGTCAAGCTTCTAGCTCGGCTGAGTTAGCGATGAGCCAGGATGACGGAGAGCGGGTCCAGGAGATTGAAATTGATTGCATCAGTCCTTTTGCCGACCAGCCAAGAAAGGCCTTTGCCGAGGATAAATTGAAGGAACTAGCGGCTTCGATCCAAGCTAATGGGGTTATTCAACCCATTTTGGTTACGCCGACGGCCCAGGAGGGTGAATACCGCCTGGTGGCTGGAGAAAGGCGCTGGCGGGCGGCCAGGCTGGCAGGTCTCACAAGGATCCCCGCCTTAGTGAGGAATTTAACCCGGGACCAGCACTTAGAGCAGGCCCTAGTAGAAAATATTCAAAGGGAGGATCTCAACCCCATTGAAGAAGCCCAGGCTTACCAGCTTCTCTTGGAGCAAAACGATTTAACCCAGGATGATCTGGCTAAAAAGATTGGAAAATCAAGGTCGGCTATCGCAAACGGCCTCCGCCTCCTCCAATTGCCAGAAGGAGTACAAAAGAAGATGGCCTCAGGAGATCTCTCGGTGGGTCATGCAAAAGTCTTGCTTTCTTTGGAAGATCAGGGAGACCAGGAGCATCTGTGTGAGGAAGTCCTGAACAAGCAGTGGAGCGTTCGCCACCTGGAGGAAGTCGTGGGGGCCCTGAAGGAGAAAAATCAGGGGAAGGCTGAGGAAACGAATCTGAACCAGGAGGGAGACTCAAGCGGGCAAAAGGCCGATCAGCTGGGGCCAAACTTGTTAACAGGTAATGATAGGCAAAATGCAAGAAAAATTCTTACAAGTCTTGAAATAGAAAAAATTCAGGATGAACTGGCCTTTCATGTCGGCGCTCCGGTAGCCATCCATGATAGCGGATCCGGCAAAGGACGCCTAGAAATTCTTTATTCCTCGCAAGAAGTCCTCGATGACATTCTGGAAAAATTGCGACAGCTTTAAAGAAAATGCTCGCTGGATGGGCGGGAGTATTTGTTGAGCAAAAATACAGAAATTCGCATTCATCCATTTATTGTGTTAGAATGGTCTTGTTACTAAGAGACAAAAAAGAAAAGGGGGATCGTTCATGAATCAAGAACAATTGAAGATAATGGCCCAAAATCCTGGTTTTATTGCAGCCCTAGACCAGAGCGGTGGGAGCACACCCAAGGCTTTGCGGATTTATGGGGTTGAAGAAGACCGGTATAAGAATGATGATGAAATGTTTGCTTTCATCCATGAGATGAGAACACGGATGATTACGAACCCGTCTTTTAGTAAAGAAAAGATACTCGGAGCTATCCTCTTCCAACAGACTGTAAAGAGCGAGATTGAAGGAAAGCCTACAGCCCTGTATCTCTGGGAAAATAAGGGGATTCTTCCCTTCCTGAAGGTGGACCTGGGATTGGCTGATGCCAAAGATGGGGTCCGCCTCATGAAAGACATCACTAACCTGGATGAGAGCATTCGTCTGGCCCAAGAGAATCATATTTTTGGAACTAAGATGCGGTCAGTCATCCTGGAAGCCAATGAAGAGGGTATCAAGGAGAACGTCCACCAGCAGTTTATGTATGCTAAGAAAATCTTAGCTGGTGGCCTGATGCCTATCGTAGAGCCTGAAGTAGATATCCACTGCCCGGAGAAAGAGAAGGCAGAGGAGATCTTGAAGAAGGCCATTCTAACGGAGTTGGATCAGTTGGAGGAAGGGCAGCAGGTGATGCTAAAGCTCACCATTCCTACCAAGGCGAACCTCTATAAGGAACTCATTGAGCATCCTAAGGTTCTGCGGGTAGTGGCCCTCTCTGGTGGTTATTCGAGAGAAAAGGCTGTGGAGCTTCTTGCTCAGAATCATGGGATGATTGCGAGCTTCTCTAGAGCCCTTTCAGAAGGCTTGAACGAAGGTCAGTCAGAAGAAGAGTTTACTGCCTTGCTGAAAGATTCTGTCGAAAAGATCTATGAGGCAAGTATTAAGTAGGATTCACCGGGATCCGAAATCACTCATCAAGAGAGGCTTGATCGCTAAGCTCTTAAGTGCTGAATCCCAAAGCTTGATTCCATAGTCCAAAATGTATGAGATCTAAATGAAGCAACAATGTTTTTGGATCTTTTTATAAGAAAATAGTTTAAGAAATTAGTATTATTTAGATCTCCATTTCTCACTGAGGCTCGAATTTTATTCGGGCCTCCTTTTTTTTCGTTTTTTTGCCTTTAGACCTTATTGCCAGGCTGCTAGATGGAAGTGTTTGTCGAATGATAGGCGGCGCTTGTCTTCTTGCTATTCCCCTGAATTGAGTTTATCATAGAGCCTAGAATATGGGGATCGAAAGACTTGTTGACTCTTTCATCCTGGCAAAAATATTGGAGAAAAGGGAGCTTATGAATCAGCAAAAAGGTGAGCACATGCCCAAAGGAACAGATACTCAGTGTCGAGGAATGTCGGAAAAGGCTAAGGAGCTTATGGCGAGAGAGGATAACTCTGTCACTTATGAAAAGTCTTGTGGAGCCATTGTTTGGAGAAAATACCAGGATTTTGGGAAAGAGAAGACGGAATATTTGATTATAAAACACCGGGGTGGCCATCATTCCTTTCCTAAGGGCCATGTGGAGGCGTGTGACCAAGGGGAGATTGATACGGCACGGCGGGAGATCCTGGAGGAGACCGGTTTGACAGTCGATATCGATACCACTTTCCGGATGATTAATACCTATTCTCCCAAACGGGGCATCGTCAAGGATGTTATTTATTTTTCTGGCGAGCTCAACCCAATTGATCAAGAGGTAGTGATCCAGGAAGAGGAACTCAGCACCAGTCAGTGGCTGACCCTTGACTTAGCAATGGACCAAGTGAGTTATTTTTCGGATAAAAAAATCCTCTTTTGCCTGGCCCACTATATAGATGATACCAGTTATAAAGAGGATGAAAAACTCATTCAATTTGCTAAAAAACCCGAGGTGGCAAAGCTCTTGCCACTCTATGACGGGACCTGTCACAGGGGTTAAGCTATCCTAATAGGAGTTAATATCGCTTGAGAGGGGCTAAGGCCGCCACTAGGGTTAGCGGAGATCTGGGTCGTATTGGGCCCTCTCTCCACCCACAAAGGGGGGACGGGTCCGACAGAAAGTAATGTGGGCCTTGCCTAGGGTGTCGATAGAGGTGCGAACTGGGACGACTACGGGGCGGAGGTGCATGCCAATGAAGGTATCGCCAATGTCGATACCAAGGGCAGCTTGGTGTCGAAGACTTTTGACCATCCGGGCCTCAGGGAGGCTTTCGTAGGCGGCAAGGGCGCAGGCCCCACCCGCATGAAGGGCGGGTACGGCATTGACCCTCTGAAGGCGGTAAGCCTCTTGGCAGGCTTTAGAGACAACTAGGGCACGATTGAGATGTTCGCAGCCCTGAACTGCTAGGTAGAGAGCATGGTCCTCACAGATGCCTCGTATGATATCAATGAGGAGTTTGCCTATTTCTAGGGAGGATCCTTTTCCAATACTTTCTCCCAAGACTTCGCTGGTAGAGGCGCCAACGACAAGGATCTCTCCGGGGATCACTTTAGCTTTGGAGATAAGGGTTTCTAAAGATTCTTGAAGATCGTTAAGAAGCTTGGCCATCTCCTGGGAGGAGAAGGCATGGAGCGAAGAGGAATTAGGTTCCATAAAAAGATCCTTTCTGTGAGTCTATCACCATATGAGTCTCTCATGTGAATCTATCATATGAGCTTTTTTGTTAATCCCTAAGTCTATCTACTTAAATACTACAACGAACCTATCCGTTTAGTTGCGCCTTTCGGAAGCGGTACGCTTGGCTTGGATGGGAGATAGGGTTTCTTTAACCTCACCACCCTGTTTTTTGAAGAGAATGCGGGCTGCCTCCCGCCAAGATACCGTGGGTCGGTCGTGACACTGGATCCACATATTGGTGAGGAGGAGGAAATACAAAACAAAGGCAAGGAGCATAAAGCCGCTGCTCAGTACGATCAAAAGTTTATGGACAAAAGGTGGCAGAGATGGGAAGAAGAAAATAGTTAGCATGGTGGAGTAGAAAACAAAAGTCGAGACTTTACCGTACCATTTGCTTCCGTCCATCTTGACCCCCTTCATTAACAGACAAAATGAAATCATCCCAGTGACCAATTCTTTTACCAGGAAAAGAAAAATAAAGGGTTTAAAAAAGGGAAAACGATAGACGACCATGAGGGCTAAGGCAAATTGGGTTAACTTGTCGGCGATGGGATCGAGGAATTTACCAATTTCTGTAATTCGATCCCAGTTACGGGCCACATAGCCATCCAAAAAATCGCTGATTCCAGACAGGGCAATCAGGATCCCGATGGTCCATTGCTTGTGTTCCCAATTGGAGTACTGAAGGGCAATCATGCAAGGAACCAGGATGATTCGAAAATAGGTTAATAGATTGGGTAAGTAGAGATATTCGCTTTTTGGCTTTTTGAGCATAGATAACCATTTCTAAGTCCAACGGGGCTCCAGGGGTCTTTTCTAGGCCGATGGGGGTATGAGCCCAGTGGGGCCTGTTGGTCAGAGATTCCAATTCTTCATTGAATTTTCATCATCGTTGGCAATGATAGCCTTACCCTCTATGAAAATCCCTTAAATTGGCCCTCATTCTATCACAAGCCCAGGCTTCTTTCAAGATTTTACAGGGCTGGCCTAGGCAGCTGGAAAGGTTCTTATGGGCGATCCATTAAGACTCTAGATGAAAAACGATACTAGGACCAGATCCTTGGACTGTGCTATACTGAGGCTGGACTATTTGCCATGGTTTATTTAGCAAATACTCCATGGCTTTTTCTTAGCCATGGCGGTGCTAGCTTGAGTTCCATGGTTATTTTATAGCTAATAGGCCTGATCGAGCGGGTACGATTTACTAGCTGATAGGCCTGATTATGCCCATAGACTTTGTTACCTAGGCATGGGCCTAGGTCTAGCCCTTTGTATGGGCCTAGCTTTTGGGCCTAAGGAGGATTAACAGTATGAAGACCAATGAAAAGTTAAAAAATTTAAGGAATAAAATGGAAAAGCTCGGGATTGATGCCTGCGTCTTTCCTTCGTTTGACCCCCATGGGAGTGAATATGTGGCCCCGCACTATTGTGCCCGGGCCTATATTTCTGGCTTTACCGGATCAGCTGGGGTAGCCGTTGTGACCCAGGACAAGGCCTTGGTCTGGGCGGATGGCCGCTATTATATCCAATGTGAAAAGGAGATTGCAGGCTCGGATTTTGAGATGATGAAGTGGGGGGCCCCCGGGGTGCCTACTTACGATGCTTGCCTGGCAGAGATTTTGCCAGATGAGGCGACGGTGGCCTTTGATGGCGCAACCTTTATGCAAAGTTCTTTTGAAAATCTGCAAAAGGCCTTGGAAGATAAGAAAATAAGCTATCGGGAGGATCTAGACCTCTTGGAGGATATCTGGGCGGACCGGCCAGCCTTGGCGAAAGGTGATGTCTTTTACTTGGATGAGGTCTACACGGGGGCCAGCATTGCCGACCACCTGAAGGAGGTCCGGGAGAAGATGGCTGAAAAGCACCTAGACTACCTCCTCCTGCCGGCTTTGGCAGATATCGCTTGGCTCTTTAATATCCGTGGGGCGGATGTTCCCTGCTCCCCTGTTGTCTATTCCTATGCCATTGTGGCCCGGGACCCCGCCAAAGGGGCTACGATCTTCCTCGACCAGGAGAAACTGGTTAAAAACAAGGTAGATCAAAAGCTAAATGAAGCGGGAATCGAGATCCGGCCCTACGAAGATATTGTGGGTGCAATCCATGACCTCCCCGCCTCTTGCCGGATTCAGGTGCAAAAAGACTATACCAACTGTCATCTCTTCCAGGCTCTTCCTCCTTCTGCAGCGATCGTCGGAGGCATTGGGGTGGTCGACCATCTCAAAGCCTTGAAAAACCCCACCCAACAGAAGAATGTAGAAAAAGCTTATGTCAAAGACGGGGTGGTCTTAGTCCGTCTCCAAAAGAAAGTGGAGGAGGCCTTGGACAGGGCTGACCGGGGCGAGGGGTCCTATCCAACGGAGCTTGATGTCAGTCGCTGGGAAGCAGAATTAAAGGAAAAAGAGGAGCATTTCCTAGATCTCAGCTTTACGACCATTTCCGCCTATGGGGCCAATGCTGCAATGATGCACTATGATCCCAGCAAGGCTGAAAAAGAGACCCCCCTGGGCCGGGATAGCTTCCTTCTCCTTGATTCGGGAACCCAATACCTAGAGGGAACGACTGACATCACGAGGACCTTCTGTTTCCAGGACCCGGATAAAATCCCCCAGCAAATGAAACGGGATTATACTTATACATTGAAGTCCTCCATTATGCTTATGACTTGCCAGTTTATTGAAGGAACTACCGGTTCCAAACTGGATGCCATCTGCCGCTATCCCCTCTGGCAAATCGGCCACGACTACAAATGCGGCACCGGCCATGGGGTCGGCTTTGTCCTCAATGTCCATGAAGGTCCGCAGCGTCTAGGCTTTGCTCCCAATACCGTGCCCCTGGAGGAAGGAATGATCACTACCGTCGAGCCCGGGGTCTACCTGGAAGGCCAATATGGGATTCGGATCGAAAACGACCTTTTTGTGAGAAAGTCTGAGAAAACCGAGTCAGGTCAATTCTTCTGCCTCTACCAGGTCTGCTACGTGCCCATCGACAAACGCCCCCTCGACCCTAGCCTTCTCTCCCCCGCCGAGCTGGCCTGGCTTAACGCCTACCACGAAGAATGCTACCGTCGCCTGGCCCCCTCCCTTACAGAAGAAGAGAAGGCCTATCTCCGGGACCTTTGTGCCCCCCTATAACAAATATTCCAGCGTGGGGACCAGCTCCTATATTCCAGCGCAGGAATCAGCACACCCAAATGTTCCTGGACCTTGCTAGCTGCCTCTCGCTCCCTATCCCTATTTTTCCCATTCCCTATTTCTGTTTTGCCCCATTTTTTGTGGATGCAAAGCTTTTTAGAGAATATTTTGTAAACTTATTGATTTTGTGATATAATTCCCCTTGCGATTGGAAATGTCGTTTGCTAATGACAGGTCCACCGACATTTTTGGTACGATCCGGATGGTCTGATCTTTGGCCTATCGTCAAGGATGACGGACTAGGTTCGTGGCCAAGATATCCGAAGATATCCGGATATGCATTACCGATACGTAAGGAATGATTAGGAGGAATACTACTTTTATGCAAAAGAAACTAAGTATCGTTCTGGCAGCCCTCATGATCTTAGGAGTTATCTTAAGTTCATGTACACCACCGGCCCAACAGAATACCCCAGCGAACACCCCCGCAGCTGAAGCAGAGAGCCAAGCTGCGTCGAAGGATGGCGAAGAGTCTAAAGAAACAGAAGAATCTAAATCCGGTGAAGAAGAGAAGACAGAAGCTGGTGAAAAATCTTCTGAAGAGAAGACAGAAGAGTCTAATTCTGAAGAAGAAACTACAAAAGCTGCTAACGAAGGTGGTGACCGCGAGAAGAACTTAAAGGGCAAGGTCTGGAGAACTACGGGTGGTAAAGTTGCAACCCTGAACCCTCACCTTTGGAAGAGCGATGCTGAAGCAGACGTTTTTGGTTATATCCTACCGGGTCTTCTGGAAATGGTCTACGATAAGGAAACCGACGGAATGAAAGTTGTTCCTAACTTTGCTGAAGAACTTCCCACAATGAGCGAAGACGGCAAAACCTGGACCTTCAAAATCCGTAAGGGCTTACACTGGCCAGATGGCGAAGTCATTGATGCCCATGCCTATGAGTATTCCTATAAGATGCTCCTAGATCCGAAGCTAAAGAATACCAGAGCTATGGATAGCTTAGGTAGCACCATGGAAGTTGTCAATGCTAAAAAGTACTGGTTGGGTACCGCAGAAGACAATATTAAGCTGAAAAAGCAGGAAGAAGAGCAGGCTGAAATCGACAAGGCCAAAGAAGAAGCTGAGGCCATCGAAGATGAGACCAAGAAGAAAGAAGCTCTAGAAAAGGTTCAGGAGCGTCAGGATCAGCTGGATGCCCACAAGCTCGACATCACCGAGGAAGACATCAAAGAAGGCGGTGTCGCTTGGGAAGATGTAGGAATCAAAGCTCTTGACGACAACACCCTTGAGATCAAGCTTGTTTTTGCTATCCCCGAGAACGATTTCCTGGGTTGGTTCATGGGTGGCGGCCCCTTGTCTCCTGTTCACAAGAAGACCTATGAAGCTTGCATGAACGCTGACCGTACTGAAAATAGTTATGGGACCAGTTTAGAGACCACTCCTTCTTGCGGATCTTATATCCTGAAAGAGTGGGTCAGAGACCAATATCGTCTCTATGAAAAGAACCCCGACGATGAGTTCGCTAAGCAGTATCAAAATCCTGATACCGTCTATCAGAGAGTGGTTGAAGATAACAATACAGCTGTCCAGATGTTCGAAAAGAACGAGACCGACGTTGTGGGTCTGGCTGGTCAGAACTATGAGAAATATGAGGAAGATCCTCGGGTCATGCTGAGCAAGTCCACCGCCGTCTGGCAGCTCTTTATCAATATGACTTCTGATAATCCTGAGAAGGCCTTCTTGACCGATAAGGATTTCCGTCAGGCTCTGTATTGGGCTATCGATCGTGAAACCATTGCTACCAAGATCAATAAAAAGGACGTCCCTGCTCCTTATATCGTACCTTCTGGACGGTTAACCGACCTGAAAAATGGTGTTAGCTTTAGAGAAAGTGAAGTCGGAAAGAAGATCGTCGAAGATATCGACAAAGAAGGCAAGAATGGCTTTAATAAAGACAAAGCCAAAGAACTCTTTGACAAAGCTCACGAGAAGTTCGGCAAGAAGGTTTCTTGTGAACTGATGTACTTTGATGGCAATGAGACCATGAAAGCGACAGCCGAGTTCTTGAAAGCCCAATGGGAAGAAATCTTTGGAACCGATAACTTTGAATTGAACCTCAGGGCAGTTCCTTGGACCCAGTCCTATGACCTTGCTGAGCAAGGAAAATATGACATCACCTTCGGTTCTTGGGTCGGCTGGGCTTTCAACCCTTGGGGCGGCATGGACCTCTATCAGAGCAAGTTCACCCCCAAGTTCAACCAGTATGCCAATCCTGAGTTTGATAAGCTCTTCACCGAGTGCACCCAGGGCGACCTCATTTTCAAGGATAAAGAGAGACTTGAGGCCCTTGGCGAAATGGAAAAGATGATCATTGAAGATCTGCCTAGCATTCCTCTCTATGAGCAAAGAGGTGCCACGATGTATTCTGACCGTGTCCACCTTATCGTCGATGAGTACAAGCCTGGCGTAGGCTTTGCCGCCTTCCAAGCTGACCTCGATCCTATCGAATAAGAGGAGCGTTTCCCCCCATTTGTTGCTTCCTTAAGTTTTCATGTTTTTCTTGGAAGCAGTAAGTTTGATTTAGGGAGGCACTGAGCTCTTCCTACTAGCAAGACTTGATTTTGGTCTTGCAAGCTTCCTGTCATGGAAGATCAACCTATGATAAAAACATGTCGAAAGCCCCCATAGGATCTTTGCAGGCGAAATTGATTGCTGCCAGCAAGATAATTGGGGGCTTTTTCTCTGTTAATACCGAAAGCCACAAATTATGGAACGTCTATCAGCTATGTTCCACCAAAAAGAGAGCTAGAAGGGAGAACCATGCTCCGCTATACGATTAAGAGGATCATCTTGATCTTTATTACGCTCTTCATCATCATCTCTGCATCCTTTTTTGTCATGCATGCGATGCCGGGGTCCTTCTTAAAGGATCCGAAGATGCCGACAGAGGTCAGGAAAGCTATTGAGGATAAGTATCACCTCAATGAACCTCCGATGGTCCAATATTGGTACTTTATTAAAGATTTTGTCCGTGGAGACTTTGGCATTTCCGTAGTGGTCCAGCCCAAGGTACCAGTCAATACCATTCTTGCGACCAAGATGCCTGTCTCGATGCAGCTCAACATTATTTCCCTCTTTATGAGTTTGCCGATCGCCATGATCTTAGGTATCTGGGCGGCCCTGAGGAAAAATAAGCCTGCAGACTATATTATTTCTTTCCTAATCATTTTATTTATCTCCGTACCAAGCTTTATCTTTGCAACCCTCCTCCAGTATTATCTGGCCTATAAATTGGAGTGGTTCCCTCTAATTGCTAGTACGGAGCAAACCCTGACCTGGTCCAAGTTTGTCTCCATTTTCTTGCCTATCCTGGCCCTATCCCTAGGGTCCATTGCAGGGGTAGCAAGATTTACCAGAGCCGAGCTGACAGAAGCGTTGAACTCGGAGTATATGCTCCTTGCTAAGTCAAAAGGTCTGAATCAGTTCCAAGCAACGGTCCGGCACGCCCTACGGAATTCTTTTATTCCATTAGCCAACATTATCATCCCAATGTTTACAAATATTTTGGGCGGATCGCTGGTTTTGGAGAAGATCTTCTCCATACCGGGTATGGGTTCTGTTATGATTGAGAGTATCAATACTTATGATACTCCTCTGGCCATTGGAACCTTATTCTGGTATTCCCTTTTGGGTCTTGTAACCACGTTGATCGTCGACCTATCCTATGGGATTATCGATCCTAGAATTAGATTGGGGGCCCGTTAATGGCAGATCAAAAGAAACAAGCTAGGGCAGACGAGGCTAATAAGAACCAACAAACTGGAAACATAGAGAGAGAGGCTGGCACCCCTTCTATGCACGATCCATCTAGCCTAGCTGATGATCAAGTTACCAATAAGTGCGTCACTACCGGAGGACATCCCCCGGTCCTGGCTGAATTTGAAAATCCAGCAGACATGCCAAACTTTGCTGAGAATGACTTTTCTTTCCTACAGTTAGATAAGGAAATTCGGGATGTAAGATTTGAAGGCAAGCCCATTGGCTTCTTCAAAGATGCCATGATTCGCTTTGTCCATAACAAAGCGGCAGTTGTCTCCTTCATTATCATTGCCTTCTTGGTTGTGATGGCCATTATCGGCCCTTCCATGAATAAATGGGCCTATGACCAGCAAAACATTGACGCCCAGCACCTACCTCCTAGGGTCCCTGGGCTTCAATGGATGAAGGTATTCTCGGGAACAAATACTATTAAGGTCCGCCAGTCAAGTATTGAGGGTAAATATAAAGATTCCTACGTGGAAACCCTCAGCACCTATGAAGTGAGAAAGACCCCCATGGCTGTGATCCGGATTGACGCCTACAAACAAGCAGGGATTGATGACAACTTCTGGTTTGGGACGGATTATTTGGGCCGGGACCTCTGGACAAGGCTCTGGAGAGGAACCCGTGTCTCCTTCCTGATCGCTATCATTGCCATGGTAGTGAACATTGTGGTCGGGATTATCTATGGCTCTGTGTCAGGCTTCTACGGGGGCTGGGTAGACATCCTTATGCAAAGAATTGCAGAGATCATTGGTGGTATTCCCTTGATGGTTGTGTTGATCCTCTTTGTCATTTACTTGGGACCTGGAATCATTCCTATCGCCCTAGCCCTCTGTTTGACAGGCTGGATGGGTACCGCCCAAATGATCCGAGCCCAGTTCTTAAAATACCGGGAGATGGAGTATGTGTTGGCTTCCAAGACCTTGGGGGCTTCGGATATGACCCTGATCTTCCGTCACATTCTCCCCAATGCCGTGGGAGTTATCATTACGATGAGTGCCTTGCAGATCCCTGGTGCCATCTTTGAAGAGAGCTTCTTGGCCTACTTAGGCCTTGGCATTAAGGCACCAGAGCCTTCCATCGGTGTCTTACTCGCAGAAGGCCAAAAGACCTTGCTTTTATACCCAACAGAAACTTTGTTCCCAGCTATTGTCATCTCGATCCTGATGATTTCCTTTAATATGATGGGAAATGGACTCCGGGATGCCTTTGATCCGACCCTGCGCGGGATTGAATAAGAAAGGAGGAAGAAATGTCACCACAAGAAAAGTCTGTAGCCACTAAAGCAATCGAGCAAAAGTCAGGCCAACACCTATTGGAAGTAAATAATTTACACGTTGATTTCTCCACTTATTCTGGAACGGTACATGCCGTCCGGGGCGTGAACTTTCATGTTGACCGGGGAGAGACCCTGGCCATTGTAGGAGAATCTGGATCTGGTAAGTCAGTTACCGCTCGGACCGTTATGGGCATTTTATCGAAAAATGCCATTATTTCAGAGGGCGAGGTCCTCTACAATGGAACCAATATCTTAGATTTCTCTGAGGAGGAGATGTGTAAGATCCGGGGAGAGGAAATCGGGATGATCTTCCAAGACCCCATGAGCTCCTTGGACCCCGTACAGCGGGTAGGGCGGCAGATTTCTGAGGCCCCCCGGGTCCGCGGCAAGATGTCTAACGAAGATGCCAAAGAATTGTCTATTAAACTTATGGACCAGGTTGGAATCAAGAATACGGAAGAACGTTATAGGCAGTATCCCTTCCAGTTCTCTGGTGGGATGCGGCAAAGGATCGTTATTGCAACAGCCCTGGCTTGTAACCCGGAACTTCTAATCTGCGATGAGCCGACCACGGCCTTGGACGTTACTGTCCAAGCCAAGATTATCGACCTGATCAAAGAGATTCAGCGGGTAAGGAATATTGGCGTAATCTTTATTACCCACGACCTCGGCGTCGTTGCTAACGTCAGTGACCGGGTTGCTGTCATGTATGCTGGTCGGATTGTAGAGTATGGGACTGTGGAAGAGATTTTCTCAAATCCCCGTCACCCCTACACTATGGCCCTGATGGCCGCCATGCCAGATCTCGAGACGGACTCCTCTTATGAACTTTATACCATCCCTGGTGCTCCACCTAACATGCTGAATCCACCGAAGGGCGATGCCTTTGCCCCGCGGAACCGCTATGCCATGGAGATCGACCAGAAGTACCAACCCCCCTTCTTCAAACTTTCCGATACCCATTATGCGGCCACCTGGCTCCTCCATGAGAAGGCTCCCCACGTAGTCTTAGACACCTATAAGAACAAGATCAAGTCTCGGGCTAAGGAAGGGGTCCAGCACAGGAAATTCCTCCAAAGCGATGACGTTCTCATTTCTGTAAAGAACCTTAAGCAATATTTTACCTCAGGCTATGGTGCCAACAGGATGACAGTCAAGGCCGTGGATAACGTGAGCTTTGATATCCATAAGGGAGAAACCTTTGGTCTTGTTGGAGAGTCGGGCTGCGGGAAAACCACCACAGGACGGACAATTATCCGCCTATATGAGCCGACGAGCGGGAGTATTTCCTTCAATGGGAAGGACATCACAGGCAAATTAACCCGGGAGGAGAAACGGGATATCAACAGCAAGATGTCTATGATCTTCCAGGATCCTATTGCTTCCTTGAACCCCAGGATGACCGTCAAGGAGATCATTGCGGAGGGTTTAAAAATCAACAATCTCTGTAAGGATGAACAAGAAATTGACGAGAAGGTCTACAAGATGCTTTCCATCGTGGGTCTGACCCGAGAGCATGCTACCCGCTATCCCCATGAGTTTAGCGGTGGACAAAGGCAAAGAATTGGGGTTGCAAGAGCCCTTATCACAAATCCTGAATTTGTTATTGCCGATGAGCCTGTTTCGGCCTTGGACGTGTCCATTCAAGCCCAGGTCTTGAATCTCCTCAATTCCTTGAAGAAAGACATGAACCTGACCATGCTTTTCATTGCCCACGACCTGTCGGTTGTCAAGTACGTTTCCGACCGGATCGGGGTCATGTATTTTGGAAAATTGGTGGAAGTTGGCTATTCGGAGGAAGTTTACAAAAACCCTCTCCACCCCTACACGAAGTCTTTGCTTTCCGCCATTCCGATTCCGGACCCTGCGATTGAAAAGCAGCGTAAACACCTCCATTATGACCCCAAGATGCACCAATATGGGAACGTAGAGCCGACCATGCGGGAGGTTACCCCTCACCACTATGTCCTGTGCTCCGACCAGGAAGAAGCCCAGTATATCAAGGAGTCTAAGGAGAATGGCTTCCTATAAGGATTGGATAGAGGCTCTGATATAGGTTGTGATATAGGTTCGGATCTAGCTGGCCCAAAGATGAGGCCCTCGCTAGCCCGCCTGCAAGAAGTGCATGTAAAGTAGATTTCTACGAATCGGATAAAACCGGCTTTCCCCATGGGGAGGGCCGGTTTTTTTTTTACCACAAATACTCCTCAACAGGAGCTAGCTTCTGCCAATCGGCAAGACACCCAATAAATTAAGGCGAGTTGGAATAGGTCCCTTAATCGCATTCGTAGGAATAGGTCCCTTAATCGCATTCCTAGAAAGAATCAAGTAAAATATAGGGAGCCCTTTCCCCTTCCTGCTTCTTGTAGGCCAAAGAGGTAGGGTCCTGGAAGCTAAGGAGGAGATATGAAGGAGATGAAAAGGGATCAGAAAAATCAATTAGAAACGGAACAGAGCCGAGGGAGAGCGAACGAAGAGACCTACCGCGAGAGCAAGCGGCGGAACCGCTATGCCTTTATCAAGAATGGGGGACTTTCTGGAAAAGTCCTTGTCGGTATCGCCCTCTTTAGCCTTTTGTGCCTGTTAGTAAGCTATGGGACTGATGTCCTTCTAGAGGGGCGGATGATCGAAGAAGGCTTAGAAATCATCGATGCAGCCTATTTGCCTTGGAATGAGGTAACGGCCCCAACACAAAGGGCCTACCTCTGGTATACTGGCTTTTATCATCTTGGACAAATGGCCCTGCCAATTATCGTCTTTTTACTGGTCCGGCAGAGCTTGGCCCACAACCTGTATCTGGAATTAATCGCCTTTGGGATGGCTGGCCTGGGGTCAGAATATTTCTATGACATGATTTTTTATCACATGCCCGGCAATTTCTGGGAGGAGCAAAATGTTTTTCTTAGCTTGACAGCCCTCCTTGTCTTCCTTCAGGCCCTCCGTCTCCTTCGTCCCTGGAAAAAGAAGGGGAAGAGCATGGTCCAGATCTTTGCTACAGCGCTTTCGACCGCCCTATTTCTCTTTTTTCTCCTGATTGGCAATGTGGCACATTTTAGTGATACAACCTATATTTTCGGCTTGGCTTTAGCCCTCCTCCTCATGCCTGACCACGTCCTCATGCAGGCAGCATCCATGGGGATCCTGGGCCTCAGCCGGATCAGTAGGAGTGTCCCTGCTGCCCTCCTCTTTTTCTACAACGACCAAGAGCCCGGATCAAAAGCCTTGGCAACCCTGCCTGCCCTTTACATCCTAGGCCTCCTTGTCTTATACTACCTCGTGCCGTCCTTGACCTAAGTTCACGATAATACGCTACGCGCGTCTACGACCTTAGCAGCTTGTGAACATGCGCAGGGTACGGACCCTAGGCATCTGCTCATGGTCGTCACCGATTGACAAGGGCGATACACTGCCCGCCAGAAAGGAACCATCATGGAAAATCAATCCAAAAGCACCCTTCCCCAAGAAGCAAATACCCCAACTCCAACGTCTTCATCCGCCAAACCTGAGACGCCTGCCGATACGGAAGGCAGGCAACCTGGGATTTCTGTCATCCGGATTTTGGCTATCATTGCCATGATTTCCTCAGTTGTCCTCTTTGCCTTACCCTTTATCAACGCCGGACTTATCAAAAAATACTCCCAGATCAACCTCAACTCCATCAGTGCTGAAACGATGGCGAAGAATTTGGAGAGACCGGGTCCAGAAGTGAAGGATGAAATTGAGGAAATTGGGGTTTTTAACATCTGGCCCTGGCTCAACAACTATGATGAAGACAACATCATTGGCCAGCTGACGATCCCTGACTTGCACGTAAATCTTGCCATTTTCAAGGATACTACTAACGCCAATCTCCTGGCTGGAACCTGCCAGTTAAAGCAGCAGCAAACGATGGGAGAAGGTAATTATACACTCAGCGGACACAGGGCCAAGGGAAAAGGGGTGCTTTTGCACAATCTCATGGAGGCGGACATTGGAGCACGGATTAACTTAACCGATAAAAAGAACATTTATGTCTACCGGATTGTCGATACCGTTCAAACCAAGACCGATGCGGTTGACATGCTTGAGGACCAGCAGACTAGCAAGTTTCACGACCGTCCTATCATATCGATCATGACCTGCTACTTCGGAAAATCAAGTTCTCGCTGGTTTGTCATCGGAGAGCTGGTCACCGTTCTACCCTACAGTGTAGCCGAACAGACGAACGGAAAATTGCCATAATGATTCGGGCTCTCCAAGACAGGCCTTGGAGGGGGTCTCTTCGGAATTATCCAAAAGCTCAACCTGAATTGCTAACATACTTGCCTTACGTTCAAGTTGCCAGCACATAACAAAAAAACCAGTTAAGAACGAAAGGAAAAACGTTCTTAACTGGAATTTTATGGGTTAAAAACTACAAAAGGAGGGGTCAAATATTATATATGATCTCGCTCTATCGTAATGGCATTCTTTAGAATGGGTTCCTCTCCCTCTGCGACGAACTTAGTTAGATCTGTAATTACGAATACCTGTCCGTTTTCGTAAACCATCTTGTGGACTTCGAGATTGACAGATTCAAAGTTACTATAATACTGGGATAAAACCTCAACACCCCGAGCTTTTACATCCGCGAGCGCCGCTTCCGATAGGCCCCCACTTGCGTCAAGATTTTGCAGGTACCACATATTGGCTGCCTGGAGCATGTCGTGGTGTTCTTCCATATAGCGGACGCGTTTAGCACCTTTATTAGCTAGGGCCATATAGCCTAGAACAGCAGTTGCAGCTAAGATGCTAATAATAACCATAACGACTACAATTTCTACTAGAGTAAAACCTCCCCGGCTTTCAGAAGATTGAAAGCTCGTGGAGGGAATCATTAGGAGGGTATTGTCTTGTTTGGCTTTCTTTTTCTGATCTAAGGACCTACCAGGACCCGATTTAGGCCTGGTAGGTAGGATAAACAAATCATTAGCTGTATGCTTATTTGCGATAGTGTACTTTCTAGTCATTTTCTCACACCATCCTTGACGGTCTATCCTTTCTTTTTAGCAATAAAAGCCTTTCCCTTATTTTTTTATAATTACCAAGTAATGAGTTCTATTGTCTTACCAAGACGAGTTCTTCATTTGTGGTGCACGGGCTAAGATGATGGTGGATCGGTGCCACACTGGGCGAATTATGAGTTCTTTTATAATGAGTTCAAAAAATGAGTTCTAAAATTTGAGTTCTTTTATTTCCTATTCCTTTCAGATTCTCCCAGCCGCCCCAAGGGAGTGGGCAGCTGGATCGTCTGATTCATTACCAAATAGGGTGGAACCAACTGGTCCCTAAAAAATGAGTTCCTTGTTATCTATATGTCTTAGGCTTCTGGGAAGCTCTAGCAACTCAAAAGGCTTTCCGATTCGGTGGATCACCTTTCTCAATTGCAGGTATATCTTAACACGTTATTAACAAATGTGTCAAGGGTTTTTTAAAAAATTTTTTACAATTATGTGAGCGGAGATAAATGAAGAATATAAGATATAAAGAATGAAATATATGGAATATATGATAAGATGAAGCAGAACAAGCTACTTTCAGGATAAAAATGATTGGAAAATCTTTGGAAATTCTTTTGGAAATTTGGAAGCGTTTACAATTCATTCCAATTACTACAGAGCCACATAGACCTCTTCCAAAGGCCTCTTATGTTACACTGACCCTGCCTAGGCTCATCATAGGGTCACTTCTAGGCCTGGATTCTTTACAATTTAAGGGGGATTGGCTATCATAAATGGCAGTTTTTCCTGGTCTAGTCTATTGAACGCATAAGAAGAGAAGGAAAAATAAAGATTGAACTGATCAATGCATGATCAAACAAAATGTGAGAAATTTGGAGGAATATCCATGCAAGTGAAAAGATATATTACCCTGGCCCTGGTTGGGGCGCTCAGCCTATCCGGGGTCCTTGCTTCGTGTGGGGACAAGAAGAAGGAGGTCAGCCCGACAGAGTCTTTGCCTACCCTAGCTACGACCTCTCCAAAAGCCCCATCGGATCCTGAGGGGGGCCAAGGAACGAGTCAAGGGGCAACGACCCAAGCTGGCGAAGAGTCTCAAGCAAGCGTGGCCGAGACTCAAGTGGAAGCCACGAAGCCGGAGAAAAAAATCGAAGTGAAAACGCTGACCTTACCTTCAAGCCTCGGTCAGACCCTCAACCCCCAGTTGGCTCGGTCTCAGGCGGATCTGATTCCCCAGCCAAGCGACTTGCTCTATAGTAACCTGATAGAAGCCTATTACGATACCCAGGCACAAGCCCTGGCTTTCCGGCCAGATTTAGCGGCTGATCTGCCTACGTCGAATAACGATGGGTCAGTCTGGTATTTCAAGATAAAAGAAGGAAAGACTTGGTCCAATGGCGAGCCCATTACCCCAGAGACCTTTGTAGAATCCTGGAAAATCCTCCTCGATCCCAAGAACAAACAGGCGGCGGCTAATATTTTCTTCAATGAGATAATGACGGTCAAGAATGCTAAAGCCTATTGGATTGGTTCGGCTGAGGATAACGCCCCCATGTTGGAGCAGATGCAAAAGCAGTTGACCCAGTTGGATGAAGAAATTGCCAAGATCCAAGGGGACGAGAAGGACGATAAAAAAGAAGAGAAGATCGAGGCTCTTAACGAGCAAAAAAAAGGAGTTAACGCCGCGATTGGAAAGATTAACAAGGATATCGCCTCGGTTGGTCGGAAGGTGGCCTGGGAAGAGGTCGGGATTAAGATTCTCCAAGACGGAACCCTGGAACTTGATTTCGAAAAGCCCGTGGACAAGCACGACCTCTATCAGTGCTTTATCGGTGGCCAAGCAACTGTGCCCTTAGAGTATAAAACCTATCAAGAAATTGCTGCTAAGGCAGCTGCTCAGGCAGAAGCTGCCAACCAAGAAGGGGCCAAGGAAGAAAGCGATGAGCCAGCTGCGCTGGGTGTCTATGCTGACCTAAATAATCCCAAGAACATTCCTACCTCCGGCCCTTACCGGATTGTGAAACTGGATGAGAAGGCCTTAGTTTTGCGGAAAACTAAGAATGCCCCCAAAGAGTATACGGTAGACCAGATCACTTATGCCCTACCCGTCTTGAGCCAAACGGAAGGGACGGAAAACCTACAAGGAGCGGATAAGCAGGCTACCGAAAAACAGGCGCAAGGCAAGCAAGATAAGAAGGCAACAAGTAATCAAGCCGAAAATAAACAGGCGAGTTTTGATGAAAGCCTGAAAAATGCCTTTGACCTCCGGGTTGATCCCCAGGGCCAAGAAAAGACAGACAACAAGTACATTAGTAAGACCAATAAGATTTTCTATCTTTACTTCAATGGCCGTCGCTCACAAGAAAAACCCTTCCTCGTAGACCCGAATTTCCGCAAAGCCATTTACTATGGGGTCGACCGGGGAAGAATCGCCGCCCAGATCCCAGGTGGGGCAACACCTTGGTCATACTTCCTCCCCTCGGCCCAAATTGCCAGTACCAACCAAGGAAAACTTTTCTTTGACCTGCCGGTGGGACAAAACTTGCAAAAGACCTACCAGGTCGACCCCAGCAAGGACCAGGCAAGTTCCTTCTTTACCAAGGCTACAGAGCAATACCAGCAGGGCTTGAGCCTCGATTTAGTCTACTTTGGAGCCATAGAAGTCCAAAAGACGGTCGCAGGCCTCTTGAAAGAAGAGCTGGAGGGAAAATTTGGGGCAGATAAGCTAAAAGTGAATCTGGTGGAAAAGAAAACCATGGAAGAGTACATCAAGACCCTCCAAGATGGGCAATTTGATCTGGCGCTGGAGGCCATTACCTCAAGCCTTATGAACTCCGCCCATCTCCTGGGATCCTTCCTGAGCCAGTCCCAGTACAACAAAGACGGCTTCCAGAACCAAGAATTCGATCAAGCTTACCAGGCCCAAAATCAGGCCTATGTGGGCGGGCAGGTCGATCAGGAAATCAATGAACTTGCAAAAATGCTGACCTTGCTGCAGGAGAATTTGCCGCGGATTCCTCTCTATGAGACTAAGGGTGTATCCCTCGTGGTCTCGGACAAGGTAAAGGCCGTAGCCCCTTCCTGGATGCCTGTGGTAGGTTATGCCTGGCTTCAGGCGGAGATCCAGCCGGAGGAGGTTCCCGAGTCAGCCTGGCTGGCTGAAGATGCCACTGGCCAGGCCCCTGAGGCTGAAAGCCCAGCTCCAGCTCCTGCGGAAGAATCTACAAGTGCTGCGTCGGGGGCGACCGAGCAGGCGACAGAGCAATCGGCTGCAGAACAAACAGCTGCAGGCCAGTCGACAACGGCTCCCTAAGAATTATTTAACATAAAAAATGCCCCCCGGTGCTCATGGCTAGCAGCGGGGGGCTTTTTCATATGCTACTTTGACTTTACTTCAGTCTGCTTTTCAGGGGCCTTGGTCCGGACCGCCTGAATTTCAGGAAAAGAATTGACAAATTTTCTAAATCTTTTTTGGTACAGTAACAAGCGGTAGGGACCCAGGTCGGGATCATTGCCTTCGACTATGGTAAATTTTTTCTCTTCCGTGACCTTTTCAAGCCCCTTAAAATAGAAGGGAATATCACCCACAATGAGGCCCTGGTCCCAGCGACCTAAAAATTGCACGAAATAATCCTGCCTTGAGAGCCAAGATCTGGAGATGGTATCCCGGTAGGTAGTTCCTTTAGGCTGGACATTATCTATCAAGGAACTTGAATTCCCTAAAATAAAGAAAATTGCAGCCAATTCTGGAAGAATCAACCAAGGGGTAAACAAAAAGCGGGCTTGACTTTGCCGGTTAATGGCCAAAAGATAGGCCTGGGTATAGACGAGGAGAAATAGCCCCAAACTCATCCAAAAGCGGACCTTGGCCACCTGAAAGGGCCAAGTTACCCCCGGAAGCTTACGCAAGCGTCCAATCGTGATCTGACTCTGATAGGATGACATAAAAAGAT
>CAKZWV010000053.1 GCA_937922005.1 uncultured Clostridia bacterium | reverse complement strand
GAAAAAGATTCTAAAGTAGAAGGCTCGGTCGTCAGACTTAGGGTCTGGGAAGCCTGACCATTCTCTTGTTTTCTTTCTCGGCTCATCTTGGCAGCCTTTTCTTCCGAGAGGGGTGGGGGAACCCGAATAGCTTGCGGGATCGCTGGACATTTTTTAAGAGAGACTTGGATCGCCATCAAGGTAAGGTCAGACGCTGGATGCGCAATTCGAGTCTTCTGGTGAATCTCACGAAGAACACTAGCCAAGTCTTGTCCTTTTGGGCGCTTAACCCTGTCATCTATCGTCTTAAGGGAATGGCTAAGATTTGAAGCATAACGCAAAGAAGTCAAATCATCCTTTCCTCTCTGACCAGAATGGGGCAATAAAACTTGGGTGGGCTGGCTCAGTTTAGGGCTAGGAGCGGATCCCGGCATAAAAAGTGACGTCTTCCCCTCGTCTTGGAAAGGATTTCCTCTATTAGAAGTCACAGACCCGGAAGGCAAAGTCGAACGATTGCGAAGAGACAGCGGACTGCTTGAAGGATCGAGCGGTAGTATTTGCTGCAATTGAAATCCTAAATCAATGAGGTCCCCGCCAAAGCGATAAAAGCTATTGGTACCAAGGATAAAGATGTCTCCGTCCTTAAGTTCCCCATGGGTGCAGTTTTGAAGGCGCCATACCCTCCAACCTGCGTGGGTGCCAAAATAGCGAGCTGGTCGTTCATCCTCGTCGTCAGCCGCAAACGCTTGAATTTGGAGGGACTGACGGCAAATCCCATCACGGTAAAGGTAAAGGACATTGCTGCCCACGTTGAGAGCACTATAGTGGTTACCATCAAGAATCAAACCCAGGAAGGAACATCCAATATTTCCCCGGGATTTTATGGATTCAATCCAGTGGTTGACCTTATTATCCGTCTCCTGCATAAATTCCAGCCAAAACTTCCGCCATTCCTCGGTTGTCATGTCAGGATGGGTCCGGTGCTCAATAAACTCCCTGAAGCTAAGCTGACTGATTTCACCAGGAGTGACTCCCATGCGGTTGGGGGTAAAGCTACGGGTAATACTGAAATATTGGAAGTTTTGTTTGAGGGCATCATCAAAATACACCACATCTTCCAAGGTCTCGGGCATGATAGTATTCATCACCTGGAAAGTATCCTCGCCATGGTCCTTATGGATACCAATGGAACTTAACGCACTTATTGAAGTCACCAGTTGATGAGAAATAGGCTGATGGAGTGAGCCTTGTTTGACTGCACCTTGTTTGACTGAACCTTGGTGGGATTTTGGGGTGTCCGGGGTAGGCGAAGACGAGATAAGTTGAGGGGAATTAGCTACCATCAAAATGATCCTGTGCGTTTGTAATCTTGCTCAAAGTCCCGACGCAGAGCTGCGGCCTTAAGACTATCACGTTTATCATAGAGTTTTTTACCTTTAGCCAAGGCTACTTCAACCTTGACCTTACCCCGGCGAAAATATAATTTCGTCGGGATGATGGTAAAGCCCTGTTGGGTAACTTTGGTAAAAAATTTGTCCAATTCTCGGCGGTGCAGCAAAAGTTTACGGTCTCTCACAGGATCTGGATTGAAGCGGTTGCCCTGGTCATAGGGGCTAATGTGAGCCCCAACCAACCATAATTCACCATCTTTAAACTGACACCAGGAATCCTTAAGCTGGCACTGCCCTGCCCGGATAGATTTAACCTCAGTACCGGTCAAGACAAGGCCTGCCTCGATTGAATCAAAGAGCTGGTAATTGTGGCGAGCACTCCGGTTTTGAATTACAAGGCTGGAACGAAGCATAAGTCCTCCTTCTTATAAGTAATAGGAAGATTGGGATAGGCATCCAAGCTCAGGTCATCGGGGCCGAGATGGGTGAACTGGAAGTAGGCTTGACTGGCAATCATCACCGCATTATCTCCACAAAGAGATATGGCTGGTGAGAAATAGGCTAGGGAATGATCCTTACAGAAGGCCTCGCAGGTCCGACGAATCGTAGAGTTTGCAGAAACCCCTCCTCCTAAGACCAAGGTTTGGATCGTCGGATGGGCTTTTAAAGCTTGCTGGATCCGATCAATGATGATGTCAGCCATGCTTTGAGTTAAAGAGGCTGCGAGATCGTGAATTCGCACCTGGTCAAAAAAAAGATCCTGGTCCATATGGCCCTGGAGGGAAAATTTGGCTCGATGGATTTCACGCAGAGCTGCTGTCTTCAATCCGGAGAAAGAAAAATCTAAACTATCAGCAAAACGGGCCTGAGGAAAGGAGTAATAATGGGGATCGCCGGTCTGAGACAAACGATCTAAGACCGGGCCGCCCGGGTAGGGAAGAAAGGCCTCTCTTGCTACCTTGTCAAAGCACTCTCCTGGGGCATCATCTCGAGTCTGGGCAAGGAGCTCATAGGTTACATAGTCCTTAACTAACATGAGGTGGCAGTGGCCACCCGACATTACAGCAGCCAAAAAAGGCGGCTCCAAGTTTGGATGATCCACATAATTAACAGCAATATGGCCGATAAGGTGATGGACGCCCACAAAGGGCTTTCCTGTCATAAGAGACAGGGTCTTACCCGCAGATAAGCCCACCAGAAGTGAGCCCAGGAGGCCTGGGCCAAAACAAGCTGCAAAAAGATCAATCTCCTCCAAGGTCTTATCAGCCTTCGCCAAACTGGTCTCTAAGCAGGGCAAAAAATACTCCAGGTGGGCCCGGGAAGCTAGTTCCGGGACCACCCCTCCAAAAGAAGCCTGGAGCTCGGCCGAAGAGGCAATGGTCGAGGCATGCAAAATCCGCCCGTCTTCCACGAGGGCACACGCCGTCTCATCACAAGAGCTTTCAATTCCCAACACGAGCGTCATAATGGGGTCGCCTTTCTTTAGAGTTTCTCACACAAGTAAGAACTTGATTCGAACCCTTATTATAACATGTTTCAAGTCCTTTCCCTAGGCCTAAGTTTGGCCAGGAATTGCATAAGCAAAAAACATCAGCCATACCCTTGCAACAGAGATGATGAGGTCGACAGATCGACGGGGAAGGGATTATTTGCTAAGATGAGGAAAGTGTGTGAGAAGGGGGCAATATTGTGAAGGTATATGAGACCAATCCATACGTGTTGGAGTTTTTAGATTATATGGGGGCAATTAAGTCACGATCAACCAATACCATTCGTGAATATGGATACGATATTGCGTTGTTTTTGCGTTTTACAATGTTGCAGCGGCAAGGAAAAATTCGACCGACCTTAGAAGATATTCAAGAGATCAACGACCTAAGCGGGGTAGACCAGGCTTTTTTGCAATCTATTCAGCTCGGCGACCTCTACCGCTTTGTTTCGTGGCTGGCGAATATTTGCAAAAATGGAACGGCAGCTAGGGCAAGACGGTCAGCTTCGCTCCGCGCTTTTTTCGGTTTTTTACATGGAAAACTCCAGATCATCCCCAACGATCCTAGCTTGGAACTCGAAAACCCTAAAAAGGCCAGGAGTCTCCCCCGCTATTTTGATCTTGAGGAAGCTCTGGAGCTCCTCAAAGTAGCCGCCCTATCTGAAAAAAGCGGCAAGAACGAGGCCATGGCAACTCGGAATTACTGCATCCTCGTCCTGTTCTTAAATTGTGGACTGCGCCTTGCTGAGCTTTGTTCCATCAACATATCCGACCTGAGGGAGGATTATTTGGTGGTAAAAGGTAAGGGCAATAAAGAAAGAAACATCTATCTTAATAATCAGGCTCAGGAAGCTCTCCGAGATTGGCTGGCCATTCGGGCAACCTTGCCCTCTACTGATCCCGATGCCCTCTTTATCAGCAACCGCAAACAAAGAATTGCTAGGCGGACCGTCCAGGCCTTGATCAAAGATATCATCGTTGAGGCAGGCTTTGACCCTGAAAAATATTCCGTTCATAAACTCCGCCATACGGCTGCCACCTTGATGTATCAAAGTGGCGGCGTTGATATCCGTGCCCTCCAAGACATTTTAGGCCATGAAAGTATAGCCACCACAGAGATCTACACCCACATTAACCAAGATATCCTTCATGAGGCGGTTTCCAAAAATCCCCTCAATTCTTACGGCCACGCAGATCTCCAGCAATCTGCCTTACGTGACAAAGAGACTTCGAGCCAGACCCGGGGCCAGAGTAAGAATCATGGGCCTAGTGAGCAAAATAGCTAGGGCATCGCAAAGGGCTCTTGGGGGGTGAGGTCGAGGATGCTTGCAAGGGACAAGTAACAGTCCACTTCTTTCTCTGACTGCTTGGATTCCTGACATAAGTTGCTCCTGAAGATGACGCCCTCATCGTCAAAGCGTCTCACACGACCGTCTACCTGGTCTCCCCGACTCAAGTGTAGAGTTAATAGCGTATTGTGACGTTGACAGAGCTCGAGGTATTCTAAGAGGAGTGACTTCTTTGGATCACCAGGCCCGTTGATGCCCTCAAGGTCCATTCTCACAGTCGGGGCATTATCAGAAAGCTTTTCTTCTTTCTCGGCATTTTCCTTGTCCTTTTCTGTGTCCTTGTCCAGTGGTATTCTTTTCCAATCTGGAGGACATGAGGCTACTTTCCAGGATGTGTCGTCGGAATTTATGCTAAAAAATGAACTTTCCTGATTCCTAGGCAAGGACCCGGCTGTTACCAAAAATTTAGCGGCCGTTTTATCTTCTAGCTGATATTGGGCAAGAACCTTAGCATAATGAGGGTCATGCTTGGCTAGACAGGCATCGAGGGCTGACTGCTTAGAAAAACAGCCATTGGCAATTAAAAACTCTTTTTGAATGGAGCGAGGTACCGTTTTATAATATTCACAAAACAGTTCGCTCAAAGAGCTTGAATAAGGACTCTTGTTCTCATCAATTTTCTTATTTTGAGTTAGATTCTTATCCTCCATACTTACCTCCTTTTCTATAAGTAAATATGGCATCTAACAGATTTTCATGACATTACATCGCAGCAGCTCAATCAATTGTGAGCGCATTGCGTGTTAAGCGCCGAAACTGAGGCAAAGTAGATGCCAAGGGGGATAAATTGAAAAGAATTTATCTTACGTTATTAGGAATTAATCTAGGATAATTCCACTGTATAGGTTGACTATGGTCGTTCAACCCTGTAGAAAGCAACGGCATCAATGAAGATGCAAGCTTGATCTACTTCTATTCTACATGATTATCATCTAAGAAAATCGAAAAAAGTTAAAGATATTAGAAATTAATAAAAAAAATCGGCTGGAGGCCAGCCGATGTGTCGAAACGAAAAGCGACATTTCGACAATGTTTTTGTAGAAAAATATTCCGAATATTACAAGAAGGTTACACAAAATAATGGTCAAGACAGAAATTGAAAAATTTTAGCTAGCGATATTAGATGGAATCGACCCAATTCAGTCTTTATTGTTTGATTTCCCTTCCTACAATTTATAGATTGGCCAAAAAAGATTCTAAAAAGATTTGAACACGAATCTAACAGAAAAATCGCAAAATTCAATCATAGGGCGAATTTCACCCGACCAAATCCGACAATTTTTTGAAGTAATTCGACAGAAGCAGAGGACGTTAGAGCATCCTGACCGCTCTATTTATTCACTCACGCTCTTTTGGAGGAGGGTTTCCGCCTGGGTCAGAGCTTCCGGAAGTTTACTGGGATCCTTAGCTCCTGCTTGAGCAGAGTTAGCTTTACCGCCTCCTTTACCACCGCAGAGGCTGGCGGCAGCTTGGACTAATTTACCAGCATGAAAGCCAGCCTGGACAGCCTCTGGGGTTCCTGTAGCAAAGAAAGAAATCTTTACTTCTCCTTCTTTTTTGCCTGCTTCCGTCGCTCCCAAGAGCACAGCCCCTTGGATCCGATCCCGCAGATAATCCCCGATCACCCGAATATTCTTACTCGTCACGCCGGGCATCACCACGCATAGGTAGGGAAGTTCGGCCAAGGCAAGTCCCTTACTCTCCGGAACAGAAACTTTCTTACAAGCCTGATAAGCTATAGTTTGAGCCTGGGCTAGGAGCTGCTTTTCTTCCTGGTCCGCCAGGTCCTTTTTTAGATTTTTCACCTCATCTTGAAGCAAGGCAACTCGCTCCACCAGGTCTCCGGAAGAAGCTTGAAGGCTTTGCGTCAAGCCATGGATTATTTGCTTCTCTATTTTTGCAAGTTCTATCGCAGCCTGACCAGTCACTGCTTCAATCCGGCGTATGCCTGCTGCAATGGACGACTCACTCTGAATTCGGAAATATCCTACTTCTGCCGTATTTGCTAGGTGGGTTCCTCCACAAAACTCCTTGCTAAAGTTGCCCATGGAGACAACCCGGACTAGGTCCCCATACTTTTCCGTAAAGAGTGCTTCAGCACCCGTCTTTTTTGCTTCTTCAAGGGGAAGGATATCTGTATGAATTGGAGAACCCGCCAAAATCTGGGCATTGACGAGGTCTTCCGTAGCTTGAAGCTCCTCCTCCGTCATGGCCCGGGGGAATGAAAAGTCAAAGCGGAGGTATTCATCATTGACCATCGAGCCTTGCTGGTCCACATGGCTTCCCAATACCTCTTTGAGAGCGGCATGGAGGAGGTGAGTTGCCGAGTGATTGCGCATGGTAGCCACACGTTTTTTTTGAGTTAGGACGACTTCCCCCTGCTCGCCCACTTGGAGGCTTCCATCTTGCAAGATGGCTCTGTGCAGGTAAACATTATCTACTTTTTTGGTATCCACGAGGTCCAAGCGGGCATTGGGGAAGCTGATTGTGCCTTGGTCGCCTACCTGGCCTCCCCCCTCCCCATAGGCTGGAGTCTTATCAAATACCAGGAATAGGACGCCTTCCCCAGTTTTCAGATAGCTTTCCTCATCCAAGGAATCTAGCTTTTGCCAGCTAGTTTCTTCAGAGCCTGTGCCAGGGGCCAGGAGGAATATATTCAGCAACTTACCTTCATCTTGCATCTTCTCGTAACCAGTAAATTCTGTTTTGGGAATGCCGGTAACTGGAGGCAGGCCTAAGCCCTTCCACGAAGATCCTTGTTTTTCCAGCTGAGCCTTACGGGCTCTCTCTTTTTGTGCTGCCATCAAAATCTGGAAACCTTCAAGGTCGACAGAAAGTCCTTGCTCGCCGGCCACTTCACGACTGAGATCCAAGGGAAAGCCAAAGGTATCATGTAGTTTAAAGAGAATATCCCCTAGGACTACGCTTTCACCTTTGTCTTTCAAAGCGGCAATGGCCTCGGTTAAAAGACCCAATCCCTGGTCTAGGGTTTTGCGGAAACTTGTCTCCTCACTGTGGATCTGGGCCATAATTTTCTCTCGACGAGCCTCTAATTCGGGATAAGATCCTTCCGCTACATCAATGGTTACAGCGGCAATTTTTTCAAGGAACTTCTCTTGAATGCCTAAGAGCTGGCCAAAACGCACACTGCGGCGGAGAAGGCGCCGAAGGACATAGCCCCTTCCTTCATTGGAAGGAATGATCCCGTCAGCGATCATAAAGACTGAGCTCCGAATATGGTCCGTAATGACCCGAATGGCCCGGTCATTATTGGGATCCTGCCCATAGGCTTTACCAGAAAGGGCTACAACGGTATCTAAAACTTTACGTACAGTATCTACTTCAAAGAGACTCTTTACTCCTTGGAGAGCTACAGCCATACGTTCCAAACCGGCACCCGTGTCAATGTTCTTTTGCTTTAAAGGAAGATATTCTCCCTCTTCCGTTCTTTCAAATTGACTGAAAACCAAATTCCAGATTTCAATAAAGCGATCGCATTCACAGGGGAAATGACAATTCTTTCCACAGGCATAGGACTCTCCCCGATCATAGAAGATCTCCGTACAGGGCCCACAGGGTCCGGTCCCGTGTTCCCAGAAGTTATCCTCTTTGCCGAGGCGGGCTATGTGATTAGGGTCTAGACCTACTTGAATCCAAAGCTTTTCCGCCTCATCATCATCCAGGTAGACCGTGACATAAAGACGTTTTGGGTCCAAGTGGAGGACCCTAGTTAAGAATTCAAAGGCCCAAGGTATGACTTCTGCCTTGAAATAATCGCCAAAACTAAAGTTCCCAAGCATCTCAAAGAAGGTACCATGGCGGTCCGTAATGCCCACACTATCAATATCATTGGTGCGAATGCATTTTTGACACGTGGTAACTCTCTTTGAGGGAGGGGTCTCGGCCCCAGTAAACCAAGGTTTCATGGGAGTCATGCCTGCATTGATGAGTAAAATAGACTTGTCATGGTGGGGAACCAGTGGGAAACTCGGGAGAATTTTGTGGCCCTTAGTCTCAAAAAAATGTAAATAAAGATCTCGAATCTCATTGACTCCCAAAGGACTGGGGGCAGATGGATCGTTTATTATATTCGTAGAATCCTGTGAAAACATAAGAAAAATATCCTCCAGTAAAGAAGACAGGGATGTTCGCCCATGCGTTCGAACATCCCTGCTAGGGCTCAACCCAAAATCGGTTGGCCATCGGGTTTGTAATCAGCTTAGCATCAGCTTTACTATGGGTTGACCGGCAAGGTCTGCCGTTCACTCGTATCTGATTCAGCATTTCCAGCAACAGGCAAGCCATCTGGCCCAGTCTCCTGTGTGCCTTCTTCACCTGCTTCATGCTCCTCTTTGCTTGGAGCTGGCATGGCTAGGATCTCCGCTTGCGTTTTACCGTAGTAGGGTGCGCTCTTCATCTGCGGCTGAATGATAGATGCGCCAGGAGCAGGTGTGTCACCATTAGCAAAGACCTCTGGATTGGCCTCTCGCAAGACTTTAGCATATTTTTCAGCACTACTGCCGTAAAATTGAGCACACAGAGAATAGACGTCATCACCCGCCTCTGCTTGGTAAACATAAGGTGCTTCAGCTAGGGTCTGTTCGGTGTCTTCTGTTGTGGTCTCTATCTCGGTCGTCTCTGTCTCAGTCGGCTCTGTTGTGGTTTCGACCGTCGTCGGCTGGGTGGTCGGAACCGTTCTTTCAATGCTAGAACTGGACTCCGCACTCATTCGTTGATCGTTATCCTTATCCTGCTGATTCTTTTCCTTCATTAACCAAACAAGGATGATCACACAAACAACGCAGATGGTCGCCATAATCCCGTAGAAGGCGATTCTAACTGCCTTATTACCCATGAAAGATCCTGACGCTCCTGGCTGTGAAGAGGATCTCATCCGAGGCCGCTTGTTCCCACCGCCATTAGGTGGATAGCGATCGGGAGAAACTGGTTCATTGGGTAACTCACCATAAAGATCAGGTCTATCGTATGGATCAGGCCTATCGTATGGATCAGGTCGATCGTATGGATCAGTCCTATCGTATGGATCACGCCTATCATAAAGATCAGCCCGCCCTCCATAAGGATCTCCTTCTTCTCCATAGGGGTCTCTTTGTAAAGGCCGATGCTCTCCATCATAATTTCTATTTGGGTAGCCGTCACCGTCAGATGATCCATGCCAGTCGTCACTATAAGGTGAGGATTCTTGTAGATCTTCATACGATCCCGATCCTGGAACAGTCGATGGCATTTGTCTATTATCACGAGCAGAGCCAGATGGCTGTCCTCGCCCATAATCACGGCTCATACCCACACTAGGCTTTTCGTCATGCCAGTCATCTACTTGACCTTGTCCATAATCGTTGCCAGTCTGGACAGGATTTTCCGCACCACTCGGCATCATGGCTCCTCCCTCTTGGAGAGCCTTTTGTCTAGCAATAAAATCCTCCGCTGTCAATATAGAGTGGCCAGATTGAGTGACCACTTCTCCATCTGCATAATGATACATTTCATACTTATCGTATCCAGACTCACCTAAGGGAAAAGATAAGTCTACCTTCACAACAGTTTGAGGTTCTTTTGTGCAGGGTACGGTATTTTGCCGATCGATCGGGGTATCCGTCTGTGAATTGGGATAGGCACGCATTGAAATGCCATGTGAATCAGTATTTTCCATAGTTCTTTTCATTTCTCCGTTTGATGGTGCGGCGTTATGATCCACCGAAGAGGTCACTTGCTTGGGGGTACTCGTAGAGGCCAGAGTATCTGATCTTAACTCAGGATTTGTGGAAGATTGGTCTCTAAGAGTCTGATAATTCGAAGGAATTTGTTGTTCCAACGTGCTAGTAGAAGAGGAATTTTTGTTCTTACGTCGTACCCCATACGAGGCACGACCCTGGTCTTGAGTATGATCCTTAGGGGGATCAGCCACGATGTCAGCAGCTTTCTGACCTGTGTCCGAGTTAATCTTGGTCGATTGCAGCACATCCTTGATGTTTTTGGTAGGATCTCCGCCCGTCTCTTCACCCATGCCCCGCTCCCGGGACTCAAAGGGACTACGAGAAAACTCCCGGGTCCGATCTGATGGAGACTGAGGTTCGTACTTGTCACTTTCTAAAAGAGCATCTCCTCCCTGATAGGGCTCCGCTGACGATGAAAGACTGGGATTAGGCTTATCCTCTGTAGGAGGGACCGAGGACCTATCAGGCGGTGGGGGAATTCTCCTAGGAGGAGGATCTTTGGGCCTTTCTTTTCGAGAAAGAGCCTGGCTATGCGCCCGATTCTCCAGTCCATCCGACAAACGCTCCTGTGGACGTTCTACAGGACTTCCTAGTGAGGGTTCTGGAGAACGCTCTTGCAAATGCTCCAGGCCCTCATTTGTAGGCTTCTGAGAACGCTTTTGGGGATGTTCAAAAGAGCGCTGAAGGGGTTGCCCCTCAGAAGTTTCCATAGTATGGTCCTGGTCTAACGATTCACTTTGTAAATGACCTGCGATCTGCCGTTCCGTACCTTGGCGATTACTGGGCCCTTCCTGGCCACTCAGACCTTGCTTGTCGGCCTGATCCTGCTGACTAGCCGAGCTTCGCTGGTTGACTGGCTCCCGCTGATTAACTGGACTCCGTCTTTCCGTGCTCTCAGACCAGAGCGTTTCTGGTCGGGAAGTAAAATCATTGTGCTTAGCGCGGTCTCCCGGTGGTCCAGGAGGCTCTGGCGGCAGGTCAGACATAACTTCAGACACGGAAGTACGAGCAGATGGGGCCCCTGCTTCTTGCTGATTTGCTGACTCCTGTGAGGAAATTTGCCCAAGGCTTTCGTGAGGGCGACGCAGTAAATCACGAATGCGAGACTTCAAAGCCTTTGACTCAGCTGCTGACAAAAAATAGAGAGAAGCAGCTTGATAGCTCCGATCGGGGTTGCGGCCATAGGCCTCAGCAACCAAGGCCTGGGCAATATTTGCAGTATAGGAGCAACTATGGACTATTTTAATGAGATCCATCTGGCCCAGGCACTCAAAGAGGGGCACATTACACAAGATGACCACCGAGTTTTCTAGAACCGGGATAACCTTTGAGGAATGAGCCATGCCAAGATCCGTATCACAATAAGCATCAAAGGAATTGAGCAAGTTTCCATCGACGTCCTTATCCTCAAGCTGTATGTTAGGGGTCTTGAGGAGGGGATATAGGGCCTTTTCAAAATAAAAAAAAGCGCAAGCGTCACCGCTGGCTTGAGCAATAAACTTGTTGCCGTTGGTCACCATACAAGAACAGTAGTAGGGACTTTGTTTTTGGCTGCTCAACGCACTCCGTTTATTACGCATAAAATTAACCACACTGGTCAAATGATTATTCGACGCAGTTGGCGCAACGGGATCCCGAGCTATGCGGAAGTAGGTCTGACGACTCAGGGTCACCATAGGTTCTTCCTGTTCTTGGCCTTGATCCTGAGCCTGAGCAGGATGGTCAGCCATAATGGCTAAAAGGTGACCTAGGGCCTCCTTATCTAGGTCATAAACCTTGAAATTATCTTCATAGGCATATTCCGTAGGATCTAAATGAAGACGGTCCTGCACGGCATTGTCATGCTCCTTGCCCTTGACGTCAAGCTCCACATAGCGGGGAATGGTCTGACCGTCCATAAAGAAACTAAACTTCAAACCATCCTTCTCATCTGCCGTCCATTCGGCATAGGAAGTAATGGTATGAACCAACTGTTGCGTTTCCTCGATCTTACTGGACATGAAAAACCTCCCCTTCCGTCAGATTTTGCTATAGTCTAAAAGTCCAAGCAATTTCCTAGCAAGACTCGCATTACAGTAGCCTTGCTATAGCATGTCGATTATATCAAGACTATAAGAATATTACCAGTCAAAGACGGCCAACTTAGGGGCAGAATTCAACTAAGGGCAAGCTCGGGGCTTTGACAGCCGAAACCAAGAAATTTCTTCATAATGAAATAATAAAGCCC
>CAKZWV010000052.1 GCA_937922005.1 uncultured Clostridia bacterium | reverse complement strand
CATCAGCAATTGCCCAGATCGCCCGATGTAGCTCATCACGCTCTTGTTCTTTCTTCGCATCAACCATGGTTTCCTTCTCCTCCTGGGATTCATATTTGTGGCGAAAGCCTCTCATCACTTTCGTCTGTAATATCTTTCTATAATTTTGACAGTACAATCGGCCAATACAATGCTTATTATAAAGGCCCAAAACCAACAAATAACGATCAGTAAGTTAGTAAAGGAGCTTAAGGTATTTTGAAAAATCCAAGCGATTATTTTCAAAAAAAGCGAAAAATATACTATTGTAAAAAACCATCTAAGTACTGTGTCTAAATCAAACATAGCCTCGCTAGCCTCCCCCCCAAATTACCATGCAAGGTCATACAATCGATAGCTCGGTCGCTATGTATGAAGTTTAAAGCAAGCCTTGCAAAAAAGCAAAAAAGAAAGCAGTGCCAGCGTTTTCACCCGCTAAAAACGCCGTAGACTTTCTCAAACGCTATGGCGTGTCCAGGCGTGTCCAGGCCTGCTTACATGCGAAAAGGGATGCTGCCTTGCGGTAACATCCCTTTTCGCTTAGTTAGTCAAACTTCGAGTTAAACTATTTGTTTTCTATCTGCTCTAGAAGCCTTGTCTTACTAGGTTTCTATTTCTATTCCTGATCCATCTTCCGAGATGCCAAGAACTTGTAGCGGCCATAGCGCTCTTTGGCCGATTCGGCAGACTTCTCAAAGATCTCTTGGACCTTCTCTTCGCTGTAGCGTTTTCTGAGGGTCTTATAACGGACTTCCTCATTCAAGAAGTCGGTGTAAGGTCTCGTCGGATCCTTCGAATCCAAAACGAAGGGGTTCTTCCCTTCCTTCTTCAGCTCAGGATTGAAGCGATAGAGATGCCAGTAACCAGTCTCCACGGCATCTTTCTCTCTTTGCATGGCCCGAGACATGCCGCCTTTGATTCCGTGGCTGATACAAGGCGAGTAAGCGATGATCAGAGACGGACCATGGTAGGCCTCAGCCTCTTGGATCGCCTTGATCGTCTGAGCTTGGTTGGCACCCATGGCGATCTGAGCTACATAGACATAGCCATAGGACATGGCCATCAGGCCGAGATCCTTCTTCGAAACCGGCTTACCACCAGCAGCAAACTCTGCCACGGCCCCCAGAGGAGTGGACTT
This sequence comes from uncultured Clostridia bacterium, assembly GCA_937922005.1. Classification (GTDB taxonomy): domain Bacteria; phylum Bacillota; class Clostridia; order Saccharofermentanales; family DTU023; genus CAKZWV01. The sequence continues at coordinate 40,782 of CAKZWV010000052.1, read as the reverse complement.
GGAAGCTTGTCCACCGGTATTGGAATAGACCTCCGTATCGAGGACCAAGACGTTGATGTCTTCGCCAGTCGACAGGACGTGGTCCAATCCACCGTAGCCGATATCATAGGCAAAGCCGTCGCCACCGACAACCCAGAAAGAGCGCTTGACCAAATAATCCTTCGCAGCCAAGACCTTGCGGGCCAATTCTGCTGCTTTTCCTTCTAGCTTGGCCGACTCGAGGGCCTCGACCAGGGTGTTCACAACCGCTCTGGTGCCCTCGCCCTCTTCCTTGGTATCAATGAACTTCTTGATGGCTTCCTGGAGCTCTGCTTGACCACTGGCCAGCTCGCAGAGTTCTTTCAAGTGGCCAACTGCCCGCTCACGAATCTGCTTATAGCCAAGTCTCATCCCTAGACCATGCTCAGCGGCGTCCTCAAAGAGGGAGTTGGCCCATGTAGGTCCATGGCCGTCAGCATTGGTGGTGTAGGGGTTCGAAGGAGCAGAACCGCCGTAAATGGAAGAGCAACCCGTAGCGTTAGAAATCTGGAGACGATCGCCAACCAGCTGGCTCAGCGCCTTGATGTAAGGCGTCTCGCCGCAGCCAGGGCATGCGCCGGAGAACTCAAACAAGGGCTTTTCAAACTGCAGACCCTTGACGCTGTTCTTGTTCATCGGGTTGGGCTTGCGAGGTAATTTGTTGAGTTTCTCCCAGTGCTCAGCCTCTTTGAAGTGCTTTTCGATGGGCTCCATGACCAAGGCCTTCTTGGGGGCGGGGCAGACCGCTGCGCAGCTGCCACAGCCGGTGCAGTCCATAACGGAAATCTGAATCCGATATTTGTACTCTTTGTACTGGGCAACCCCATCTTTAAAGGCGATATCAGAGAGCTCTGCTGCCTCTTCTGGCGTGGCCAAGAAGGGCCGGATGACGGCGTGAGGGCAGACATAGGAGCATTGGTTACACTGGATACAATTTTCGATCTGCCAAGAAGGTACGATCGAAGCAATACCCCGCTTCTCGTAGGAAGAAGTCCCGTTCGGGAAGGTTCCATCTTCCATGCCCACAAAGGTGGAAACAGGGAGCATATTGCCCATCTGGCCATTCATGACGTCAGCAATGTTCTTGACAAAGTCGGGCGCAACCCGGATTGGCTTAGGATCATCCTGGAGAGAAGCCCACTCAGAGGGAACTTCAACTTCCTGGACAGCATCGACACCAGCGTCAACGGCCGCATTGTTCATACGAACGATATCATCGCCCTTATGGCCATAGCTCTTTTGGATAGCTTCCTTCATGTACTTCACAGCATCCTCAATCGGAATGATGTTAGCAATCTTGAAGAAAGCGGACTGGCAGATGGTATTGATCCGCCCGCGCAGGCCAATGCTGCTAGCAAGCTCTACGGCATCGACGATATAGAACTTAGCGTGCTTCTCAGCCAGTTCTCTCTTAATCTTATTCGGCAGCTTCTCCTCCAGCTCCTCCTTCTTCCAAACGGTGTTAAGCAGGAAGGAACCACCCTCTTTCAGCGGCCCAAGGATATCGTATTTATCCAGGTAAGCCTGGTTGTGGCAGGCGATAAAATCGGCCTGGTTGACCAGGTAGGGCAGGTGGATCGGCGTTTTCCCGAAACGCAGGTCAGAGATCGTAATACCACCAGACTTCTTCGAGTCATAGCTGAAATAAGCCTGAGCATACATGGGTGTGTGGTCCCCGATGATCTTGATGGAGTTCTTATTCGCTCCAACCGTACCATCAGAGCCCAAGCCCCAGAAGCGTGCAGCAAATAATCCCTCTGGCGCGATATCAGGATTCTTCCCAACAGGGAGCGACAGGTGGGTTACGTCGTCATTGATGCCGATGGTGAAGTGCTGCTTCGGATCCTCGGCGAGCATCTTGAAGACGGCGAAAATCTGATCAGGGTCAGTGTCCTTAGAAGAAAGACCATAACGGCCGCCAACGATGGTGGGAGCATTTTCTACATTCTTGTAGGCATCCACAACATCGAGATACATGGGTTCTGCGGTAGCACCAGGCTCCTTGCAGCGATCCAAGACGGCAATTCTCTTTACGGTCTTGGGGATGGCATCGAGGAACATCTCGATGGCGAAAGGCCGATACAGGTGGACATTCAAGACGCCCACTTTTTCGCCATGGGCATTGAGGTAGTTGACGGTCTCTTTCACGGTCTCAGCTACGCTGCCCATGCAGATAATAAGCCGGTCGGCATCCTCAGCCCCGGTATAGACATAAGGAGCATATTCACGGCCCGTGATCTTACCAAACTCATCCATGTAATTCTTAACGATCTCAGGAATGGCGATGTAATAGGGGTTGGCGGCTTCACTTACCTGGAAGAAGATATCTGGGTTTTGAGCCGTACCACGCTGGGTAGGATGGTTTGGAGATAGTGCTCTGTTCCGGAAGGCCTCCAGAGCCTCTTGGTCAACCAAAGAAGCTAGATCATTGGTGTCGAGGACTTCAATTTTTTGAATTTCGTGGGAGGTTCTGAACCCGTCAAAGAAATGGAGGAAAGGAACCCGACCCTTAATGGCGGATAAGTGGGCAATAGCGGCTAAATCGTGTGCCTCTTGGACAGAAGCCGAGGACAGCATGGCAAATCCGGTCTGCCGACAAGCCATGACGTCTGAGTGGTCCCCGAAAATGGACAGGGCGTGAGACGCCACGGTACGAGCTGCCACATGGAAGACGGCGGGAAGCAGTTCACCAGCGATCTTATACATGTTGGGGATCATCAGCAACAAGCCTTGAGAAGCTGTAAAGGTGGTCGTCAACGCCCCGGTTCCTAAGGACCCATGGACGACAGCCGCAGCACCAGCTTCGGACTGCATCTCAACGACCTCGACTTCCTGGCCAAAAATATTCTTCCGACCAGCTTGCGCCCACTGGTCGACCATATCGGCCATGGGGGACGAAGGGGTAATGGGGTAAATACCGGCAACTTCTGAGAAACCATAAGCGGTCATCGCTGCGGCGGTATTACCGTCCATCGTCATGAACTTTTTTTCTTTGGACATAAATATCTCCTTTTTGATTAAGTATGAACACGATTGTTGAACAAAATGCAAACTTGGGTGGGGCAACAAATGCTCCCTAGGTTCTTGAGGGGACCAAGCCGCCCAAAGAAGCCGCAGGATCTCACGGATCCTTCATGGATCACCAGGATGCCTAGCGGCTTAAAAGGGGTGTCTGGATCTCAAGTAGTCCTGGGAATGGCCCACAGAACCTCCTCAAGGCGCTACAAATAGCCTAGCAGAGGGCTTGATTTTTTTCAAGTTGCCAGCCCAAGCCGGGCTGGGCCCAAGCACGAGCCTCAGCCTCAGCGTACCTTTCGCTTAGGCAAGCCTTAGGCTTGGGCCGTGGCTTACGCTTAGGCCTTGGCTTTTTCTTTCGTTGCGGTAGAAGCCAAGTCGACAATGGTGGCGTAACCATCTGCCTTGAGGCAGGCTCCGCCAATAAGGCCCCCGTCGATATCAGCGGCTCCAAAGAGACCAGCTGCATTCTTATCGTTAACGGACCCACCATAGAGGATGGTCATGGCCTCTGCCAGGTCCTCGTTGTAGAGGGAAGCCACTTCATTACGAATCTCCCGGCAAACCTCCTCAGCCTGGTCGGTCGAAGCTGTCTTCCCGGTCCCGATGGCCCAGATAGGCTCATAGGCAATGGTTATAAAGGGCAATTCCTTGGCCGGAATCTCCGCCAGGGCCTTCTGGATCTGGTTCCGGATAAAGTCAAGATAGGTTCCCTCTTCCCGGATGGCCAAAGACTCGCCGCAGCACAGGATGACCTGGAGCCCCCAAGCCCGGGCTGCCTTGATCTTTTTATTGATGAGCTCATCCGTCTCGGCAAAATACTCCCGTCTCTCCGAGTGGCCCAGGATCACGCCCCAGACACCCATCTCAGCCAGGGCCTTGGGAGAAATCTCCCCGGTATAGGCTCCCTTATCTTCAAAGTGACAATTTTCTGCCAGAACCTTAAAATCGGTCCCCGCAAAGTCCTCTAGTGCCCCAGGCAGGGCGGTATAGGGCATCCCAGCTCCCATTCTCGCCTGGATGCCCCCCTCTTTCTTGGCCAAGGGGGCCAGGGCTTCCAGCAGGGCCAGGTTAAACTTGTGAGAAGCTGCCGGATTCTCCAGGTTCATCTTCCGATTCCCACAGGCGAAAATCCTCCTCCCCTTCTTATCCATCACCGCATCAATACCCGGCAAGGTCTTGCCTTCCAAGAGTTCTAGGGAAGCCCCGCCCCCGGTCGACACATGGGTCACTGCATCTTCGAGGCCCAGCTGCTTGATGGCTGCAGCAGAATCCCCGCCGCCAATGATGGTGACGGCCTTGCTATCAGCCAGGGCCTGGGCCACAGCCTTGGTACCCTCAGCAAAGGCAGGCATCTCAAAGACACCCATGGGGCCGTTCCAGACTACGGTCTTGGAAGCCAGGACCACCTCCCGGTAAGTCTCCCGGGTCTTAGGCCCAATATCTAGGCCCATATAGGTCTCCTTCAGCTGCATGGCAGGACACACATCATGGTCCGCATCCGCCGCAAAGGCCGCCGCCTCCACAACATCCTCAGGTAGGTAAAGCTTAACCCCCTTCTCCTGGGCCTCAGCCAACAAGCCCTTAGCCAAGTCCAAATACTCCTCCTCGCAAAGGGATTTGCCAATCTCAGCCCCCTGGGCTTTCAGGAAGGTAAAGGCCATGGCCCCTCCAATGAGGAGGTTGTCGACCTTATCCAAGAGATTTTTGATCACCTGAATCTTGTCCGAAACTTTGGCCCCACCCAAGATAGCAGTAAATGGCCGGTCAGGATGGTTCAGGGTCTCCCCCATCGCCTGCAACTCTTTCTCCACCAAATGTCCCACCGCCGATGGCAGGAAGTGGGCCAATCCTTCCGTGGAGGCATGGGCCCTATGGGCCGTCCCAAAGGCGTCGTTGACATAAAGGTCTGCCATACTGGCCAGCTGCTTGGCAAAGCTGGGATCGTTTTTAGTCTCTTCTGGATGGAAGCGGACATTCTCCAAGAGGAGGACCTGGCCAGCCTTCAAGGACTTCGCTTTCTCTTGGGCATCCGGGCCCACCACATCCGCAGCCATGATCACCTCCCGGTTAAGCAGGGCAGCTAGGTGCTTGGCGACAGGCTTGAGGGAATATTTGTCTTCAAAGCCATTTTTCGGACGGCCTAAGTGGGTCACTAAAAGTAAAGCAGCCCCCTGGTCCAAGATTTCTTGGATGCTGGAAAGAGCTGCTTTAATCCGCTTATCATCCGTAATTTCGCCCTGGTCGTTCATGGGCACATTAAAATCGACACGCATGATGACCTTTTTCCCTTTGAGGTCGAGGTCGCTGAGATTCTTCTTTTGATAATTTGGCATATGTTCTCCTTTTGATGGTTCTAGTTGATGGTTCTAGCCTGTGAGCCCGGGGGCGAAAAGGTGCCCGAGATCCAGGTCCAAGTGATCAGGTCAATGGATAGCGAAAAATGAGCCAGCTCAGGGCTCACATGTGCTTTTATGATAGCATTTACCCGGGGAATTTGCTATGATTTCCGCCAGGAGGTCCTTGTCTTATATGTTTCTTTCTGTCATTCTCCCTTCCTACAACGAAGAAGAGCAAATTCCTACCACCCTGGCCACCTTACCGGCCTATTTTCCGAAAAATGCTGATGTCGAGCTCATTTTCGTAGACGACGGATCCCAAGATGGCACTTGGAAGCTTCTTTCTTCCTATATGGCCCAGGAACGGCCCGTAGATCCGGCGGGCCTTCACTCTCTCACCATCCGAGCCCTGCGTTTTTCCCGAAATTTTGGCAAGGAGTTGGCCGTCCGCGCTGGTCTCCAAGCAGCCCGAGGGGACGCCGCCATCATCATGGATTGCGACCTCCAGCACCCTCCCCGCTACCTTCAACAAATGATCCAGGCCTGGCAGGAGGGCTATGAGGTGGTCGAAGGGATCCGAGCCCGTTCGGAGGATGAGTCATGGCTTTATCGGTTCCAAACCAAAGTTTTCTACGGTCTTTTATCTTTTTTAACCGGCCAAGATTATAAAAATGACAGTGATTTTCAGCTTATCGACCGCAAGGTCTATGAGACCATCAATCAACTCGGCGAGCACGAAAGTTTCTACCGGGGTCTCTCCCGTTTCGTGGGTTTTCGTCGTAAAACCTTTCATTTCGAGGTGGATGACCGCCTCCATGGCGCTTCCAAATGGAGTAAGATCCGCCTTCTTTCTCTGGCTCTCCACGCCATGCTGTCTTTTTCGAACCGCCCTCTTACTCTCTTCTTTGGCTTTGCCTGTGTAAGTAACCTTCTTTATCTCTTGGTCCTTCTAGCCCAAGGTCTGGCCTGGCTTTGCGGCCATCCCTTTTTGTCTTGGTCCTTGGTGGAATATTTGCTCTTTTTCCTCATCAATATCAATCTTGCTGGTACCAGCCTCTTAGGTCTCTACCTAGGCCGGGTCTTTGAAGAGACCAAGGCCCGTCCCCTCTACATCATTGCTGAGGAAGACACCAGTCCCCCCTTAGGCCAAGCCAAGGCAGGTCTCGAGATGCGCCAATCATAAAACAGGACCCAAGCTCTCTAACAGCGAAACACCACATAGAAGAATCTTAACATACAGAAACGAGGACTTTGCCATGACTTTTCCCTTGCTCCCCCCAGCTTTACGCCCAAGCTTTCCCCAGTTGGAAGAAAAGCTTGGGACCTGCGACTTTCATCTCCATACTCAGCTTTCTGATGGGGTGGATTCTTTAGAAGTCTTACTCCAGCACGTCCTGGACCACCGCCTGGGGGCCTTTGCGCTGACCGACCACGATACCATTCTAGGCAATGCCAGCCTCATTCGTCTTTTAAAGGAACGTCGGGCCCAGGATCCCAGCGCAGCTCTTCCCTATTTTGTACCGGGCGTCGAAATGAGCCTCAAGGAAGGAGATGAAATCGTCCACGTCCTAGCCTACTTCCCAGATGGACAAACTGCCCCTCTCGTCCCCTTCCTCCGCCGAATTCAGTCGTGGCGCATGGCCCGGAACCGCCTCATCTGCGAGCATTTGCAAAAGCTAAGCATGGCAATCACCATGGAAGAGGTCTACGAAGGCCCGCCCGACCCTGAGCTGATCCGTGGCCGGGTCACCATGGCCCGCCTCCTCTGCGACAAGGGCTACTTAACTTCCGTCGATGAGGCTTTTAACAAAGTCTCTGCCCTGGCCCATCCTCCAATGACCCAGGACCTCCCCCAAGCATCCGAAGGGGTGGCCGCTATCCGTCAAGCTGGTGGCCTGCCCATTCTTGCCCACCCCTACAAATACTCCCTCGATAAATTACATCTTTCTTCTCTCGACCGACTCGTCCAAAAATTGGTCGACCAAGGCCTGATGGGAATAGAGGCCGGTTATTGGGCCTATACGCCCTCACAACAAAAGGCCCTCCACCAACTTGCCAGGCAATTTGGCCTGGTCGTTAGTGCAGGGTCTGATTATCACGGTGCCATTCGCCGCAACGCCATGTACACCCAAGGTTACATCTGGTACCAAGCGGATTAGAAAGTGTTTCTGGCGTTGAACAATTTATGGTGATCTAGGATTTATGGAGTTAAAGGAGTGCGATTCGGATCGGGCATATTATCCCAAGGACTCCTTGTCGGCGTTCCCCATTCGGGAGAAGAATTATTTCCTGGGAAAGGCGAGTAAGGCTCCGACGGGCTACCCCAACCATAAGACGAAGATGTCGTTCCACTTGGATCGGAAGGCGCACTTTCTGCGGGCGCAGCCTTGGTATTTTGTCGAATGACCGCATTAAAGGCAGGGTAGTAGTTCTTACAGACAAATTCTTTACTCTGGGGAACCCCATTTAGGAAGAAAATCCGGTATAGACTGGTGGTCTGCCCAACGGTCCGCTTGCGGTCGACCTGCTGGGTGCCAGGCGGTAAGCTTGGATCTTCAATAACCTGATCGGCTGGAGGCTCCACATAGCCATTATGCTCTGCCGCAAAGTCAATGGTCACCCCCGGATCAAAGGCTTTACCATAGACTTCAAAGTGCATGGTAACGCCTTCAAAGCCTCCAAAGAGGGCAACAGGATAGTCCGAATTGTTTTGAATTTTGAGGTCTGCCCAGTCGGCCACCATGGCATCTTCACCCAACTTACAATAGTTGGAAGGAACATCGTGATTGTGATGCTCTGGGAAGACAAGGTTGGCCCGGACGCAGGCCTGGAAGAGGGTTGTGCTGGCCTGGCAGATTCCGCCAGCCATGCCCTTGATATCCACCCCATTGGCTTGCATGCCCGCTGGGTAGAAGCCGTTGGCTTCCGTAAATTCTCCCATGGTCTGTAGGAAGGAAAAAACCTCACCAGGATTAATAATTTTTCCGTTGACGAGGGCTGCCGCACGCTCTAAGTTCTTATCTCGACCAGGATCATTATAGGTCACCTGGGTGGACGCCTTGCCGATAAGAGCAACTTGCACGTCTTGGTTATGTACCTTCTCTGAAGGGAGAGTCTTGGTAGCGGGAATCAGCTTTTCCCCTAAGGCCCCCGTCTTTAAAGTAGCCTCAATCTGTGTGATAAGCTTTTCTTCATCAATAACTTCCGCATCGCCTTCCGCAAAGGAAAAGCTCATGGTCTGAGGATTGAAACTGGTCGCACGTAGACCTGTCGAATTCGACCCAGTAGCAGCGCAAATGGCTTCTACCTCTTCTTTAAGCTTGGTAGGATCTGCGATGAAAGAGGTCTGAATTTTAGAGGATCCAGGATTGGCCATCAAGTTCTTATAGGTCTGCTCGTAGTCAATTTCTGGATTTAACTTGGTAAGGGGAATATCAAAATCTTTATCATCGAAGAAGACGGTGATTTTTTTATCTTTCAGAAGACGATTTTGATTTTCGGCTAGGATCTCCCGGGTTTCATCTAAATCTTTTCCGTCTAACTCTATGCCCTCCAAGTCGGTTCCGGGAGGAAGGACATTGCGTGACTCACTAGCCTTTGTGGTACGGCTTGCCTCTGCCATGGCCGGATGCGAGGGTAGGCCATCCCCCAAGACACCGACAGGGCTATCCAAGGGTCGCTTGAAATTTCTAATCGATCGAATAGCAAAGAAAAGCGCAAAGATGAAACAGACCAAGAGACAGGCAATGACTGCCTTCTGCTTTTTGGCCCGCGCCCTCATCTGAGCAATCTCTGCCTCTAAAATTTCTCTGCGTACCTGGGCTCTTCTTTGCTCAGATTCCAGTTTCTTTTGGCGCTCATTCAACTCATAATTGATGGCGGCTAGATTGGCCGGACCATGAGTCTCATCAAAAAGGGCCTGCCGATCAAAGGAGGTAGTATTGCCCTCCTGAGCCCTAGGTCTCACCTGGACTCTAGGATTGGGCACGAGGGCTTGCTCAGTCCTGATTCCCATACTAGGACGAGCTTGGGCTCTGGGAGACCGAGCTTGAGTTCCCCGACTTGGTACCCTGGATGAGGACCGTTTGGGACGTTTTACCCCCGGCTGCCGTACGGCCTCCCTCCCTTTTCTATCTACCGGCCTGCCTTGAGGCATGGATTGAGAGGTGCCCCCCTCCTGTCCGTCAGGTCTTGTCATGTTGGATTAGCTCTCCTCCGAAAAACAATCGTATTCAGTCACATGCCCAATGGTAGAAGCACCCTGCTAAGCATGTCATTTTTCAGAGTGCTCTTAACTTTTAGTAGAAGATTCTCTTGACATAGGCCATATGGTTCGCATAATAGGCCAGATTATCGATATTAACACCTGTGGCTGGGGTCCCTGCATGGACTACCTGCCCATTGCCGATATAGATCATAACGTGGTAGATCGAACTGCCCTGGGCCAACAGAATTAGGTCTCCGGGAACCATGTGCGACCAGTCATCTGGGGCAAAGGGGACATCAATACCATTGTAAACTTGATCATTGGTGGTTCTGCCTAAACTAACGCCCATCTGAGCGTGTAAGAATTGGACAAAACCAGAACAGTCAAAGGCATTAGGGCCTGCCGCTCCATAGACATAAGGATATCCGACGTACTGCATAGCCAGGTCGACGATGCCTCGAGCACCTGCTGCTCCCGTGCTAGGTACTGTATTTGTTGTAGCAGGATTCACCGGCTTATAGCCTTGCTCCGCCATATTCTCCAGCACTTCTTCTTGGTGGCTTTCGTTCCCCAAGAGGTCTTCCGTCTCAATGGGTTCCAGCTGGAGGTATTTTCCATGAACATATCCAAACTTACCATTTTTTAGCTCAATCTTATACCAATCGTAGCCATAGGAAACCGCATGAACGTAGTTGCCATAGTACATTTCCGTGATGATCTCACTATTGACAGTGGGAGCTGTACGGATTCTGACCACAGATGCATTGGAATAAAGAGTCAAGTTACACGGTGTTTGCTCTTCTTCCAGCTTCTCGGCCGAATAAATCATCTCCGGCTCTTCTTCGTTCGGTTCTACGTATTCATAAGAGAGCAGACTGGAGTAGACATAGCCTTTCAAGCCATCTTGTAGCTGAACCAAAGACCAGTCACCATTGGTCTCAATCTCAGTGACAGTATCCCCTTTGATAACTTGGGTCAGGACTTCTGCATCCAAAGAGGCATCTTCTCTGAGGTTGGCCAGGTCAACCTGAACATAGGCTTTTTTCCAAGAAGGCTCAAAAATCTTGTTCTGAGCATGAGTCAGGGGCATAGACCCACTAAAGCTGTTTTCTTCATTATGAAGTTTCGCCTTAATCTGATCTTCATCCCCAGCGTCTTCCTTGGTGTTCTTCGTATCTTGTGGATCTGTAGGATCTGTGGTGTCAGTAGACGCTGTTGTTTGTCCATTCTCTTTTGGGTCCGCAAGAGTCGTCTGGGTCAGTTTTTGTACAGGGGACTCATTGCCCACGTAGTATACCGGTTCAGGCTTAGCTTCTGGGTCGCCATCTTGGTAGGTCACGGGGTTGACATTGACGGCTGGTTCGATGGGCTCAGACGTCTTATCTTTCTTTTTCCCTGCCGCATCCTGTTGACGGTTACCTGGCTGGGGCGACGAAGGTGGAGCCTGAATCGGCTGACGAGCAAAACGCTGCTCTTGAAGCCGATAATCCAGCTGCTCTGCCCCATTGAGGACAGAAAGCTGCCTTGATTGTTCGTTACGTTCTGACGTTTGAACATAGACAACAATAACGGCCATGATAAAAAAGATGGTCAAGAAGGTAAGGCCAATAGAAACCCAGCGTTCCCAACGTGGGATCTTCCCGGTGTCCAGTCCCTTCTCATAGAAGACTTCATAATCTCTCTCGTAATTGTTTCTTATGTGATTCGACATCATTCCTCCTGCACGGGTGCCTCTAAAAGGCTAGACCCATGCCTAGCCAGCGGCATAACAGTAACATTATAAGCTATTCTGTTACCTTTTGCACGTTCCTGTAACGCAAGTCTCAAAAGGGATACAGATCTGTTACGTCATAGTAGTGTTGAACATCTTAGCCCATTTCTTTTTTTTTGCAAAGCAAAAAAGAAAAAGGGAAACAATGCAAAAACAAGGGAGGATTGAGATGATTTGTAGAGATTACTTTAAAATATGATCGAAATACCGGGTTGGCTATGAGCTTTTGGCCACTGGCTAGCCCCTAATGTTGCCCTAACAGCTTATTCTCTAAAATGATTTGAAAGGGGATCTGGTTACTATATTGTGTGGGCTAAGGAACAGGCAGACAGCTTATCGTATCTGACAGTTTGCCAACTGATCGTACCGAGCGGGCGGACAGCTAATCGTATCGGAGATGCTGCTAGGTGACTGTATCGGAGATGCTGCTAGGTGACTGTATCGGACAGGCTGGCATCTCATCGTATCGGAAATGCTGTCAGGTGACTTGATCGGCTAGGCTGCCAGGTAACTGTATCGGATGATCGAAAAAAGGGCACAAGGCCTAGATCGGCTCCCTTTTGGCCAAAAAGACACTATCTGGCGGACCTGGAAGCTGGAGGGGCATGCCCATATCTTTGAGGAGTTCTGCCTTATAGATCACGATATTGGGATCCAGACCTAGGCTGGCTCCAATTTCACTAACCGTCTTTCCCTCTTCTACCAAGGTCACGAGCTCAGAGTCTTCAATCAAGAGCTCTGCGGCAAAGAGGTTGGCTTCTCGCTCTAACCTACTCAAAGGCGTAAAGATACTGTGGTCCAAGAAAACATTACTAGATAACAAGACTTCCTGGTGAAGACTGTAATGCCCTAATTCATGGGCCAAAACCAGTTTCTGCTCCTGGAGCGACAAGTTGGCATTATAGAAGATACAAGGTCGGCCCAGGACCATGGCAAACATACCCTTCAGGTCACGAAAATCGGTATGGGGGTAGAGGCTAATCTGAAGGGCCTGACACAGGCCTGCTGGATCTAGTTGAGGATAGGCTTTTTTAAGTTTTTGCGCACTGGTGCGGCACAGGTGATATTGATACACGGGAAGACTCCTTATGCGAAAAAGCTGGGACGGAATAGGCCAAGCGATGGAAACTTAGGCCCCATGGGCTTGGTCAAGATAGGCCTCCATTAAGGCATGGATGGCAGCTTCCTTATCGGCATCGCTCAGACTGGCTCCTGCAAAAAGAACCTGCATCTCAGAGACCACCCGAGCCAAGTCCGGTGATTGGATCTGCATGGGTTCTTGAGCCTCGGGATAGAGGTCCGCAAAATTCGGAAGTAAATCCTCTACTTTCATGCTCAGGGCTCGAGCTAAGCGGCGAGCCGTTTGGGCATTCGCTGGATAATGCTTGCCTTGCTCATAATTGATAACGGTACGCTTGGAGATTAAGGCAGCTTCTGCCAGCTGTCCTTGGGTCAACCCCAAACTGCCTCGTCTACTCTTTAGCACTTGCGCAAAGTCCTCTGGGCTAGGAGGAAATGAACCATTCCCAGAGCCAGCCGGTGAAAAATAAGCCATGGATGCTCCTTTCTAACATTTTTTCCCAGGTCTTGACAGGGAAATAAAAAATGGGTAAGCTCAAAGCATCTTTTCACTTACACTTTCACTTGCACCTTCATTCTAGATCAGATTTTATCCCTTGTCAAGGGAGTGCGTCTTGTCCCTTTGTCAGGAGAAAGGAGTATCGTATGATCAGTGAAAAGAAAAAAATAGGTTCCTCAAGGGAGGCTTGTGAAGAGAAAACTTTTACCTGCCATGCCAAGACAAACAAGGATCTTAGATCTCATAAGCAAGAAAAAGAGAAAAAGCTAGGGGAATTGGGAATAAGCCTGACTTGCCAAAGGTCCCAAGAAAGTTTAGCGTCCCCTACGGTCTTTTCCCCCGGAACATCCTGCCTCTTGCATTGCGATATGAATGCCTATTTTGCCTCTGTGGAAGCAGTTCTGCGTCCAGAGTTAAAAGATTTACCCGTCGCCGTCTGTGGATCCCAAAAGGCCCGCCATGGGATTGTCTTAGCTAAGTCCCCAGCGGCCAAAAAGGCCAAAGTTCAGACCGGGGAGACCATTCAAGAGGCCATTGGGAAGTGTCCCGACCTCATCATCGTCCCTCCTCATTATCCAGCCTACACCTACTTTTTTCAGGCAGCGGCTGAAATCTATAGGCGCTTTACACCTAATTTTCAAAGCTACGGCCTAGATGAGTTTTGGCTAGATATTAGTAATAGCCACCAGCTATTTGGAACAGCGGAAGAGACGGCCTGGCAGGTCAAGGAAACGATTAAGGCAGAGCTGGGACTGACCATTTCTGTGGGACTTAGCTGCAACAAAATCTTAGCCAAGCTCGCCAATGACCTGAGCAGCCCGGATAGTGTCTATGTGCTAGGACCAGACCGCTACCCAGAGCAAATTGCCAACTTGCCCATTGAAAGCCTATGGGGGATTGGCCCGGCCACCAAACGCCGCTTGAATCGCTATGGGATCTATACCTTAGGAGTCTTGCGCCAGTGTCCCCCGGATTTCTTACAAAGAAAGCTGGGCTTGCCCGGCCCCAAAATTTGGGGCTGGTTACATAACCAGGAAGATTCACCTGTGGCAGACCACAATGCCCTTCCCGCACCCAAGAGCCTGAGCCGTGGCTTCACCTCCGCCAAGGACTTGCTAACCCTCCAGGAAGTCCAAGCCTTTTTGCAGGATTTAGCAGAAGGCTTAGCTAGGGCCCTGCGAGAGCAAGGCCTCCAAGGAAAAGTACTTAATCTGGAAGTTAAGGACTGCGAGCTCCGTAGGTTTTCCTACCGGCAAAGGATGCCGATGCCGAGTAACCATGCTCAAGATATCAGTCAACTGGCCTTTCAAGTCTTTTGTGACCACCACCCCTTTGTCCTTGGAATCCGAGCGATGCGAATCATGGTCCAAGACCTCCAAAAAGAGACCTACCAAGACTTGGGAGCTTTGTTTGGACACAAAAAGGCCAAAGCAAAAATCATCGATCAAGTCGCTGACGACTTAAAGAAAAAATATCGCAAAGATATCTTGATTTCTGCTTCAGCCTTATTTTTACCCTCAACACGTCCTGATAACCTAGGGAAAATGCCTATCTATCCTTTAGGGGGCTAGGCCTTTTCTATCCGGCAAGACAATGATGGTGGCGACTTCGCCTCTAGCAAATTTTCCAACTCCGCCTCTAGGCAAGCTTCTGCTTCAGTCCTTCACTATGCTTCTGGCTTAGCTTCCGGCTCGAGGAGTTTTTCATCATTTTCCTTTTTGACCCGGTCAAGGAAGGCATCGACAGTCATGGTGCCAAGGTCACCCAATTGGCGCTGGCGGACCGCAACAGTCTGGCTTTCCACCTCTTTATCTCCCAGGATGACCATGTAAGGAATCTTGTCATTTTGGGTTAACTTAATCTTTTTGCCGATTTTTTCACTCTTTTGATCCACTTCACAGCGAAGGCCAGCCTGACGCAGACGGTTACGTAACTCGAAGGCCGCCTCGACATGCTTATCAGAAATGGGCAAAATTCGGACTTGTTCTGGAGCCAGCCAGAGGGGGAAGGCACCAGCATATTTTTCCAGAAGGAGGGCAATGGTACGCTCGTAGCAACCAATCGAAGAACGATGGACAATATAAGGAGTCTTTTTCTCCCCATTCTCATCCACATACTCTAGGCCGAAATTTTTGGCTAAGGTCATATCGATCTGGACCGTCACCAGGGTGTCGGGTTTGCCAAAGACGTTCTTGATCTGAATGTCAAGCTTGGGGCCATAGAAGGCGGCATCCCCAATCCCATCCGTATATTCGATATGGTTATCGGTTAAAATCTTGGCCATCATGGCTTCCATGGTCTCCCACTGCTCTTTGGAACCCACATAGTCCTCCATATGGTCTGGATCACAGCGAGAGAATTCATAGAAGACATCCCCATCGAGACCCAGATCCTTCAAGATGATACGGCCTAGCTGGACAGCAGATAGGAATTCATCTTCTAGTTGATCGGGGGTGCAGATGATGTGGGCATCGGAAAGGGTAAATTGGCGGACCCGGATGAGGCCGTGCATCTCACCCGAGGCCTCATTACGGAATAGGGTAGAAGTTTCGCTCATCCGCACAGGAAGATCGCGGTAACTATGCATCTTCGTGAGATAGCACTGATACTGGAAGGGGCAAGTCATGGGGCGCAAGGCCATGACCTCGCTTCCATCCACGGACTCACCAGCCTCATCGATCTCGCCAAGGACAAACATGGCGTTGCGATAATGGTCCCAGTGGCCAGAGATCTTATAGAGGTCAGACTTAGCCATATAAGGCGTCTTTGTCACCACATAGCCCCACTTATACTCAAGATCTTCGACGTAGCGCTGGAGTATTTGGAAAAGTTTCGCCCCATTCGGAAGGAGGAGGGGCAGGCCCTGGCCAATGATCTCCGAGGTGGTGAAATAGCCGAGTTCTCGGCCAATTTTATTGTGGTCACGGGCTTTGGCTTCTTCCCGCATGGTGAGATAGTCATCGAGCTCTTTTTTCGAAGGGAATGCTGTCCCGTAGATCCGCTGGAGCATCTTGTTGTGCTCGTCACCCCGCCAATAGGCACCAGAGACCTGTAGCAATTTAAAAGCTTTCACATCCCCGGTATGCATAAGGTGGGGGCCAGCACAAAGGTCTGTAAACTCACCTTGCGTATAGAAAGAAAGGACGGCATCATCACCCCACTCTTCGACCATTTCCAGCTTATAGCTAGCCTCTTGGTCCTTCAATTTTTGCAGGGCCTCCTCATGAGAAGGTAAAGAAAATTCGATAGGATAATTGGCTTTGATGATTTTTTGGGCTTCGGCTTCGATGGCCTTAAGATCTTCTTCACTAAAGGTGTGATCGACATCGATGTCATAGTAAAAGCCTTCATCAATGGCTGGTCCAATAGCCAGCTTAGCCTTAGGATAGAGGCGCTGGACGGCCTGTCCTAAAATATGGGCGCAGGTGTGCCGATAGGCCCAGCGTCCACCCTCATCCTCGAAAGTCAGTATTTTGACGGTGTCTCCCTCGTGGAGAGTCGTCCGTAAATCTTTTAATTCTCCATTTACCTCGGCGGCACACGCCTTTTGGGCCAAACGGCTCGAAATCTTTTCGGCCAAATCAAGGGCAGTGGCGGCGTCATGAAGGTCAATCGTAGAGCCATCCATTACGTGAATTTGCATAAGTACCTCACAATCCTTCTTGCCTCCGGTCAAATATTCCCTCCTAAGCCTCTGTGCGCCGGCATCGCCGGTTACCAGAAGCCAGAGGGCCCATGGGCAAAAATGTCAGGGGTCAAATTGGGAACAGGTCGGGAAAGGTAGGTACTCCGTCTCCTTGTTGCGCCTTCTGACCCCCCTTTTTCTTCGCCTATAATAGACATTCAAGGTAAAATATGCAAAAAGCAAACTGGACAAATTAGCCCTTCCGTGCTAGCCTAAAACTAGCTTAAAAGCTAGGTATTAAAGGAGTACGCTTGATCAGCAGATCTCGGAAAAGTCTATGGTAAGACAAAAAAAGACGTCAGCATCATAAAAAGGCAAAAAAGAAGACCAGTAAGTCTGATCACTCACCTTCGTTCAGTAGAAAGGGAAATCCTATGAGCATACTGATTACTAGTCTCAGTTCTATTTTCATTGGGCCAACATGTTTAAGCTACTTCTTGAATGGGCCCCTCTGCGCTACAATCGCCACTATGATACTGCCTATAGCCGTTGCTGCAGAAGAAACCTTCAATAAAGAAGAGCTTATCAATGCCCTCCTTCAAGCACAGAGACGCAAACTGGCCATCTCTTTATTCTTAGGTGTCCGGGGCTTGGCAAGCGCTATAGCAGGGTGGAGACTCAATGTGAAGGCGGAGAAACCGGGATGGTTTGCGCTTATTCCCATTGCATCCCACGCCATGCGTTGGTTCATCGTTGCCGGTCGATACTGGTGGATTTTCCCCCTCATATTTGCACTTTATTATGCCCCCTCAAGAGGCTTGCTGATCCTATTCTTCCTCCTGATTATCGCTTTTGGCCTTGTCCTCTTCCATTTTTGTGAAGCGAAGGCCTATGGGGCAGGGCCCATCATGACTATCCTTACGATTTTTTTAACGACGATTGCCCGCTTGATTATGGCCTTTCACCCCGACTATACCTATCAGGGACCCGTCCTGCAAGGTTACATCTCCAGATTCTTACATAGAGATGATGGACCTACTCTTTATACCGAGACAGCTCCTTCAGCCAATCCAGCTAATCCAACGAATCCATCCGACTCCGATGGAGGATTTGCTTATCCCTCCTTCGGAACGCAAAGTTGGAATCAGGACGAATTGGCTAAGACCGGAGCTGCTGCCAATCAAACTTCTTACCCTAGCACGAATCAATACCAACCTTTTACCAATTCTGGACTAGGCTTTTCGAATACCAGCCAGGGTTTTGCGAATACGAATCAGAGCTTCTCGAATACAAGTCAGACTTTCTCGAATACCAGCCAGAGCTTTTCGAATCCGAACCAGGGCTTGACCAGTCAAAGCCAGGGATTTACCAACGCAAGTCAGGGCTTTGCAAATCTTGGCCAGGCCTATGCGAACCCCGGTCAAGGCTTCACGGGATCTAGCCCCTCCTCTCCCTCGTCCCCTGGAGTTGGCAGCGGCAATCCTTGGTCCCAAGAAAATCGCTTTTCCTCCTCAGCCAGTATGTTCCCAACGTCTAGCCCCTCCAGGACCTCCAGTGGCTCCTCTCAAGGTTCATTTTTCCCTAATGCTACCGGCTCCTATCCTAACTTTGGAGGCGATGTTTCTTCTCGCGCAGGAGGCAACCCAGGGGGCTCCCTGGGACCAACACCGGGAGTAGCTAGGGGGACCATATCCGGAGCAGAAACCATGCCTGGCATGGGAACGATGTCCGGAGCGGGAACCATACCTGGTATGGGATCGATGCCCAATAGGGGAGCTATGCCTAGTATGGGGGCAAGGCCCAGTATGGGAACCAGGCCCAATATGGGGACCATGCCTAGTACAGGAGTCGGCCCAGAAGCAGGTTCTTCGCCGGAAACAGGAAGTGACTCTTTTTTCCAGAGCTAAGCCCAAATAATCTTTACAGGTTCGGACGTATTTGTCCATCTTCGCCCTTAAGATAGACAATCATTATCCATATTCATCCACCTTTATTCATCTTTTCATCTAAATTTCACCTAAAGAAAGAAAATTTTATGAGCATACTTATAACAGACCTCAGCTCCTTGTTCACCGGGTCAGCGTGGCTTGGCCCCTTTTGGGACGGGTCTACCTACCCTATCCTTGCTACTGGGCTCACGCCCAATAAAGATCTCCTCTTTAATACCTGGTTTCGCGAGGCCTTCCAGTCGTACAGCATATTGATTTTGTGGATTATATTAGGCTTCCTTGTCCGTGGAATACTCAATCTTATCGCAGGTTGTATCCTCAATAGCAAAGCAGGAAAGCCATGGTGGTTTGCCCTTATTCCCTTCGCATCCAACATCATGCGTTGCATTGTTGTTGCAGGCAGATTCTGGTGGATCTTTCTTATCCCCTATGTTATTGGCTTCCTACCCTTTTCTACCCTGGCCGGAATCCGATCCCTGTTCTTCTTTGCATGTGCCATTTTCTTTCGTTTTTGCGAAGCTAGGGCCTACAATGCTGGGCCAGGCATCACCACCTTAAATATAATCCTGCCAGCAGTTGGACGCATGGTTATGGCCTTCAGTCCCGTCTATATCTACCAAGGACCAGCAGCTCAGTTTTATATCTCCAAGCTTTTCAACATAGACACCGACAACGATGCTAGCTACTATCCCGCTTCTGCACCAGGTCAAAACAATTGGAATAACTGGAATAATCCAGCCAACCCCAATAGCCCTTTTACAAATACTCCCTATGGGGCACCCAACTGGAACCAAGCCAATATGGGCCAAGCAGGAGCTCCTGGTTATCAGCCTCCCTATCCAGGCATGAACCAAGGCCAGGCCTACCCTAACCCCGGTCAAAGCTATCCAAATCCAGGTCAAGTCTATCCAAACCCTGGTCAAGCTTATCCAAATCCCGGTCAAGGCTATCCAGGACCTGGCCCATCTTCCCCAGGGCACAATGGATTCTATAGCGGACCCCAGGGAAACACTCCGCCTGGCCCCACTGGCACTTACCCCAGTACTAGCCCCCAACCAGCAGGGTCTACAGTAGAGTCTGCAGCAGCCCCCGGACGTGTAGAAAACAGGGAGAGTACAGGGAAAACTGGAGCCGCAGGGAATCCAGAAAGTACGGGCCAAACAGGACACACAGAGAATGATGTCTTTTTCCAGGATAAGCCGGAATAAAACTGGTAACGTCGATCTAATCTGACGGACTCTTAAGTGCTTAGGGTACTTATAAGCTTAGCTTTCTTAAAGTGCTCCAAGCTTTCCTAGTGCCAGCTTGATGGATTCTTTTAAAATTTTTTAAAAAACCCTTGACAAGCTTTTCTTGATGGGTTATACTTGACTGGTCATGAAAGCTTTGGGTGCTTAGCTCAGTTGGTTAGAGTACCTGCTTGACATGCAGGGGGTCGTTAGTTCGAGTCTAATAGTACCCACCAAAGACAAAAGCCCGTAGGTCTAGGCCTACGGGCTTTTTATTTTTTCTTGATTTTTTAATCAATTAACCAATAGGCAAAATATACTCCGGAAAGCGCCCTAATATTTCAGCGTTCCCAAATCACTGGCTATCTGTTTGTTTCGCTCTGTTAGTATATCACTTTTTCTGAGAGGTAGGCAAAAAAGATGAATTACCAAGCTTTTGTTATTTACCGGATGAGAATCCAGCGCAAGTGGACTCAGGCGGACTTGTGCCGGGGAATCTGCACCGTATCCTACTTATCCAAGATAGAAGCAGGGAAGGCTGAGCCTTCGGAAGAGATTTTGTGCCTCCTCTTGAACCGCCTCGACATCAAGATCGAGCCGAGACTCGGCCAAGAGGCCAAAGATCTGGCAGACCAAGCTTGGACCCTCCTCTGCTATGGAAGATTTGCCAAGCTGGAGGCCCTCTTACAAGGTCAGGTTTTAGACCAGTATCAGGCGTGCCCGGCTTGGCTGGATCTGACCCTCTTGTCGGGCAAAAATCCCCTAGATGTGGCCTTGGAAGCCTGTATGAATCCCCGGCAATTGGCCTTGCAAAGAATCCTCCAAGGCCGGGAAGAAGAGGCCGTTCGCCTCATGCCTAATGCTTACAGTTACCTGATGCTGGGACTAGCTGACTACAGGATGGGAAACTACTCATCTGCCGTTTCTTTCTTACAAACGGCCTATGACTTAGCTAGCAGGGATGGAGCAGTCCGAATCATGCTGAAGGCCAAACTCTACTTGGGCAACGCCTATTGCAATTCCCAGGACCTGGCTAACATGGAACGCCACTACCGGGTGGGCCAGGAACTTGCGGAAGATTTGCAAGATAAAGAAGCCCTCCTGGCCATTGGCTACAATAGCGCTGCAGCCTGGATCGAAACGGGACAATACGAAAGAGCCTATCGCTGGTTTTCTCGTCAGGATAACCCCAGTCTGATGGCTCTCCACAAACTCGCCATCTGCTGCGAAAAGACCAATCGCCGTGACCAGGGCCTTAGGGCTTTGGACCAAGCCCAGACCATGGATACAGACGAAATGGACCAAACACTCGCCAGGCAGATCCTGAACTTGGTACGCTATCGTTTAGAGCACCAGGATTATTTGCTTCAGGAAGAATATGGGAGGTCTCTTGTCGCTTGTTTCGACCGCCTTCAAAAGGAATTGCCGTCGGGCTTTGCCGCTTTCCACCTACCGTGGATGCTGGAATGGTATAAGGCGACCAGGCAGTATAAGAAAGCTTGTGAGCTCTTGGAGGCCTTTCCTGGGAAGGCGATATAGGGGCCTAGGGTGAGCTGGCGGCTAACTTTCCTAAATTCATAATATTAAGAGGTTTAAACGCCTATTTTTTAGCAAATTTTCCCAAATAAAAGGCAAATAATCCAACTTACCATCTGCTATCCTA
Source organism: uncultured Clostridia bacterium (assembly GCA_937922005.1). Taxonomy (GTDB): domain Bacteria; phylum Bacillota; class Clostridia; order Saccharofermentanales; family DTU023; genus CAKZWV01. The sequence goes on along the minus strand of CAKZWV010000052.1, from coordinate 19,387 downwards.
GGAGTGGAGGTGGGAATGATGGATAAGAAACCTGTACTTTGGACACGAAATTTTACACTGGTGATTATGGCCTCGACCCTGGGAACGATAGGGTCGATTGCGGGAGGATTTGCCTTGGCCTTCTTGGTCTTTGATGAAACGGGGAGTACCCTGGCGTCAGCGCTCATTGTCGCCATCCAGCTCCTCCCCTATCTCTTGCTCCCTGTGCTAGTGGCACCCTTTATGGATCGTCTACCCCGGAAGACTTTTCTTGTCGGAGGCGACCTCGCCAGCGCTTTGGTCTTTGCCGGCATGGGGACCTGGCTGCTTTTATATGAATTTTCTTACGTGGGCTACCTAGCGGTCTCTTTACTCCTGGCCTGCCTGGGGGCGGTAGATGAACTGGCTTTTACCAGTATTTATCCAGACCTAATTCCTAAGAATGCTGAGCAAAAGGGCTATGCGGTGTCAGCCATGCTCTATCCCGTGTTGAAGGTCATCATGACTCCCCTGGCGGCCCTCCTCTTGGATACACTTGGAGTTGCTTGGATTTTATTAATCCAAAGTGGCCTCTCCTTGGCAGCAGCTGGCACAGAGAGTTTGATTCGGTTGGATGAGAAGTTCCACCAACACCAAGCCCCCTATTCGCTCAAAGCTTGGATCGATGATATCGGGGAAGCCGTTAAGTACCTGCAGAAGGAACGGGGCCTTCGTAGTCTCTATGAATATATGGCTGTGACCAATGGCGTTGCCAGCGGCTATGCTCCCATTATGGTGGCCTTCTTCCGGACTTTTCCGGGTTATACGGCGGCCATGTACTCGGTTTTTTCTGTGGTGGAATTTGCTGGGCGGACCCTGGGGAGCGCCGTTCAATATCGGATTGAGATCCCCAAAAAGAAAAAGTTTGGCTTTGCCTTTTTTGTCTATCAGACCTATGAAAGCATGGATATGTGCCTGCTCTGGCTGCCCTATCCCCTGATGCTGGTCAACCGGGCTCTCTGCGGCTTTCTTGGGGCCAATAGTGGGATCATGCGCAATGCCGCCGTCCAACGTTACATTCCAGAGAGACTTCGCTCCCGGATCAATGCTTTTAATAACGTTCTCATGACAGCTGGGGCGAGTGTTTTTTCCCTCCTGATCGGCTTTCTGGGTGAAATTTTCGACTATCGCTGGTGTGTTACGGTGGCCGGGGCCATTGCCATGACTGCTTGCTGGCTGCTCATCTGGGGAAGGCGCAAGGATGTCCGCCAGATTTATGAGGTTAAGGAGGAAAGAAGCGGGGATAAAGATTAATGGGATGCCTAGACACAATCTATCGTAATTATATTTTATTTATGATAAAATTATGATAATAAACTCTCGAAGGGGGTGTTAACATGATAGATATTCGTCCTGTTTCCGATCTTAGAAATAAATTTCCAGAAATTGAAGAAGCCGTATTACACTCCAACGCTCCTGTCTTTCTTACCAAGAATGGCTATGGAACTATGGTCGTTATGAGCATCGAACAATATTGTGCCCTTACTGATAGGGTCGAAGAGAAACTAGATGAGGCCGATGCAGCTGCCGCTGAGTCTCCCGTGCGATCCTCATCAACGGAGCTTTTTGGCCGAGTAAGGGAAAGAGTAAATGATGCTGAAACCTTATAAACTATCTTTTCTTCCCCTGTTTGAAGAAGATTTGAATGATATTGTAGACTACATCACAAATCATTTGCATAATCCCGCTGCCGCCTTACAAGGGTATATACCGATTTTTTCTTGACTACCCAATTAAAAAAAAGGGACGCCATCACCGTAGTAACGCCGTCCCTCAAAAAATATTCCCTAGCAGATGATTCGAAAGAATCGATCTGCTTTTTAATCTTGACTAAGCCTCAAATGAGGCTATTTTGATAACTTGGCCTCGAGCCTATGCTCGCCCTAAAATTAGGACTAAGCGCACGGGCTCTTGAGGTAACTAAGCCTCGAGCACGAGCTTTTCAAGCTTCATGGGGTCGATGACCTTGCCATCCTTGTAGGCTCTCATGCTGCCGCCTGAAATTTCGTCGACCAGGGCCACATGATGATCGGCACCCAGACGACCAAATTCAAATTTGATATCGTAGAGCTCGATCCCCTTCTTGGCCAGCTCTTCTTTGACGATGGCCCCGATTTTCTTAGTTAATTCACGGAGTTCGTCATATTCCTTGTGGGTCATGATGCCCAGGATTTCCAGGGCGTCTGAGTTGATGAGGGGGTCTTCCCGGTCATCATCCTTCAGGGTCGTCTCGACATAGGCAGGAAGTGCCATGCCTTCTTCGGCATAGCGACCATAGCGACGGATGAAGCTGCCGACTGCCCGGTAGCGGATAATAACTTCGACGCCCTTGCCAAACATCTCGGCCTTGTGAACGGTCATGGTGTTCTTGTCGAGGTCAGCCGAAATAAAGTGGGTGGGGATGCCCGCCGCATTGATCTTTTCGAAGAAAAACTTGGTCAGAGCCAGGCCAGCGTGACCAGCTCCCTCGATGCTTAACGCTACATGGTTGGCACCTGGATCAAATACTCCATCCCGGCCTGTCGCCGTATCCTTGAACTCCAAGAGACAGGTATCTTGATCGATCTCGTAAACGTTCTTTGTTTTTCCTGTATACAATAATTTCTTTTCGTCAGCCATAAAAAACCTCACCCTTTCCTGGACGAGACAAAAGGGGGCACAGGAGTATTTGTTGCATACTTCTCAAAGCCTGCCTTTTGTTTCTGATCCTATTTTCTTATCCTGTTAGTTTCCCTCGCCTCTTGCGCTCTCCGCTAACTTGCCTGTTAGTTTCCCTCGCCTCTTGGCGGTATCCACTAACGATCCTGTTAGTTTTCCTCACCTCTTGGTGCTCTCCACTAACTTTCCTATTATGACAGTTTTCGAAAAAATGTCAAGATTTTCCCGGCCCTGAGTCGAAAATTTCTGGACAGTGTGCGGGCGGACCTGCTTAGCTCGGGACGCCGGGCAGTTCGTCGATGATCTCTCCCGTCCGATATTGGATCTTGGCGACGATGGGTTCGTGGTTCTCTCGGATGTGGGGAACTCCGGTGTAGGTCTCGGCAAGAGCCTTCATTTCCTCGATGGTCATGGTTGGCAGGCCAGCTGCTTGGACTTTTTCCAGGAGGTCCTGACGGGCAGGATTGAGGGCGATGCCAAATTGGGTAACCAGGGCGTCGATGGTAGACCCTGGGGTCGAGATGCATTTGACCCGGTCACGTAGGAGGGGCCGACCTGCCCGCATGAGGGGGGCAACGATGATGGCGAGTTTGGCACCGGCTGCCGTATCGGAGTGGCCACCTGAACCGCCCATGATCTTCCCGGAGGAGTCTGTGTGGACGTTGACGTTAAAGGAAGTATCCATCTCGGTGGCACCGAGGATCACGACGTCCAGGCTATCAGCCAATGAAGAAGCGCAGATGGGGTTCCCGGAGGGAGAAGCATAGTGGAGGGCTGTGATTTCACGGTGGCGAGGGTTGGTCCGAATGGACTCGACCGCCCCCAGATCAAAGCACTGGACGTCCATGATAGTCTGGAAGAGGCCTTCCTTGAGCATGTCGACCAGCATAGAGGTAATCCCGCCCATGGCAAAGCTCCCCTGGATTTTCTTATTTTGCATCATGGTACGGACCTCGGCAGCGACGGCCAAAGAGGTCCCACCGGCCCCGGTCTGGAAGGAAAAGCCATCCTGGAGGAGGCCCGACGCTTCAATCAATTGGGCGGCTTTTTCGGCGATAAGGAGGCCGACCGGATCCCGAGTGACCTTGGTGGTCCCGGAGACGATCCCAGCGGGATCTCCGATGCTTTCGACCTCTACTACGTAGTCAATGAAGTTCTCAGCAATAGAGAAGCTGGCCAGGGGAGCAGGGACCAAGTTGTCGGTCACGGCGATGGTCTTTTTGGCGAATTCCGCATCGGCAAAGGCGTAACCCAGGGATCCACAAGCTGCGGGGCCCTCTTTTCCGGTCAGATTTCCCATCCGATCGGCGGTCGGCGCAGCGATAAAAGCTACATCGACAGGGCTAGCCCCTCTTGCAAGGTCATAGGCCCGGCCCCCATGGGTCCTAAAGAGAACAGGCTTTTTGAGGAGGCCATGGCTCACGGCAGTCCCCAATTGCGAGGCCATATAATTACACTCTAGGCCCGTTATGACTCCCTTGTGGACCAAATCAATGACGGTCTCCGCCTGGCTATCAAAGAAAGAACTAGCATTGATGGTCAGGTCCTTGATGCCCAGTTTTTCGATAGCCCGAAGGGCCAAGACCATGCAATGGTCGCCGTTGCGGAGGTGGTGGTGGAAAGAGATGGTCATGCCATCTTCCAGGCCTGCGAGTTGGATCGCTTTCTCTAGAGATTGAATCACCTTATCTTGCATCTTACCGAACCTCCTTGGCTGCATCTTCTTTGGATGGATCTTTTAATAAACCCAGTTCTTGGGCCATTTGTAGGACTTTCTGGGCCCGGGCTACGATGGGGGGATCAACCATCTTCCCGTGGAGGGAGACGGCCCCCTTGCCCTGACGCTTCCCTTCCTCAATAACGGCCATGACCTCTTGAGCATATAAGATGGCCTCCGGGGTGGGGGCAAAGACTTGGTTGATGGTCTTTAGGTGGTGGGGAGAGATAGAAGCCTTCCCGGTAAAGCCCATATTTCTTGCTAGTTTTGTATCGGCGACGAGGCCTTCCTGGTTATGGACATCGGTAAAGGGGGTGTCAATGGCGAGGATCCCCGCTGCCTTGGCAGAGGCAACAATTCTGGATCTGGCATAGAAAATTTCTTTTCCTTCCTTGGTCCTTTCGGCCCCTAGGTCTGCGCTCAGGTCTTCTGCCCCTAAGAAAAGGCCGATCAGACGGGAAGAAGCTTTAGCGATGGGCGGAGCTTCTTCAATTCCTTGGGCTGTCTCGATCAGGGCTAAGATCCGGACACTGCCCTGCTTGAGGCCTTGGGCCTCCTCCACCCGGCTCAACTCCTCATCTAAGGTCTGGATGTACTCGGCCCCTGAAACCTTGGCTGGCATCAGAATCCGGGCCCCCGCCTTAACGACGGTAGCCACATCTTCCCTCCAATAGGGGGTATCGAGGGCATTGATCCGCACGAGGAGCTGCCGGGTCCCAAAATCCAAGGTTTTCAAGGCTTGGGCAACCAAATCCCGGGCTGCATCCTTCTGGTCAGGTGCCACTGCATCCTCTAAGTCGATGATGATGGCATCGGCAGGTAAGACCATGCCATTTAAAAGCATGGCGGGACTATTTCCTGGCAAAAAGAGTAAAGATCTTAGCATGACTCACCTCCTTGGCTGGCCTTGGCCCGGCCGATCGCCGTCTTCAAGCGGGCTTGGAGGGTACAAGCTAGAGCTCCGTGGTCTTCCACCACAATCCGACCCTGGTCGATTCCGTATTCTTGAAGGACCTCGGTGACATTCCGATGAATATCCTCGTAAAAATCATCGGCATTGGGTGAATTGATCTCGATCGTTAAAGACGAATCGGGAAATAAGCTGATATAGACATCGCTGGATTCCATGGTTCCTGCTATGGCTTCGTGTTGAATTTCCATATATTCCTCCTATGTTTTCTCCGTATTTTTCCTTGTCCCTATCTCTCCGGCTGACCGTAGCAAGCCGTAGCCAGAGGGCCGGGCAGGGAGGCAGGACAGGATAAGGGTTCGTTTCTAGCTAGGCTCCTACACCGGAAATTCGAGTAGGAGGACCTCTGCGGCCAAACAATAAATCAAAAGGCCTAGGTTATCGACAATCGTCGTAATCAGGGGGGAGGCCATGATGGCAGGGTCCATCTTGCACATTTTGGCCAAAATGGGTAGGACGCCCCCGACGACTTTGGCCATGATAATAATAATAAAAAGGGCAATGTTGACGGTCGCCATCAGGCGAAAATCTTGGTAGGTAAGCCAAATTCGGATACTACTGACAATCACGAGGCCGATGGCCACAACAAAGCCTGTTGCAAATTCTCTCTCGCAGACCTTCCAAATATCCTTGGCCGAAATTTCATTTAAAGACATGCCCCGGATCATGATGGTCGAAGACTGAGCTCCAGCATTACCGCCCGTATCGGTCAACATGGGCATAAAGCCCACTAGCATAGGGGCTGCTGCAAAGACATGCTGGAAACCTGAGAGAATGCGCTCATTGATGACCCCTAGGACCATGAGTAAGGCCAGCCAAGGCAAGCGGCGTTTAACTTGTTCTAGGATCGTTGTTTTAAAATAAGGCTGCTCAGACGGGGTCAAAGCGGCCATTTTGGCAAAGTCTTCACTCGTCTCTTCATGGATGATATCCAAGGCGTCATCGACGGTAATAATCCCTACTAGGCGATTTTCCTGGTCCACCACGGGCAAGGCCAAGAAGTCATAAATATCAAACATGTTGGCCACTTCTTCCCGGTCCGCCTTCGTATCCACCTTGATCACATTGGTGTCCATAATCTCCGCCAAGGTCTGATCATCCCTGGCAAGGAGGAGGTCGCGGACAGAAAGCACACCTTCAAGAACCCGAGTGGCATCCGTAATATATAGGACATAAATCGTCTCTTTGGTATCTGCCGTTTTACGGATAATATTGATAGCCTCGACCACCGTGACTTCTCGCTTAAAACTCAGGTACTCATTGGTCATGATCGACCCGGCGTCATCATCATGGTAAAGCAAAAGCCGATTCAAAACCTCACGTTTTGCCGGATTTGTCTTGCTCACCAAATTTTTCACGATACTCGCTGGCATCTCCTCCAAATAGTCCACCGCATCGTCGTTAAAGAGGCTATTTAAGAGTTCTACTTTCTCTAGGTCGGTAAAGTCATTGGTGATACCAGTTTGTGCATCGGAGGAAAGGTGGGAGAAGACGTCGGCTGCCATCTCTTTAGGGAGAAGGCGGAAGATAACCATAGCAGTCTCTTCTTCCTTATTCTCGACCTCTTCCAAAAAGAGGGCGATTTCAGACTCATTCATCTCCGCCAACTCTTCTTTGAGGGCGGTCAGATTATTGGCTCGAACCAAGTCGAGAAGGTGCTCTCTCGTCCGACGGATCTCCTCATAGGATGTCGGCTCATCATCGTCGTCCTTGTCCCCATCTTCGTCATCCCCTCGGCCAGGATTTTCCTCATCAGAGCCTTTTGAGAATGCTTCTTGCTTGCTGGCTTCTATGGAGTCTGAGGAAGCATTTGAAGCGGGAATATTTGTTGGATCGCTGGAGTCGGATGAAAGCGCAGGATCAGATAGATCAGCAGAATCAGATGGATCAGCAAGATCAGATGGATCAGCAAGATCAGATGGATCAGCTGCTTCGGTCAGATCGGCAAGGTCAGTGCATTCGGCGGCTTCTGACTGGTCTGACAAGGTAGAGGTCTGCGTTTTGAGCTTCTCAGACTCTGCTTGACGATCCTTTCCCTTCTGCGGACCTTTGTTTTTTGCCATGGCAGTCTCCTTTCATTTTTACTCATAAAATTTATGACATCTTTCGATGTCTATCATGTAGCTTTCGCCTCTATTTTTGCTTGGAATGAGTTGAAGTTGAGGCCTTATCCTTAGCCTTACTAGGGGTCCCATCTTTCTTTTGATACTTGGTCTTATTAGGAGCCTTGTTTTTCGTAGCCCCAGGATCTTTATGAGAACTTGCGTCCTTGTGGGTCTCGGAATCTGTGTTGGAACTAGGGTCTTTATTGGTCTCAGGATTATCCTTTGCCCCAGGACCATTCTCGGTCCCAGAGTCTTTCTTAGAAGCAGAGTCTTTCTTAGAACTAGAATCTTTCTTGGCTCCAGAATCCTTGTTGGCCTCAGGGTCTTTATCGGCTCCAGAATCCTTGTTGGCCTCAGATTCTTTATCGGCTCCAGAATCCTTGTTGGCTTCAGGGTCTTTATCGGCTCCAGAATCCTTGTTGGCTTCAGGGTCTTTATCAGCTCCTGGGTCTTTATTGGCCCCAGCGTTTTCCTTTCCCTTGTTCTCGCTTCCCCGGTCCGGTTGTTTCTGGTTCAAGCTTAGTTTTTCCAGGCTTTCTGCTGGCAAAAGCCTATGGTTGGCCCAAACCAGAGCCAGGGCATTCATACCTAGGGCCATGAAGGGGGCAAGATAGGGATGGAGGGGAAGGTCAAAAAAGATAAAGGTGAGGACTGCCGCCCAGGCAAAGCTGCCCAGGTGGTAAATCGTGGTAGCGATCGTAAAGGCCCGGTCCGCCTTGCGCTTAGCTCGACTGAGGGTAAAAGCTTCTACCAAACTTGGCAAATGATCCGGCGTCAGCAAAAGATTCACATGGTTCAACTGAGGATCGTCCCAGGCCACTTGCTCCACATTTGCTTCCGATAGGGCCAAAACCACCTGGTCATGGGCTTCCACCAGGGGCAAAGCGCTCCCCTCTCCTAAGACAAGGGAGCTGGGGCCCTCCTTCTGGCGTAGGGCCTTCACTTGGGCTAGCTTGGCAGGAAGGTCTAAGTCGGCCTGGACTTGGTCCGGCGAGAGACCCAGGAGTTTACTCACGGCAGGGACCGTGGCTGGGTGGTGGCGATACAGGTAAAAAGACTTGACATGAGTCTCATTCAAGTCATGGACCAAGGCCGGAGCCTGCGCCACATACTGGTCTTGGAGGGCAATACTCCCCAGGTAATTATCCTCGTTGAAATACAGCAAGGGAATATTTCCCGCTTGGGCCATGGTCCGAGCCTCTTTTTCCGCCAACTCTGACGCCAGGTGAAAGCGGTCTAGGAGGTCTAAATTTCCGGCATAATAGCTATTTCCACAGATAATCACATGCTTGCCTAGATTAGGGATAACCTCGGCATAAATGGGCTGAAAGGGCTGGATATCTCGGGTCTTGGCCGCTGCCAAGATGGCCTCATCCAGGTCATCCGACTCGTAGGAACTGAGAGAGGCCGCTAATTCTAACAAATCCTCCTTGGCAAAGCCAAATTCAGGGTTGGGATGGATTTCTTTGACTGTGAAGCTTCCCCGATTTAAGGGACCGGCATCGTCGAAAATCAGAGCCTCGGACCGCCCCAGGGTCTCTATAGCGGCCGGAGAGCGAAAATATAGGCCAAGCTGCCCCGCCAACTGTGAGCATTTTTGCCAGGACTGCCAAAAATACTCCTGGTAAGCCCAAGGGGCCCCTAACATCAAAATGGTATAGGTAAGCCAGACCGTGAGTTCCAGATTTTTGTTCATGGCCAGGCTCAGAAGGCCAATCAAAAGGGCTAAAAAGAGAACAAAGACGCTGACCCGGTCAGCCATCCGGTCAGACCGTAAGAGCAGGTCCTGGAAGGCCTGATCCACCTGGCCCCGGAGGGGGCTGGCCTGGGCCAATGCTTCTAGGGCCTGGCGATGGCGGCGACGTCCTCGGAGTCTGGCCCACTCTCCCAGCCGGTAAGCCGTTAGGGCGAGAGCTGGGAGAAGAAAATTGGCACCCAGGGGGTAGCGGGCTAAGAAAGAAAACTCTTGGTTGAGACTGAGGCGGGTGAGGTCAAAACCGACCCCACTGGCATGGATGGTCGTCAGGGCGACCGCCAGGGCAATCAAGGTTTCGCCGGAGCTATGCCCGTGCTTGGCCAAGTCCCAAGACCTCCTAAAGAGATCCTGGTTGGTGAGTAAGATCGGTAAAAAGAGAACACCTTGAATCCAGGCGAATAAGGGAATATTTGCTGGTTCTAACCAAAAGCCAAAGAGCCGGGGACTGAGCAGAGGACTATAGGTGAAAAGGCCCAGGCAAATGCTAAGGATGCAGGCAAGGATGGTCTTTTCTCGCTGCTGGGTCCGGTAGAGGTCCCGCTTATAGGTGAAAAGGCGGCTGGCAACTGCTTCGGCTTGGGCTGGGGCTTGAGCTTGGGCTTTTTCTTTTGATTTATTTAGGGATTTATCGGGCTCTAAGGAGCTTTCCACATGTTTTTTATCGAAAGAACTGCTGGTTTCTTCTAGCTCCTCCAAAGAGCCAGGGCCCTTATGCTTCTGTTCAGTATTAGAAAGAGACGAATCTTGTACATCCTGAGGGTTGTGGGCAAGGCGTCTCGGGGTTGGCGCTTTTATTAGATCGGAAGATAAGGCAAAGTCACTAGCCAAATCAAAAGATAATTGATCTTTTTCAACTTGCTCCGCTAGACTGGTTTGAGATGTTGGAGAAGGAGCTAGGCCTGCAACGGTGGCATTCGGGCCTGAAGCAGGGACCTGGAGGTCGGAAGCAGAGCTGCTAAGACCCGAAAGGGAGCTGCTGGAGGCGGTTACGGGATTGCCGGGTGCAGATATAGGATTGCTGGGGTCAGATACAGGGCTGCTCGGCTTAGAAACAGGGCTGCTCGGGCTAGAAAATGGCTTTCCCAGGCCCTCCTCCAATAACAAATATTCCCTTTCCTCCGGCGAGCCTCCATGGGGCTCTAAAGCCCTTGTAGGGGCTTGCAGGTAGTCTTTTAAAGCTAGGACTGGCGGTTCTCTATCCGCAATTTCTTCCTCCCAGCCCCCGGTCTCCTCGGTATCGCTAAGACCATCAACAGGGCCCAGGTCAGCAACAGGATCTAGACCTGGAACAGGGCCAAGGTCTTGGGTAGGACCTAAGTCTTGAGTCGAACCTAGATCTTGGTTCGGACCTAGGTCTTGGTTCGGACATAGGTCTTGGTTCGGACATAGGTCTTGGCCCTGACGCTCCTCTCGGCGACGCAGGGTAGCCATCCGCTGGACCAGGGCGGGCACCGCAGAAGGCGGAACGGAATAGTCTTCCCTTTCAAAAGCAACAGGAAAGCCCAATTGGTCCACACAGGCCAAAATATCCTCTCGGCGGAGGACCTCTTTGTCGTAATCAACCAGAAGGAGGCTGCTGAGGGGATTAATGGTAGCTTGATTGATGCCCTCGGTCGTTCGAAGGACCTCTTCGATGTAGGCAGCAATCTCGGGTTGTTTTAGGCCTCTAATTTTAAAATAGTCTCGCATCGTTTGACTCCTGTACCTAGAGGATGGCCGAGATAGCGCTTGATCCTGCGATCATAGGGTCCTACCAGGGCCAGCCCAGTGGCCCCCGGTAAGGAGGTCACCATCTCCTCGATCTTAACAGATGGCAAGGCTTTTATCAATTTATTGAAGCGAGAATAAGCCTAGGAAAGAAAATAGGACGGCCCGTTTAGGCCAAGTGCTTACGAATCAGCATCATACTTATCTTTATCTTTGTTATGCATGGCCTCTAGGCGGCTCGTATAATACTCAACCTCATCTCGAAACCCCTTTCCGATGTGCTTGAAGGAAAATTTCACTGGAAAAAATTGCATCCGCCCACTCGCCTGAGCCTGAAGCATCATGGCCAGCTCCTCAGCCTGGAGACGGAAATTCGAATTCATCAGATAATTGCGAGTATTTGGGGCCTCATAAAAGGCCCGATACCAGGCCCCGTAAGCATCAGCCAAGCCCAGGGTATGGCCCAATTCGTGGGCGGCGATATTCTCTAAAATCGATTGATTTCTTGAACTATCTAAGAAAATACTCCCTGGATGCTGGGGAAACCAATTAAAGCCCAAAGTCTCTGGGTGTCCATAGCGAAAAATCCCCCACACAGAGAAAAAGGGCGAACTACGCACATGAGAGGGCATGAGGCGCATAGGTTTAAAATAGACAGAAATGGGAGCCCGGTCCCCTCGCATCAGGCATTGCATCCTCTGGGCAGGCAGTTGGCTGGCAGACCAAAACCCAGCCCGCCTGACTGTCGTAACCAGCTGAAGCTCCTTGATCTCATGGCGCTTTTCCTTCCAAAGAAGCAAAAAAGCCTGACCTGCCGGATCCTCGTGCAGGAGGAAGTCAACGGCCTCGGCCAGGGAAGCAGAAAGAGGAAAGGTTCCCGCCCAGATACGCTCAATGCCCCGGCAGATCACATCCGCTTTGGTGACATTAGGAGCAAAAGTCCCCCCCGGGGCTCGGGTCCGCCGGTCCAAGGCCAAAAGAACCTCCATGCCTAAAAGCAGCCGGTAGGCTGGAAGCGAAGCATCAGAAGGCTTAGAAGGAAGAGAAGGCTCAAGGGAGTCAGAGGGCCTATAAAAATCAGAAGATTCGACAGGGGCAGGGGATTCGGAAAACTCGTCAGGGATTATTTGTTGCAGTTGATAGGAAAAACGGGGGGATCGCAAACGCCAACTGCGGGCTGAAGACCTGGGAGGGGAAGCTTGGTGAGAAGCTTTAGCGGTCGATGGGGTGGGATCAGCCATGGGCACCTCCTAATAGGGGGACCGGGTGGACCCTTGGGAGGGTGCCCCGGTAGGGCGGCGCTGGCTTGTCCTGCTGCCAGCGATACCAGAACCGCCACTCTTCGAGCCCCCGGAGAGCAAAACATAATCTGTCAATTCCGAGAGAAGGCGCTTACGAATGAGGGCATAGCGGAGGCGGCTGAATAGGGGCAGGAAGGTCGTATCGTTGGGAAAATAGACCTTGCCATGATCGGGCTCGATCAAGATAAGATAGAGCTCCATGTCCTTGTAGCGAGAAAAATGGTTGGCCACGGGGACTCCGAGTTTGGTCGCCGTAACTGCATCGGCCCCCTGGGCAATATAGACCAGGATGTTACTTGGCATGCTATTGGCCTGGTTCATCAAAAACTGCTTCCAGTTATGCAAGTCTCGCTCCAAATCGCCGGACTTGGGCCTGGTATTCTTGGCCACCAAAAAGCGATAATACTTTTTCTGAGAGCGGATGGCATTCAGGGGCTGGGCCTTAAAATACTGCCAGGCAGTCGGGAGCTCACGGTCAAAAATCCACTGATTTTCTTCCAAATAAGCAAATACTCCCGGAAGTAGGGATTGTTGACTGTGTCGTAAGGCAAGAGCCTCATCAGAAGCTAGATTAAATTTTTTGTTGTTCTGTAGTTCTACGAGCGAATCCGGCTCATTCTTATCATAGCGCTTTAATACGTGCTTACTCAGGAATTCTCGAAGATTGACCAACAGGAGGACTACGAAGAGGCCGAGGGCCACCCGGAAAGCCATCTGAAAGAACATATTATCGGTCAACTGCGGGGCTTCCGTCTGATGGCGCGCAATCCAAAATAGTCCCCCTCCTAATAAAAAGAGAGAGACCACACGGAGCAAAAGCTCCCGAAGTGATATCAGTTTGGCTTTAATCTCACCAAAATTTTTCATAGTCACCAACTAAGTCCTACACAAGGAAGGTTGCTACAAGCTCCTTTAAGAATAAAAGTATGGCCCTAGGAATTATTTGGGTTCGACGAAGGTAATGGACTGAATAGCGGGAGGATCATTCGGGAAGTCGTTAGCATCCTTAGGAAGCTTGGCGATCCGGTCGACCTCTTCCATTCCAGAGAGGACCCGACCAAAGGCGGCATATTCTCCATCCAGGAATTCGCTATCCCCATTGCAGATAAAGAATTGGGAGCTGGCGGAATCATTGTCGGGAGTCCGGGCCATGGAAACCACACCCCGCTTATGAGAAATATCGTTGCCCTTTACCCCATTGGAAGCAAATTCTCCCTTGATCGTGTCGGCTTGGTCCTTGCGGCCTACGAATTCCGGTCCGCCGCCCTGGATCATAAAGCCGTCAATGATTCTGTGGAAGATCAGGCCATCGTAAAACTTGGCACTGACAAGTTTTTTAAAGTTCTCCACCGAAATAGGGGCCTTGTCGGGCAATAACTCAATGATAATATGATTTCCGCTATCCATTAAAATATCGACATAATTGGTCTGTTCTTGACTCATCTGAAACTCCTTTGAGGGTGTATTTGCTGCTTCTGGGTTGGCGCCACTGGCGTCTTCGGTCTGATTAGAATCAGAGACGTCGGAAGCGTCGGAGGCATTGGCATCCGCAGAATTGGCGTCGGAGGCGTTCGCATCCGCCTGGTTGGCCGTTGCCGTTTCGTCTTGGTTCTCTTCTTCTGCCTGTGTCTTATCAGCTTTTGCCGTGGCCTCCGTGGTCGGCTGGGTATCGGTAACAAAGTCCACCTTATGGGTGCAGGAGGACGCCAAGCCCGAGAAGGCTGTTAAAAGTATAAAAAGAAGGGCTAGATTTTGCAAACGACCGGAAGTGTGACTCTTGCGTGAGCCGGTGTGGGCGCTTGATGGAAGAGGGCCGTTAAGCCCGCTTGGAGAGCAAGGGGTTGACCCGTTATCACGGGAAGGGAGCTGGAAAAACATAAAAGATCCTCTCTTTCTAATGGTTAGTAGGGCCGGGTCAGAGTCCTGCTTTACTTGCCGAAAGCCTTATCTACTAAGGGCTTTACTTGCCGAGGGCCTTAGAACGGGCCACACAGGCCTCATTAGCGGCCTGGAATATTTGTTCAAGCTGGGCATTTTGGAAGCTTGAAATGGCTTCGATGGTGGTCCCCCCCTTGGAACAGACGGCTTGAATCAGGGTGTCGAGAGACTCCGGGGAGGCTTTGGCGTACTCAGTTGCCCCCACAAAAGTCTGCAGGAGGAGATCCTTAGCGACCTGGGGTTCAACTCCCCGCCGGACGGCATCGTCGATCAGGAGCTTGAGGAAATAAAAGACATAGGCCGGGGTAGACCCGTTGACAACGATAATGTCGTGCATCTGCTCATCCGGGATCCGGGCAATCATTCCCATTTTCCCGAAAATCCTTTGAATCTCCTGCAAATCTTCCTCCGGCACATCGTCGGTATGGCTCATGGCCGTGGCTCCCGCCTGGATGGCCAGGGGAAGGTTGGGCATAAGACGGATGGTGGGTTTGCCCAGGGCCGCTTGATAATAGCCGAGGGACAAGCCGGCTGCCAGACTAACCAGGGTCCGAAAACTCGTCCCCTTGAGCTCGGCAAGGGTGGCATCCATGGCCTGAGGCTTGACGGCGACAATCAGGAGGTCAACCTGGTTGGCTAGATCATTGGCTGTGTCAAAGATGGCAACCCCTTTTTCTGCATAGGGGGCCAGACTGGCCTTTTGGTGGGTGCATAGGGCCAGGCGATCGGTCGGGAATTCTGGATTTTGGATAAGGCCTTCGACAATGGCCTTGCCCATATGACCCACACCCAGGATGCCCAAGGCATAGGGGTGCTGGCTGGTGGTTCCGGCCGAGGGCTGGGTTGATTTTTGCATCATAGGAAAGTCTCCTTTATAAAATGAAGGTTGGTCCTTGTGGCTGGCCGACCCAGATACCGCCTCCTATTGGCGGATCTGACCATTCCCTTCCAATAGATAACGGTAGGTGGTGAGGGCCTCCAGACCCATGGGCCCTCGGGCATGCATCTTTTGGGTGGAAATTCCAATCTCCGCCCCTAGGCCAAAGACAAAGCCATCGGTAAAACGGGTGGAGGCATTGCGGTAGAGGGCGGCCGCATCGACGTGAGCCACAAAATAGGCCCAGGCCTCATCATTTTCAGTTAAAATGGCCTCTGAATGCCCCGTTCCATAGGTGCGAATGTGCTCGCAAGCTGCCTCGACCGAAGGCACAATGCGCAGGGACATTTTAAGGTCCAAATACTCCGTATGGTATTCTTCTTCGCTAGCCATAGGAACCAGGGTCTGTAAGAGCCTCTCCCCCTCCTCCCCCCAGGGGGCCCAGGCCTGAGTCAGATCCTCAAGGGTCGCTTGATCAACATGGATTTCCACGGGGAAAGCCGTTAGGGTCTTAAGGAGCTCGGGCAAATAGGAGGCCGCCAGGCTTTCATGGACTAGGAGGCACTCGCAGGCATTGCAGACCGAGGGGCGCTGAGTTTTAGCGTTAAGAACGATGGGGGTCGCCAGGTCCAGCTTAGCTTCTTTATCGATATAGATGTGGCAAACCCCTTCTCCTGTCTGAATGATCGGAACCTTGGCGTTATCCAGGCAATACTGGATCAGGCGGTGGCTCCCCCTGGGAATCAGGAGGTCCACCGAAGCTCGGTCCTGCATGAGGGCCAGGGTATCCGCCCGGTCACTCCCTTCCACGAGGTTCACGAGATCAGGGGAAAAGCCCTGCTGAGCCAAGGCCTCTTTAATCAGAGCGACTAGGGCCTGGTTACTGTGCTGGGCCTCCTTGCCGCCCTTGAGGATGCAGGCATTCCCAGACTTCAAGCAGAGGCCAGCACAATCAATGGTGACATTGGGCCTAGCCTCAAAAATAATGGCAATGACCCCAAAAGGCACCGACACCTGAGACAGGTGAATCCCCTGGTCAATGGTCCGCTCCGCCAAGATCTTCCCTAAGGGATCAGGCAGGTCCGCCAGGTGGACGAGGCCCTCCCGCATCCCTTCGAGACGGGTCGGGCTCAAGGCCAAACGATCCAAGAGGCTTGCGGTCAGCCCCGCTGTCTTCCCCTCTTCCAGGTCTTTTTTATTGGCCTCGAGCAAATACTCCTGCTTTTCTTTTTCCCCCAACATAGCGGCGAGGGTCCGTAAAAGTTCGTTGCGGTCTGCTAAAGAGCGAACAGGGGCCAAAGAAGCCTCTTTGGTACGCCGGGCTAAGGCTTGTATGGTCATGGATAGATCTCCTTTACTGGATATAGGTGGGGGAATATTTGGTGAAGCAGGTGCCAATGGGCTTGCCTTCTAGAATGTCAAAAAGGATCTTAGGCCGGTCTCCCCGACAAATAATCATCTCAATGTCGTGGGCCATGGCAATCTCGGCGGCTTGGATCTTCGTCGCCATCCCGCCGGTCCCCCATTTGCTCCCCTTGCCTGCTGCCAAGTCATGGATCCGGTCATCAATTTCGCTTACATGGGAAATGAGTTTGGCCTGGGGGTCTTTGCGGGGATCTGCGTCATAGAGCCCATCGATATCGGTGAAAAGAATCAGGCCGTCGGCTCCTAGGAGGCTGGCGACAATGGCCGAGAGGGTGTCGTTGTCTCCGTAGGCAATTTCGTCGTAGGCCACAGAGTCGTTCTCGTTGACGATGGGAATAGTGCCTAGGGAAAGGAGAGCTTCGAAGGTATTCTCTACATTCTTACGATTTTCTCCACCTTCCATGATGTCCTTAGTCAGAAGGATCTGGGCCGTTGTGTAGCCATAGTCATTAAATAATTTCTCATAGATATACATGAGCTCGCACTGGCCGACGGCTGCCGTGGCCTGTTTGGTCGGCATGTCGGCTGGGCGCTCTTCCAGCCCCATCCGGTTCACGCCCACGGCAATGGCCCCCGAAGTCACTAGGACAATCTCATAGCCCTCGCCCTTGAGGTCGGCCAGGCAGAGGACCAGCTGGTCTAAGAGCCGCAAATTCAGCTTGCCATTGGCCCGACAGACCGTACTGGACCCCACTTTCAGGACAAAGCGCTTCCAGGGCCGGGGCCGGGTGGGGGACTGGGGCTGGATTGCCGCCCCCTGCGGCGCAGGATTCGCGCCTCCCTGGCTCCCAGCGCTCTCTGCTGCCTTCGAGGCAGGTTCTTCCGCTCCCTCCGGCGCAAAATCTTTCAGCAAGGCCCTTTGTAGGTCTCCCGCCTCGAGAGGGAGGCGGCCCGAATAAAAGCCCTTCCCACCCCCTCCTTGGAAGGACAAGGTCCGCAAATATGCCACCAAACGGGCTGCATAGGCCTCCTCCTCCGGTCTTTTTTCGTCCGGAAGCTTGCCCAAATTCAGGGTCACCATGAGGCAGGCCTGGCCCTTTTTATCCACGGCCGGGGTAAAGAGGGGGGTCAGGGCCTGGGCCTCATCGGTCATAGCCTGGCTCAGGGTCTTCAGGTCCGAAGAATTCGCCCCTTCCAGGGCCTGAGGGAAAAGAAAGATGTGGCTGTCAATCAAAAGACTTTCCACCGAGGCTGCTCCTGGATCCTGGGCCGCAAGCCCCGTCGCCGGACTCTTCAAGAGCTGTTTCAGATGCTCCTGGGTCAGGGCCATAATCTTGCCCTTGAGCTCAGCCACTGTAGTCATCTGCGCCTGGGTGGCCTCCTCAATATCCAGGAGCGAAGTCGAAAAGGCTTGGCCCACTGCCTGGGCCTGGTCATGGACTTCCTGCAAATACTCCCAGGCCCATTTCCCTGCCAAGATCGTCAACCGGGTTCCTCCCCGGTGGGGTTCGAAATGGCGGATTTTTAAAATGCCAATCTCACCCGTATGGTCGAGGTGGGTCCCACAGCAGGCACAGGTATCAACCTCCTCCACATGGATAAGACGAACTTGGCCAGACAAGGGCTTTTTGGAGCGGTAGGGAATATTTGCTAACTCTTCTTCTTTAGGGTAAAGGACCTCGATGGGCTTGTTGGCCCAAATCTCTCGGTTGGTCCCTTCTTCCAGGCGGCGAATTTCAGCTTCGCCCAAGGCCTTGTCGAAATCAATGACCATCTCCCCTTCGTTAATATGGAAACCTACATTGTTGCAGCCGTACCACTGGTGGGCCAGGCCAGAGACCAGGTGCTCAGCGCTGTGCATCTGCATCATGGCAAAACGCCGGTCAAAATCGATCTGGAGCTGAACCTGGTCGCCCACTTTGAGGGATAAGCTGTCCCAAGCTGGCTGGGCTGGGGTCTTAGCCCCGCTAGGCCCCTGGGGCCAGGCACAAATATGGGTGATGCACTCGGTTTCTTGCCCAGGTGCCTTGTCAAAACGGGTATCGATCACCTGGAGCCGGCCCCCCTCCCAGGAGATGGTGCCACGATCGCCGGGCTGGCCTCCCCCTTCAGGGTAAAAGCAAGTCTCGTCGGTCACCAGGGCCAGAGTGTGGTCAGGACGGACCCAAAGGGCTGTAATGGTCCCCATATACTCTTGGCGCATGGGTTCTCTGTAATACAAGGCGTCAAAATTCATGTGCAAGAATCCTTTCTAGATATTTCCTAACTTCTTCCGGGCCCTCCAGCGCAGGATTCCCCAGACCGCCCCTATGATCATCATCGTAAAACTCACAAGTCCAAAGGCGACTAGGGTCTTCTGGGATTGTTGGGCTACGGTCCCCAGGATAATGGAATAAGAATTGATCACCATGTGGATCAGGATCGGGGCAATCAGGCTCTTGGACTGCTGATAAACCAGCCCCAAAAGCAGGGCAATGAAAAAGACATAAAAGCCCTGGACAAAATTCAGATGGAAGGCGGCAAAGAGCAGGGCTTGTAGAAGTAAGGTTGGTTTACCCGGCCAGACCTTCTCCAGCTCGCCCATGACAATACCTCGGAAAAGCAGTTCCTCGGCCAGAGGAATGAGAATGCCCCCGCCAACCAGGGTCAGCCAGGGAACTACCCCCTCTGGAAAAAGACTGGACTGGATACCCTCATTGTAGGTTTCTACCAGATCGGCCAGCCAGGGGAGATTTTTTCCCAACTGGTAAATCCCGTTCAAAAGCAAGCCCAAGCCCCCTTGAAAGGCCATTCCTTGGCATATATAGAACAAATAATCCTGCCCCCGGATCCCTTTCATCTGTGCCAGGGCAACTCCCTGTTTTTTGCGGATTCTAAGATATAGTAGGTAGACTGGGATAGCTAGGATGGCGTTACCAATGAGGACTTTCGCCATCAGATTAGGGTCGTTGCTCAAGATCTGGGTCATCTCAGTG